>JACDHS010000077.1 GCA_013820875.1 Verrucomicrobiota bacterium | reverse complement strand
GATAGTGTAGTTTTTTGACCACCTGCGATTCGCGGTTCAACTGCCGTTTTTAGGTTGAAAGACGTCGTGAGACGATTCATCCAAAAAAGCGAATGGTGAAGCCCATGCTTTCCCTCAACTGCTTCTCTATTAGCGATTATCAGCGCAGATTAGCGGTTAACTCCGGTTTCTAGGATCTGCTGAAATATCTGTGTCTGTCTGTGGTTTCCCTTCTTTCCTAGTTTTTTAACCGCCGGATTCAGGTTAAAAGGTCACTCGGCGGGAAGCGCACGCATACCTTTTAGCGTTAAAAGGTCACTCGGCGGGACTTGCAGACCAGCCTTCGCAGGCGCGGTGCGATCCGCAGGTTTCATTGTAAGTGGCTATTTTGTAGAGTTTTTTATTCGGGTTTCGAAGCCAAACCCACCAGCAACCCAGGAATTTTACGATAAATTTTCGCGGAACAGGAAAATTCATGAATATTCTTGCGAGAAAAACCGTAAATTATACACTCAGTAGCAGTTGGTCATACAGTTGCGGTCGTAACGTGATAAAACCATGACCTTCACTTCCTCCACGTTACGCCGTGTCAAGCGATAGCCTTTTAGGCTGTTGCTAGAGGTGTGTTGTTCACATGAGCGTTCCCTTTTACTTATTTGCCGCGCAACAGACGCAGCTTGGCTACATCTGGAAAAATGCCACTCCAGAGTCCAAGATCATCATCATTTTCCTGTTCTTCTTCTCCATGTTCGCATGGTCTGTGATGGTTTCCAAAAGCCTCCAGATGCGCCGGGCCAAACAGTATAACCTTTATTTCGACTCCGAATTTCGCTCTCAAAAGAATGTGCTCGGCATTTTTGATCGTCGCATCCAGGTGGAAGGTTGCCCGATGTTCACGGTTTATCACGATGGCTGCCTGGAACTGGATAGCCGCCTGAAACTCGGCGAAGAAGAGGGACGCAAAAAGTATCTCTCCCTCAAAGGCATGGAGCATATCAAACGCACGCTGGAAGGTTCCGTGGCGCGGGAATCGTTAAAGCTGGAATCGGGCATCATTCTGCTGGCAATCGCAGTCGCAGGCGCGCCGTTTCTCGGGTTGCTCGGAACTGTGTGGGGGGTGATGGACACCTTCGCGGCGGTTGGACAAATGGGCAGAGCCGACCTGCAAACGATGGCTCCCGGTGTTTCGGCGGCGCTCGTGACGACGGTGGCCGGGTTGCTCGTGGCGATCCCTTCCATGTTCGGCTACAACTGGTTGGTACACACGTTGCGGGTTCGCACAGTGGAACTGGACAATTTTGCGCAGGATCTCGTTTCAAAAATGGAAACGGAATATCTGAAGGACGAATAACCCTTAAGAATAAAGAATTGAAACCACAGATGGACACGGATGGACACAGATACGGGCAGGTGAATGCTTTTTTGCTCAAACATCTGTGTTCATCCGTGTCTATCTGTGGTTTCCCTCCTTTCTTCAAATTCCAACTGCCGGATTTAAAATAGGATGAGGCGCTTTTCCCAACGTAACTCGCTGGTGACGTTAAATGACATCAATATCACGCCATTACTGGATTTGGCGTTTGTATTGCTGATCATTTTCATTATCGCGACTCCGATGTTGGAACAGTCCATTGATTTGAAACTGCCTCAAGGCGGCACACCGGTGACCCAGGTGGAATCGAAAGATGCGCAGACGATCGAAGTGACGTCGCGCGGCGAGTACATCCTGAACAAACGAAAGATGCCGCTGGATCAAGTCATCACGCAGGTGGAGGCGGCCACGAGACAGAACCCGAATACTTTTGTGGCAGTGCGCGCCGACCAGGAAGGCGCTTATAAACATGTGGCAGCGGTTTTGGACGCCTGCCAGAAACGTGGTATAACTCGGTTCTCATTGAAAACTTTTCCGGAACGATGAATCGGCTCGTCAAAAAATGTATGATCGCCTCCGCAGGGATGCACGCGTTGCTTATCCTGGTGCTGCTGGTCGGTCCTGCCTTTTTCTCGAAGAAAGAGGAACCGATGCCGCAGATCATCACATTGGTGAATGCGAAGATCACGGATGGTCCGACTCGCGGCGGTGGAAATCCCACAGTGCAGCAACCGCCGCCACCTGAACCTGAACCACCGGCAGCAAAGCCGCCGGAACCAGAACCGCCGAAGCCAGTGCCCCCGGTGGTCAAACAACCTGATCCACCAAAGGTTGTTGAGACTGTTAAACCAAGGGAACCGGAAGTGGTGGTTCCGAAGGTTGTTGTAAAACCCGAGGTAAAGCCGAAGGTCGATCTCACACCGGTGACAACCGCCACAGTGAAGCCAACACCAAAACCGGCAGTGGCGAAACCAAAGCCGGCGGAGTTTAAACTTACGCCCGCCACTCGGACGGAATCCCAAACCAAACCTCAACCGACGAAACCGGATAATTCGGCCAAGCTCGCTTCAGCGTTGGCCGACAATCGGCGTTCTGTCTCCGACTCCATCCGCAAGAATACCTCCAGCAGCACCAGCGTGGAAATGCCGGGGCCGGGAGGAGAGGCGTTTGTGAATTACAGTCATTTGGTAGGCGCCATCTATCAGCGAGCCTACGATCAGGCGCTGACCACCGCAGGGGAAATTGGTGATAGGGATGATTCCGTGGATGTGGCAGTCACGATTGCAAAGGACGGGCGGATCGTTTCATCACGGATCACTCGAAATTCAGGCAACCCGGCACTCAACAAATTGGTGAAGGGTGTTTTGGACAGAGTAGATTCAGTCCCCAATTTTCCAAGCGGGGCACGCGACGCTCAGCGCACTTTTAACATTACATTCGATCTAAAATCACGACGACTCACAGGCTAATGAAAAACAGTTTCGCATCTTTCTATATCGCACTTCTCTGCTGTTTGTTTGCTTCCGTTGCCCTGGCGCAACCTAAAGAGACTAGCATTACGGTTCACGGATGGGCCGACTCCAACAAGCTGATCCCCATCACCATGAGCGGCTTCTCCGGTGAGGTGAATTCCGTCCTTCGCTTCGACCTGGAGATCGCTGGTTTTGAATTTGTGGGTGCCGATAAGGCGCAATTCCAGGTCACTGGGAAAAACAGCGGGAACGTCGAAGGTCACCTCACAGAATTGATCGGTAAAAAGACTCTCTTCTCAAGGTCTTACATCGGCAACATTCGTTCCCAGGCGCACGCGTTGGCCAACGACATCATTTTCGCCATTACCGGCAAGAAAGGCGTGGCACATACCAAGATTGCTTTCCGCGTTGACCAGGGAAACACCAGTGAAATTTTTGTCGCAGATTACGATGGCCATAATGCCAACCCGATCACAGCAGACAAAACGGAGGTCTCCCTGCCTGCGTGGGTGCCAGGCCAACGCAAGCTGCTCTATTGCTCACGCAAAAGCGGGCCAATCCAGATCTTTTCGCATGATCTCAATTCCGGTTCTCGCCAGATTGTCGCTGGCTATTCCGGGAGCAATTACAGCCCGGCCATTTCCCCGGACGGTCGTCGGGTGGCGTTCATTGCCACGAAGAGCGGCAGCCCGGATCTTTATGTAGCTGACATTGACGGATCGAACCTGAAGCAATTGACCCGGACCCGCGAAGATGAGTCTTCCCCGTGCTGGTCCCCGGACAGTACCACCATCTGTTACGTCGGACGATCCGGAAAACGCGCGGCGTTGTTCAAGATCTCTGCCAACGGCGGTGAAGCGAAACAATTGACGGTGCGCGACTCTTTAAACCTGACCGAACCGGATTGGTCACCGGATGGCAAACAAATTGTATTTACGCGGTTGATGGGCGATTTCTCGGTGTGCGTTGTTCCAGCCGATGGCGGAACCTCCACCGTGCTCGTCACGGGTGAAGACCCCTCCTGGGCGCCCAATTCCCGCACTGTTATCTTCACACGGCGACAAAACAATAAACGCGTCCTCTCTTTACTTGACGTGCCAACTAAACGTGTGAAGGATGTCGCACAAATTTCGGGCAGCAGCAGTTCACAGCCGAGTTGGTCCAGGTAGAAGAGAGAACGCAACCCACAATCCGCATACATGAAACGCTCCACATTCTTTAGTTTTTTATTAATTGCTCTCGTCACAATTGCATCCACTGGTTGCAAAAAGAAAGGCGTCGGCATCACTCCAATTCCCGGCTCATCGCGTACCGCGATCTCAGGTGAGGGACCATCTGGTCCTGATTCCAGCCTTGCATACCGTACTCCCGGTGAACCCGACTGGACTGAAATAGGGACTCTTCCCGGAAGTGACGGAATAATGAACCCCGACCCGAACGCTCAAAGGCGTGAGATTCTCCAGGCCGAAACGGTTTATTTCGATGTCGATAGTTCCATCGTCAAGAGCGGCGAGCAATCGAAGCTCCAACGCGTGGCTGATTATCTCGCCGCCAACCCGACGCATGATGTCCTGATCGAAGGACATTGCGATGAACGCGGCACGGAGGGTTACAATCAGTCGCTCGGTGAACGCCGTGCGCTCTCCACTCGCGAAGTTCTTGCAACGATCGGCGCGCCCGCCGACCGTATCTTCACAACCAGCTATGGTGAAAGCCATCCTGCCGCTCAGGGCAGCGGTGAAGCCGTCTGGAAGCAGAATCGCCGCGCCGAATTTGTGGTCGTTCTCCCAGCCCAGTAAGCGGGAGCTTCCTTTTGCTGCTTTACTAAGCGGGGTGTCTCGCTTAGTTTTGTAACTGTATCAATATGAATGTCACGTTTGCCATGTTTGGCCTCGGCCCAATGGAACTCATCGCGGTTCTCGCGGTAATCGTTTTTTTCTTCGGAGCGAAGAAGCTGCCGGGGTTGGCCAAGGGCATCGGCAACAGCATCAAGGAATTCAAACGGGGCATGAGTGGCGAACAACCGACGGAGAAAAAACAAGCCGTCCTCGAAAAGAATTGAGTTTTTTATGATCCCTTTATTTTCAATGTTTGGATTGGGTGGCGGGGAACTGGTAGCGATTCTGGCGGTTGTGCTGTTGCTGTTCGGCGCCAAGAAACTGCCGGAACTGGCACGCGGCCTGGGACAAGGGATTAAAGAATTCAAGAAAGCTTCCAACGAAGTGACAGGTGAGTTGCAACGCTCCATTGATGATGAACCGCCGGCCCCGCGGACAAAACTTCCTCCCGAAGGCTCTGCGCCGCACTCTTCATCGGAAGATGAATCCAAGCAGCAACCGCCTCACTAAGTTCCCCTTTAAACATGGCAGCAAGCGAGCTTGAGGATCCGGATTCTCATTTGGAAGAGGGAGAATTCGGCGGTCCTACGAAAAGTTTCCTCGAGCATTTAGAAGATCTCCGGTGGACACTGATGAAGTGCGCTGCCGCCGTCGGTGTTTGTTTCCTCGCCTGTCTATTCGCTGCTCCATTCCTGGTAAATATCCTCACCTGGCCGCTGGAAAACTCCGGTATCCAGCAGATCGAAAGGATTGAGGAAGCGAGGGTAACACTGCTCGTCGGCACCAATCGGATCGGAAGCTTCAATCTGGACACCAATCAACCTTCCATCTTCGGCACCAATCATCACACGGTCCTGGAACTGGTTCCCTTCCAAAGCGGCACCAATCTGTTGATGGGTTTGCAACTTTCCGAAGGTGAACACGCACAGACTCTCGTGGGCAGGCGCGTTGAACTGATCAACCTCGGCCCGGCAGCGGCATTCTTCACTTCTTTAAAAATGGCGGGGTTCGGTGGAATCGCCCTGGCTTCACCATTTCTTTTCTTTTTTATCGGCCAATTCGTTCTCCCGGCCCTTCGTCTGACCGAGAAGAAATACGCTTACTGGGGTCTGTTTTTCGGCACTGGCCTCTTCATGTTGGGCGTTCTGTTTTGTTATTTCGGCTTGTTGCCGATCGCCCTGAAGGCGGCAGTGCAATATTCCGAATGGATGGGCTTCCAGGTGAACGACTGGCGCGCCGAGGAATACATTGGATTTGTCTCGAAGTGTTTGCTCGGCATGGGAGTAGCCTTTGAATTGCCGGTTGTGATCCTCGTGCTGGTTAAAATCGGGATGCTTGATTACAAGAAGCTGTCCGGGTTCCGGATGTATATGGTGGTGGTCAACCTGGTTATTGCCGCCATCCTGACACCGCCCGATATCGTTTCGCAGATCATTTTGTGCATTCCGCTGCAAGTGCTCTACGAAGTCAGCGTGTGGATCACCTGGTATTGGGAACGAAGAGACCGCAAGAAAGCAGAACGCGGAGAGTAAGGTCGTGCCAGGCATTTTTGCCTGCATCACCAGGCTTGCGTGCGCTTGAACGCGTGGTGTTGGCGAAAAGCTTCGGCTGCTGAAACATTGCTCTGCATACCCCGCGCTTTGAACTGAAGTTGCATTAATTCGTTCAACGGCGAGAAGTCTCCATCGGTGCCCCGCGCCAACTGGCTCTTGTGACAGTTCAACATCCGCTCCTTCACATCCGCATACCGTGAAATATCGATGTAAAATCCCGGCACAAAACCGCTCATATTGATGGTGTCCATGAACCACACAGCAGGCGGGGCATCCTGGGGCGCGGTTTTCGTCTTTTGACCGCGGGAAGCGCAAGACCAGGAGGCGGCCTCGGCCAGTTTCGAAGCAGCTTGATGATCGGCATGATAATCTTCGGGCGCATGCGCCAGCACGAGGGTGGGACGGAATTGCCGGAGAATCTCCACCAGTTTCAAGCGGTGCGGAATTCCATCGGCCAATGTCGCATCCGCGAATTCTCCCAGGAACAGTTCCGCGCCAAGAATTGCGGTAGCCGCCTTCATTTCCTTCCGCCGAACGGCTGCCAGGTTTCTGATTGGCTTATTTGGTTGTCCTTTATCGCCCTGGCACAACACACAAATGCCAATCGCCGCGCCGTCCTGCCTGGCACGCGCCAGTGTTCCGGCGCACAACAATTCGGCATCATCGGGATGCGCCACCACTGCCAAAACTCTATCGCGGGAGAAATCGAGCTTCATTGGACGGGAGCATGCCACTGCGCACGTTACCGGCAAGAGCAGAATAGATTGAGTTGAATTGTGGGTATGATTCCAACTGGCAGTCAGGCACACTCTATTCCTTGCGGAGCACTCATTAATTCGCGCCAGCGTCTTGGACTGCGGTAGTCCTCTACCTCTTTTCATTCGCGCAAAAAGCGTGGCGGTCTTCGAATATGCCTATTGCATCCGACGAAAAGCGGCACAGGACTGCCTAAGCCTGCAGACAGGCTCCAAGAATTCCCTTTTGCTTTCGTGGCGCTTTACTAAATATTGCCTTCATCGATGACGCCGGTTTTGGCCGTTTTGGCATTATTACTGTTTGCTGCCGTAAGCTTCTTTTTTGCTTTGGCGGAATCTGCTTTGTTCTCACTGGGCAAATGGCAGGTTCGCCAAATCACCGAACGCTCTCCCCGGTTTGGAGCGAAAGTCACACAACTTCTGACACATCCGCAGGATCTTCTGGGCACCATCGTTTTCGGCAATACCTTTGCCAATGCCTTCATCATTGGGTGCGTCCTTTGGATGACGTTTTACCATCATTGGCCGATGTTGCTGGCCATGGGAGGCGCACTGTTGGGAATTTTGCTCGGCGTCGAAGTCATACCGAAAACCCTCGCCGTCCGCGCTCCCGAATTCTGGGCGGCACGAGTGGCTTTCCCAATGCTGCTGTTTGTTAAGTTGACGAAACCTGTCCGCCACGTTGCGCAAAGAATTAACGAGACGCTTCTCAGCCTGGTTCCAAAAAACATCAAGCCGCAGTTCGGCATCACGGAAGAAGAATACCAGGAACTGCTCGAAATAGCCTGCCAGCAAGGAACGCTGGCCCCGACGGAAAAAGAAATCATTTTACAGATCATCAGCCTCGACCGGCGCACAGCCAAGGATGTGATGAAACCTCGCTCGGAAATGGCCTGCATATCCGATGACCTTTCCATCGAGGAGATGATCGAGGCAGCCCGCAAATACAAACACACGCGCCTGCCGATCTACGATGAGACGCCCGACACCATCGTGGGCATTTTGAACGCACGCACGCTTCTGCTCCATCCCGACATCGACCTCGTGGAAGCGATCGCATTTCCCTCTTTTGTTCCGGAGAGCATGAACCTGCTGCAGCTTTTCAAGAGTTTGCAGAGACAACAACGCGGGATTGCCATCGTGCTCGATGAATTCGGCGGCACCGCTGGGGTTGTGACCATGGAAGACATTCTCGAGGAGGTCGTTGGAGAAATTCGCAGCGAAGGTGAAGCAGAAGATTTTGTTATTGAAAAAATTGGGGAAGGACGCTGGCGAGTAGCCGGCACGATGCGCATCGAGGACTTCCGATGCGAGTTCGCGGAAATTGGTGAAGTAGAAAACGTCGATACAATGGGCGGCCTGCTCATGAGCCTGCTTGGGGTGGTTCCGCAGACAGGTGAATCGGCTGTTTTCCGCGGACTGCGCCTCACTGCCCGGATTACCGATGAAAGGCGTGTTCGCGAACTGTTAGTGGAGGTGGAGCGCAAGCGCTGATTATGAATAGCGAATTAATCATCGGCGCGCTCTTTCTGGCTTGCGCAGCCCTCTCTTTCCTCTTGTCGGGAATGGAATCCGGAATCCTCGCGCTCAGCCAGATTCGCATCCGGCAAATGCGACGCGGCGGGAATCGTCGCGCCGAGTTGCTGGATAATTATTTGAAACAGCCGGAGAATTTTCTTTGGACCATTCTGATCGGCAACACGATCTCCAACTTCACCGTTCTGGCGATTACAGCGCTATCAATCCATCATTTTCTGCCCGGCCACAGATGGATTGCGATCACATTGTTTCTCATCGCGTTCTTCATTTTCTATTGCATTTGCGAGTTGCTCTCAAAAATGTTGTTCCGGTTATTCCCGAACCGGCTCTGCCTGTTTTTCGTTGTTCCATTTCGTTTTCTACACATCGCCTTATCCCCGCTGGTCGCCATGGTCGCGTGGCTCTCTCATGGCATGCTGCAACTCTCAGGAGAAAAGAATATCTCGAACGTTTTCGGCAATCGCGAGGAACTCCGTTTTCTCATCCAGGAATCCGCGCAAAGTTTGAGCAGCGATGAACGAGTCATGATCAACCGCGTCCTGGAGATGCAGAATCGTGTGGTGCGACAAGTCATCCTCCCGCTCTCCAGCACGACTTCGGTGGAATGCGCCACACCCGTTCGAGAGGTGCTGCAACTGGCGCGAGAGACCGGACGCGCCCGTTATCCTGTCTGGCGGAAAGATGGCCAGCGCCAAAAGATCATCGGCATCGTCAGTGTGAAGCAGTTGTTGTTTCTCCCTAATCTCGATGAGAACAAGCCTGCCCAGGAATATTTGACACCCGCAGTCTTTCTGAATGAAGGGATGCGCCTTGAAGAAGCATTGAACCGCCTTCAACGAAGCGGGCAACGCATGGCGATTGTCATGGGACGCGATCATCATGAAATCGGCATCGTGACGATCGAAGACATTCTCAAGGCGATCTTCGGAGAGGTGACGTTGTAATGGACTGGGGCACGATCATTTTCTTCAAACTGTCGGCGGTGGCTTTCCTTGTGTTTCTGAACGGGTTCTTTGTCGCCGCGGAATTCGCGCTGGTAAAGGTTCGGGACACTCAGCTCGAGCCATTGGTTAACAAGGGTCATAAGCGCGCGAAGATCGCCCGGCTGATTCTGAATAATCTCGATGCTGCCCTCAGTGCGACGCAGCTTGGCATCACGTTGGCCAGCCTCGGCCTGGGCCGGCTGGGTGAACCGGTCATTGCCGAGATTCTCAACCCGATGCTCACCTGGATGAACATCGAGTCCGATCAACTGAAGCATTCCATTTCATTCGGGATCGGATTTTCGATCATCAGTTTCCTGCACATTGTGGTGGGTGAATTGGCAGCGAAATCTCTGGCGATTCAAAAGCCGTTGGCGACATCCATCTGGGTCGCGCAACCACTCCACTGGTTTTACAAAGCTTCCTACCCCGCCATCTGGGTTTTAAACCACGCGGCAGGCTGGCTGTTGCGACGTTTTGGAGTGGAGCCCGTCAGCGAAGGTGAGATGGCCCATTCCGAAGAGGAACTGCGACTCTTATTCTCAAGCAACCAAAAGCACACCGGCGGAACTCATTTCGGACGCGATCTCGTCCTGAACGCCATGGATCTGCGGCATCGCACTGTCCGGGCAGTCATGCGGCCGCGCAAAGAAATCACCGCGCTCGATACCGAAGCCAGCATCAGCGAGTGCCTCGATATTGCGGAGAAAACGAGTTACTCACGTTTCCCGCTTGTGAAGGACGATAATCTCGACAAAACGCTGGGCGTGATTCACATCAAGGATCTTTACGCCATGCGGTTGCACTCCAAACGCGGCGGCGATCTGCTTCGTGTCGCGCGCAAACTGATTTACGTCCCGGAAACCGCCAATCTCGAACGTGTCCTGCAACTGTTCCAGGAACGCAAACTGCACCTGGCGATTGTCGTGGACGAATTTGGCGGCACAGTCGGGATGGTCACGCTGGAAAATGTGCTCGAAGAATTGGTCGGCCAGATCCAGGACGAGTTCGACCAGGAAAAACCATTGCTTGTGCAAAAGAACGAAACGACCTGGGAACTCGCCGGCAACCTGCCACTCCATGAATTAACAGATTTGACCGGTGTGGAAGTCTCAGACGAGGGCGTGAGCACGGTCAGCGGATGGATCACCCAGGAGCTTGGCGGTTTTCCAAAGCGAGGCGATACCACTTATCTTGGAGAGTACGAACTGCGCGTAGAAGACATGGATGGCCCCCGAGTGGCATTGTTGAAACTCGTGAAGCACATGCCACCACCGGAGGAGGAAGCTTAGACACGAATTGCTCCCCCTGACTTACCCTACCGATCCGAAGTAAACCTTTGTGTCATAGTCGAAGATCACCTGCCCGTTCCGCGCGTGTTCACGAAAAATTCTTTCCAGTTCCACCAGCATCGGTTGATGCCTGGGATGCTGCTCGTCGGGCGCGTAGGATGAAGAAAGCAGCCGGCCTTTCAACCCGTCGAAATCAAACACCTGTGAATTCGGAAAGCCGCGGAGCTGAAATGGCGCAGGATTGAAAAATTCCGCAATCAAAGTCTCATCAATGCGCGCATGGTTCACCTGTTCGTAATCCGTTCCGAACGTCAGCAGAAGCTTTTCGTAATCGCGCAGGAACGGGGTGGAATCAATGTTGCGCTCGTTCCAGATCAGCACAATAAACCCACCCGGCTTCAGGATTCGTTGAAACTCTTTTTTCGCCGCTGGTCGGTCGAACCAATGAAACGCCTGTCCAGAGACGACAAAATCGCAAGTCGCTTCCGGCAGTGTGGTCGCCTCGGCAGTCCCGGTGATGCTGCGAAACCGCTCGCCGTATTTAGCCAATAACCGTTCCGCGGCCTCCCGCATCTCCCGGTTCGGCTCGATTGCGAACACCACGTTGCCGTTGACCAGGAACATTTCGCTGGAGATGCCAGTGCCGGAACCAACGTCCGCGACGATGGAATCAGAGTTCAAGCCGCATTCCTTCCGAAGCAGATCAACGACCTGCGGCGGGTAGCCCGGTCGGAATCTGATATAGTTTTCTACGCGATTGGAGAAACGTTCTGTGGGCGCATGGCTCATATTTGATTTGCCTTTGCAGCACGTTGACCAATTCATTGCGTTTGGCAAAAGCAATTTCATGAAACGCGCTAAGTCCATGCCATTTACATTCATCAACGTCGCCATGACGGCTGACGGGAAAATCGCCCCGGCGAACCGCCAGTTCGTGCCGTTCGGCAGCAAGCGCGACCATGAACTCCTGCTCGAACTTCGCGCCACCGCGGATGCCGTTATGTCTGGCGCGCGAACGGTGGACGCCTTCCCGGTCAACATGGGGCCGGGCGGAAAAAAGTATCGCGACCTGCGCGTGAAACGGGGACTGGCCGAAAACAATCTCCGCATCATCGTGAGCGGTTCCGGTTCAATCGATCCGGAGGCGGAAATTTTCAAGCATCATTTCTCCCCGATCATCATTCTCACCACCGAACGCGCGCCTCAGAGAGAGCTTTCAACACTTCGCTCGCTGGGCGCTGAAATTAAAATCTGCGGCGCACAGGAAGTGGATTTCAACGAGGCTTTCCGTTGGTTGCGCAAGGAATGGAAAGTGAAGCGCCTGCTCTCGGAAGGCGGTGGCGAGGTGAACGATGCCCTGTTCCGCGCCAACCTGGTGGATGAAGTGTATGTCACGCTCTGTCCGTTCCTATTCGGCGGACGCAACGCCCCCACCCTCGCGGATGGCCAGGGAGTTGCGAAACTGGCCGAGGCAACCAAGTTAAAGAGAAAGCGAATGAAACGGGTGGGAGACGAATTATACATGGTTTACGAAGTTGCGAAAAACTGAGCCAACGTGCTGCCGGCAAAGACGCCGGCAGCACATTACCTGTAACAACTCCCCCTGCCCTCGCGTAATAAATACATCATGAAGAACAAGACGCTTTTTACCCTGATGGCAGCAGCAGCAATTACCGTCAGCGGAATCCTTTCCTACGCCAACGCCGCTCCTGCCCGGTCCGGCGCACCGGGACGCCAGGTCATGCAACGCATCATGAGCGAGCTCGACCTGAGCGCCGAACAGATTGAAAAGATCAAAGGGGAATTGCGCGCGGAAAAAGAGAACGTTGCTCCGTTACTCGGACAACTGCACGAAGCTCGCAAAGGTTTGCGCGAAACCATCCAAACCGAAGGCGACGACGAAAAAGCCATTCGCGCCGCGCACACCAAAGTTGCCGCAGTCGAAGCAGATCTAGCCGTGCAACACGCCAAAATCCGCGGCAAGATTGTCCCGCATCTGACCGAAGAACAATTGCAGAAAATGAACGTCATCGAGGCGAAGCTGGATGAAATGGCGATCAACGCGATCCGCAACTTTGGCCATCGCCTCGGAGAATAACCCAGCCGCTTGCGGCCCATGGAACCGGTGAAAAATGAAACTGAACTGCTGGAAAAAATCCGAAACGGTTCCACCGACGATTTTGGCGAACTCATCCAGCAACATCAGTCACTGGTCTTTTCCATTTTATTCCGTTACGAACGCGACAAACACCTGCTCGAAGATTTGGCGCAGGAAACGTTTATCAAAGCCTGGAAAGCGCTGCACCAGTTCGATGGCCGCGCCCCATTTTCGCACTGGCTCTCGCGGATTGCGGTGCATGTCGCGCTGGATCATCTCCGCAAACGGAAACGTGTGCAGAATGAAACCGCCATCGAAGACCTGGGCGAAGATGCGCTCGAATGGTTTTATGGCGAAGACAACGCCGATCTCGAAGGAAACCAGGCACGCGAGATTCTCGACCTTGCCATGCAAAAACTTTCGGCAGACGAGCGGCTTGTGATCACGTTGCAGGAAATCGAAGGCAAAAGCGCGACCGAGATTGGCGCACTCACCGGTTGGTCGAATGTGGGGGTGCGTGTTCGCGCTTTTCGCGCGCGCAAAAAATTACGAAACGCCCTGTTGGCCATGGAGAACAGAAAAACGGGAGAAACTAAAAGTTAACAGCAGACGTCTATAGAGTTTCAACCAAGAGCCTCCTGACGTCGGTTGCTACGAAATCAGAAGATGAACGAACAAAAGATTAACAAACTATTCGAAGCCGCCCGCTCCGAAGTCGCGCCCGAAGTGCCCTTCAACTTCTCGCGCTCTGTCATGGCGGCCATTCAACGCGGCGCCCAGCCATTACGCGCGTCGTTCTCAGATCAATTGGCCGCGCTGTTCCCGCGGATTGGCTTTGCCGCCGTGTTGATCGTCGCACTTTCCACCGCGGCGGACTTGTATTTTTCTGACACCAACACACCCCTAACCGTCACGGTGGAACAAGTGGCCGCCGACGAATGGCTCATTGCAGGAAAATGAAGAGTTCCAAGCCCATCCTGGTTTTGCTCCTGGTGTTCCTCGCCGGGCTCGCCGTCGGTGTCGCTGGAACTCGCTACGTCGTCCGCAAGCAATTTGAACATGCGGCCCGCGAAGGTGGATTTTTTCGTGATCGCATGGAACGCGAACTTTTAAACAACCTGAACCTTTCCGCGGAACAACAAGAGGAAGTGAAAAAAATCTTCACCCGCCGCTGGGAAGAGTTCCGCCAGTTGCGCACTGAATTTCATCCGCGCTTCACCAATATCGCAGCCCGCACCGAAGCCGACATCAAAGCCGTGCTCACCCCGGAGCAACGCGTCGAATTTGAGAAACTTGTAAAAGAGAAAAAAGCGCTGTGGCGTCCACCCGGCGGCAAGCCCGATCGCCCACCGGAAGGCTCAACTAATTGGCACGAGCGCCGAGGCCCCGGAGGAGGCAGTCACCGGGATCGTCGCGAAGGCACCAACACAACGCGCGCACCAGGACAGGAGTAATCCTCAACCGCAGTTGAACCGCTAAACCTGCTCTATACCGTTTCTCGAAATAGATTTCCGAAAAGGTGGGGCAAACCAGAACTTCCCTACTTTTCAAATTTTGGTGTTTAATAATAAAGGCTGGGACTTACACGTAGCCGCTCCTGGTAAGCCGGAGAGCGGTAGGTTCTGTCTCGGTGCGGAAGCACCTCCAAAAAATCGGTGGGGTTTTCCTGTGTGAAAACCCTGACTTTTGCCTTCCACAAATCCTCGTGAGGTTTGGTGCGTGCGTGTTTTGTTTTGAACTTTATGGATTGGGCGGAGTTGGTTTTCATTAGCTTTGAAATAGCAACACGCACGTACCAGGCTTGGTGAGGATTTGCGGAAGGCAGAAGTCAGGGTTTTCACACAGGAAAACCCCACCGTTTTTTTGGAGCATCACCTAGCGGTGATGCAGAGGTGATGTTTGGGTTCAGCTTCGTGAGTTTGCACAGCCAATGTTTTGCGGGTTTGTCGGGCATCGGGTTGTGGGGATAAATTTTTACAGGAAAATAAACCGGGTGTCGCTTCGTAATACTTTCCGGTCCGAGGACACTTTTCCCCGCTCCTTTTGGGTGCCTCTGAACCCGTGAAAAAAGGTCCGATTCAGGGCCAGATCGGCATTTTTTCCGGCGGAAAAGTTCAGATCAGAAGCTGACAACGATTTTTCCCGCCGGTAAAAAACGTAATCAGAAGCTGATGGAGACTTTTCCCGCCGATAAAAACGCCCTCCAGGCTCTGACGACAACTTTTCCGCCGGTAAAAATCGTAATCAGAAGCTGACGGAGACCTTTCCCGCCGGTAAAAACACCAATCAGACCCTGACGACAACTTTTCCCGCCGGTAAAAATCGTAATCAGAAGCTGACGGAGACTTTGTCCGCCGGTAAAAACGCCAATCAGACTCTGACCGCAACTTTTCCGGCGGTAAAAATGCCGGTCTGGGGCTGTTCCCGGGTGATTCCCCGCTATTTCGGTGGAATTGAAGCCTGACTGCATGTGAGTGCTTTGTGATGGGATTTGGGCCGGATTCGACGCTGTTGCCGCTGAAGTCAAAGCGGGATTGAGAAGCCATGAATCCCAAGCAAGGTCTATACCCCCTGTTAAAGTTCAGGCATCGGAATGGGCGCTTCGATTTTTTCGCCTTTCCGAACGGATTTATTCACGCCGGTTCCTTTATTCATGATCACGATGAACTCGGAGGGTATCTGCTCGTCACCCTGTTTATACCAGGAGATCTCTTCGGAAGTATATCCATCGGCAAGAACCGTCATTCCGACCGAACGAACCTGTTTGGTTGGGAATTTGAGCACTTTTTCGCCGGTTGCATCGGTCTGATAGGCTCCGAGATACCGGCAGGTTGTTTCTTCGCAGAACCCCACGTTGAACCCCGCTTTGGCGAGAGGCGTTCCGGTAGCGGCATCCAATACATTGACTTTGACGAGGGTGACATCATCCGGGTTCTGCTGCGGAATCTCTTGCGCAATACGTTGGGCCATCCGCCGCGCTGGACCAATGCTCATCGCGACGATCGCCGGGGTTACTGCGGAACGGGAGGACACAATGTCAATGGTTCGAACTTCTGTGTCCGGATAGGGATTGCACAATGTGGTTTGGTAAAAGCGCAAACCAACGCCCCGATGTGCTCCTTCCCATGCAATCTTCGAGTTAGGATCGGTGACGTGATCCGGGGAAGTTTTCTCTCGTTTCCACCAGTCCCGGACATGTTCACCGTAAATGATTGGCACACTGCTACGACTCCCATCGGTGTAGTTCAGAACCACTGTGGCAATTTCCACCCCATCTTCAGCCGTCCAACCGGTGCCGTGTAAAAGGTGGAGCGCGGCAAACTTTTTCCCGACCGTGATGTTCTCGACTTTATCCCGATAAACCGTTTGATGCGGTGGTGGAATTTGTCCGTATAAACGGATCATGCCGCCGATCTGGTAAGGCACCCCGTCCAGGTTTCGCAATCCTTTCGGCACCACTTCCCACATTCCGAACTGCGAACTTTCATCTGCCAGCAAATCATAGTGCGGGCGCAGATCCACGGTGGAAAAATAGCCGGATGGTTGCGCATTTGAATCGACGGCCATGCTGCTGGCGGCCAGGAGCAGCAACATTGCAGACAGCCATCCGTATGCGCTTTTTTTGATTTGATTACCCAGTTGCGTTTTCATTTTGTGTTTCCTTCGAAATTCCCTGGAGAGCTTCGGCAAATAAAGTTCCCGTGTGATCGTTTTGTTTCAACTAGAGCTACACCTTTCCGCGCAAAGGGTCAATGGAAGGCTTGGAGTTCGTCGGGCGGATTTCAAAGAGTGAAGACAGGAGGGGCATTGTGCGGAAACGGAGCGCGGCGTAACCGCTCTGCGGTTCGTTCTATCTATATTCTGATTTGTCCAAAGGATCAGCCGCAGCACGCACGGAGGTGCGATCGACACTGGTACGCCGAAAGCTATAACTGCAGCCTTGAGTGCTGCGGCTGATGCTTCGCACACAATCGCGCTCCGTCCTGGCGGCAATCTCACCCACTTTCCCCGCCCTCAAAGCTCGTCAGCATTGTTTCAGCTAAATCCTTCCACTAAGGCATTTCTTTAGCTGTTCTAGTTAAGTTCGCCAAAGGAAAATTAGAAACGCTCCCAATTGTTGGAGAACCCTCCTGCCCCTATTTTGGCGGCATGCAAACAATTCTTGCTCAGTCGCAGAACGGCAATCGCCTTCATGATCCCAAGCAAAATAAAGCGTTGATTGAAACGTTGTCCAACTCAACGATTTATCAGGATTATGAGCGGGCTTTCAGCGAGACGACCGGTCTGCCGGTTTCGTTGCGGCCTGTGGAATCCTGGCAACTTCCGCACCACGGAAAGCGCAATGAAAACCCTTTCTGCGCGATGATGGCTGAGAAGAGTCGTTCCTGTTCCGCGTGTTTGCGCATTCAACAAACGCTGGCTGAAGGCGCCCAGGATGAGCCGATGACAGTCACCTGTGAACTGGGCCTTTGCGATACGGCGGTTCCGATCAAGCTCGGCGAACAGTTGATCGGTTTTCTCCAGACCGGCCAGATTTTCCGCAAGAAACCGACCGAAGCGCAGTTCAACAAAACGTCCAGGCTCGTCGCCGAATGGGGCATTGAAGTGGAACAGGGGCGGATGAGGGAAGCGTTCTTCAATTCAAAGGTGCTTTCCTCGAAACAATACGATGCGATGGTGAAACTGCTCTCGATCTTTGCGCAGCATATTTCAATGGTGAGCAACCAGATTGTGGTCCACCAGGATAATGCCGAACCGCCAATGATCACCCGGGCGAAAGAATTCATTGAAGAGAATCAGGCCGAAGATTTGTCCCTCGGGCAGGTCGCCAAAGCGGTGAACACGAGCACCTTCTACTTCTGCAAAATGTTCAAGAAAGCGACTGGACTCAACTTCACCGATTACGTTTCCCGCGTGCGCATTGAAAAAGCGAAGAACCTGTTGCTGAATCCAAACCTGCGCATCAGCGAAATCGCTTATGAAGTCGGTTTCCAATCTCTCACTCACTTCAATCGCGTGTTCAAAAAAGTAGTCGGCCAATCACCCACCGAATACCGCGAAAAATTGGCTGGCTAAACTGCTGCTTTGACAGTCGGACGAAGTGCGATTCCCCCCGGTAACGGGGGGAGAACATTTAAACCATCTGAAACAAAATACTGTAACCCTCCATTTCCGTTGTCTTCAGGACTGTGGAAGTGTTTGTATATTTCCTTAATGAACGACTATAGCGGGATGAGCAAAGCCGAACTGATTGAGCGGCTGCAATCTCTGGAGCAATCCACCACACACACACACCAGGTTGAATTGCGTGACAATGAAGAACGGATGCGCGCCATTCTCCAAACGGCTGTCGAAGGAATCATCACGATTGATGAACGGGCCACGGTGGAGTTGATAAATCCAGCCGCAGAAAAGCTCTTTGGCTACAGCGCATCAGAAGTAATCGGGCAAAATGTCAGCATGCTGATGCCCTCTCCCTACCGCGAAGAGCACGATACCTATATGCACAACTACTCGAGCACCGGTCATCCCAAGATCATCGGGATCGGCCGGGAAGTTGTCGGGCAGCGCAAGGATGGCTCAGTTTTCCCCATGGATCTTGCCGTGAGCGAAGTGCGTCTGGCTAACAAACGGCTTTTCACCGGGTTCGTGCGGGACATCACGGAACGAAAACGCGCGGAAGCACAATTGGCCGACCTCGCCCAAACTTTGGCGGAGAAGAATAAAGAACTTGAGACGATCGTTTACGTCGCCTCACATGATCTTCGTTCTCCACTGGTCAACATTCAGGGGTTCAGCAAAGAACTCGCCAGGGCCTGTGACAAAGTTCGAGCAACCCTCGAATCTTCAAACGATCCCAAGGTGAGCAAGCCAGAAATCAAGCTGATCCTGGAAGAGGATGTCCCAGAAGCGATCTCGTTTATCCAGGCCGGCGTCACGAAGATCGACGCGTTGCTTGCCGGCTTTCTTCGTTTCTCCCGGCTGGGCCGCGCCGCCATCAAGATCGAACGACTCGACATGAATGCCATGTTGCAAAGCATTGCCAAGGCGATGGAGTTTCAAGTCAAACAGGCGGGCGCAACTTTAAAGATAGATTCGTTGCCGGAATGCATGGGTGATTCCACGCAAGTCAACCAGGTGTTTACGAATCTGCTGGAGAACTCCTTGAAGTATCGCGATCCCCAACGCGCCGGATTGATCGAAGTGAGCGGGCAGATCGAAGATAGCCATTCCGTTTACACGGTGCGCGATAATGGCATAGGCATCGCACCGGAACACCAGGTAAAAGTGTTTGAGATCTTTCATCGTCTCAATCCAAACGCCAGCGAAGGAGAAGGCCTCGGTCTCACGATTGCGCAACGCATCCTCGAACGGCAACATGGCAAAATCTGGATCGAATCCAAAATTGGTGTCGGAAGTTCTTTTTTTGTTTCCTTGCCCTCCACTACCAACCTAAGGAATAAGAGATGAACATGACAAAAGAAGTTATCATCTTGATAGCCGACGATGATACCGGCCATGCGCGGTTGATTGAAAAGAATTTGCGTCGTTCCGGCCTGAACAATCCAATCGAACGTTTCGAGAATGGACAGGAGATCCTTGATTTCCTGTTTCAACGCGGGGAAGGACGCCACCGTTCCAAGGACATCTCGTACCTTTTGCTCCTCGACATTCGCATGCCGCAGATCGATGGCGTGGAGGTTTTGCGCCAGATTAAAGCCGACCCCGAGTTAAAGAGCATTCCTGTCTTGATGCTGACCACAACGGACGATCCTCGGGAAGTGGAGCGATGCCATACGATCGGGTGTAACAACTACATTGTGAAACCGGTGGATTACGAAAAGTTCGCCGAGGCAATTACGCAACTTGGCCTCTTCATCTCTCTCGTGCAAGTGCCGGAAATTCATCTCGGCTCCTAGAATGAGCGACACCACACCAGCAACACTTTTCGTCGTGGACGATGATCGCGGGTTGTTGCGTCTGGTAGAAAAATCTCTCAAACGCGAAGGGTTCGCCGTCAGCACGGCGGCTTCCGGAGCGGACGCAATCGCCTGGTTGAAAGCGAACCAGCCAGAACTCCTCCTGCTCGACCTGAAACTTGAGGACGTTGAAGCTAGGGAAGTGATCACTCCGCTGAGCGAGCTTCGCCGCCTCCCACCTTTCATCATCATCACCGGGCAAGGCGATGAACGTGTAGCCGTGGAGATGATGAAAACCGGCGCACTGGATTACGTGGTGAAAGATGCGCAATTCCAGGAAAATTTGCCCGCCGTCGTTCGTCGTGTGTTGAACCAGATTGCCCGCGACAAACAACTCGCTGCCGCCGAACAGGCTCTGCGCATCAGTGAAGAACGTTTTCGCGTCGCGCTAAAGAACTCCCCGGTGATGGTTTCAAACCAGGATACGGATCTCCGCTACACATGGATTCACAACACCCCGATTCCCGATCCTGACCAGACTGTGATCGGGAAAACCGACGAGGAGTTATTCAAATTGGAAGAAGCGGATCGCCTCACGCAACTCAAGATGCGGGTGCTGGCCACCGGGTCCGCTGTGCGACAGGAAGTAAACTGCACCATTGGCGATGAGACCCGCATTTACGATCTGACGGTTGAACCGTTGCGCGAGAATGGCCGCATCACCGGCGTGACCTGCGCGGGGATGGATATCACCGAGCACAAACGTCTGGAACGCGAAGTCCTGCAGATCAGCGAGATGGAACAGCGCCGCATCGGGCAGGATCTTCACGATGGCATCTGCCAGCACCTCACCGGCATCGAACTGCTCAGCGGAGTATTGGGACAGAACCTGGAAAAAATTTCCGAACCTCACGCCAGGCAGGCCGAGAAGATTGCCGAACATGTCCGGGATGTGATTGGCCAAACCCGTTCACTCGCGCGCGGACTCTCCCCTGTCGTTCTGGAATCAGAAGGTTTGATGGCTGCTTTGGGTGAACTCGTCGCCAGCACCGAGAAATTTTTCAACGTAAAATGCACGTTCGTCTGTGACCCGCCGGTTTATGTTCATGGATTAATTACAGCCACCCATCTCTTTCGCATCGCCCAGGAGGCAGTAACCAATGCAATCAAGCACGGCAAAGCGAAGGAGATTGAGATCAGCCTCCGTGTGAAACTGGATAAGGTGGTCCTCGCCATCAAAGACAATGGCATTGGTTTCGCGCCGGCGCAGCAAAGGGGCCAGGGAATGGGCCTGCGCATCATGCAATATCGCGCCGCGACGATCGGCGCCAATCTACTGATTCAACGACAGGTTGCCGGCGGCATGACCGTCATTTGTTTTCTCCCCAACCCTGACGCAAAAGAAAATAGCGAGACGCACAATGCCGAATAAAAAAGACAGCAACCCTAAACAGCGAATTCTTATAGTAGACGATCATCCGATGATGCGTCAGGGATTGGCCCAACTTATCGAGAATGAACCGGACCTGCATGTGTGCGGTGAAGCTGGCGATGCCAACGAAGCACTCCAGCAGATCAAACAGTTGAAACCCGACCTCGTCCTGACGGACATCACTCTGCCTGGCAAGAACGGCATCGAACTCCTGAAAGATATCCAGGTGCTGCATCCCGGAACGACCGTCATCGTCATCTCGATGCATGATGAATCGTTGTATGCGGAACGCGCTTTGCGCGCGGGTGGCCGTGGTTACATCATGAAACAGGAGGGCGGCAAGAAGATCATGGAAGGCATCCGCCGCGTCTTGAATGGCCACATCGCAGTGAGCGAAAAAATGTCTGCCAGAATTTTGGAGATTTTCTCCGGACGTCGCCCTGTATCGACTAACTCACCGGTGGAAACCTTGACCGATCGCGAGTTCGAGATTTTTCAATTGATCGGCAAGGGTTTGGACACCAAACAAATGGCGGACCAGCTTCATCTTAGCCCAAAGACCGTTGAAGTTCACCGCGCCAACATCAAAGCAAAATTAAAGATCACCACAATGGCAGAATTGATTCGTTACGCCGTCCGCTGGGTGGAATCAGAGTCGCCGGAGGCTCTCTGAAGCCGTAACCATGCAGGGCGTGCCCCTCTGAGTTCCCGGAGTGAGACAGGAACGGAGCGCGGCTGTGCTCGCAGAGTCAGCCGCAGCGCGTACGGCGATGCGATCAACGTTGGCAGTTCGAAAGCTATCATTCCACCCTTGGCCGCTGCGGCTGATGCTTCGCACAAGCCAGAGCTATAGGGACGACGAACCGGTTACGCCGCGCTCCGCTTCCACGCCAATCTCACCTGCTTTCAATCACACCCCGAGTTCCTCCTTCTCTTCTTTGGGAATGGTCAACAGGTTCTGAACACCGTATAACTCTCGCTTACTCTGTGTGGATTCCCCAAAGGAGATCCGTTTTATGAAAACTTTTTTGTCAATTTTGTTGGGCGCACTAGCCCTCCTTATTTTTCGAGGCCACGCGGTAGCAGACGAAACCAACTCTTATAAGATCCTGGTTTTTTCCAAGACGGCGGGTTTTCGGCACAGTTCCATTCCTAATGGCATCGCAGCAATTCAATCGCTGGGAAGCACCAACGGTTTCACAGTGGATGCCACTGAAGACGCCACCGAATTCACGGATGCCAACCTGCAAAACTACAAAGCGGTGGTCTTCCTTTCGACAACAGGTGATGTCCTTAACAATACGCAGCAAGGAGCGTTCGAGCGGTATATCCAGGCAGGCGGCGGTTACGCCGGGATCCATGCCGCCAGCGACACCGAGTATGGCTGGCCCTGGTACGGACAACTGGTGGGGGCCTACTTTGCCGGACATCCCAACGTCCAACAAGCGACCATCAAAGTTGCTGACCGCACCCACCCTTCCACCTCATTCCTGTCGTCTCGCTGGATTCGAACCGATGAATGGTATTATTTCAGTTCCAACCCACGAGGAAAAGTTCATGTCCTGGCGACCTTGGATGAGACCACCTATAGCGGCGGCGGAATGGGAGCTGATCACCCGATCATTTGGTGCCATGAATTCGATGGAGGACGGGCGTGGTACACCGGGGGAGGCCACACGGAGGCGAGTTTTGCCGAACCGCTCTTTCGACAGCATCTCCTTGGAGGAATCGAGTATGCCGCAGGAATCAAAAAAGTGGATGCAGGCGCGACGATCGAATCGAACTTTCAAAAGGTGATATTGGATAACAATTTAAATCAACCTATGGAACTATCAGTGGCGGCGGACGGCCGCGTCTTTTACATGGAACGAGGCGGCAAAATTAAAGTGTACAATCCAGACGCTCAATCCATCCATGTAGCCGGGCAACTCTCCGTGTTTAAAGAGCATGAAGACGGTCTTCTCGGCCTCACGCTGGATCCCGGTTTCATGACGAACAACTGGCTGTACCTGATGTATTCTCCCGCAGGCGCCATCCCCAAACAGCATGTCTCCCGTTTTACAATGATTGGCAACATCATTGATCTCAACTCTGAAAAGGTGTTGCTCGAGATTCCCACCCAAAGGGATGAATGCTGCCATTCGGCTGGTTCTTTGACCTTCGGTCCCGACGGGTCGCTGTTCATTTCCACAGGAGATAACACGAATCCATTCGGTTCGGCTGGCTATTCCCCACTGGACGAACGCCCTGGCCGCTCAATCTGGGATGCGCAAAAATCCGCGGCCAATGCCAACGATTTGCGTGGCAAAATTTTACGCATTCGTCCGGAACCCGACGGAACCTATAGCATTCCAGGCGGCAATTTATTTTCGTCCGGCACTCCCAATACAAAGCCAGAGATTTATGTGATGGGTTGCCGCAATCCGTTTCGTATTTCAGTGGATGCAGAGACCGGCTGGCTCTACTGGGGAGACGTCGGGCCAGACGCTTATGTTTCAGACGCAAACCGCGGTCCAGCAGGATACGACGAGTGGAACCAGACACGTTCGGCGGGGAATTATGGCTGGCCTTATTTCATCGCCAACAACAAAGCCTACCGTGAATACGATTTAGCCACTGGAGTGTCCGGCCCATTCTATAATGCCGCTGCTCCCTTCAACAATTCGCCCAACAACACCGGCCCCCAGAACCTGCCGCCAGCCCGACCAGCGTGGATTTGGTATCCTTACGGCTTTGCGACCGATTTCCCGGATTTAGGAACGAATTCCAGCCGCACCGCCTTTGCCGGCCCGGTTTATCATTATGACCCGAACCTTGTTTCGAGTCGGAAGCTGCCACCCTATTACGATAAAACCGTCTTTATCTATGACATGTGGCGAAGTCACATGAAGGAAGTGAAGCTGGATGAGAATGGAGATGTGTTGAAAATAAACGCTTTTCTGCCGAACACATTTTTACCAGCCATAGATATCGAGTTGGGGCCGGATGGCGCGCTTTACCTTTTAGAATGGCACTCAGGCACGACCGGGAGATTAACCCGAATCGAATATGTCCTGAACGATTATGCGCCGGTAGCCGTGGCTGAAGCGACACCCGCTTCTGGATCGGTTCCGTTATTAGTGTCATTTTCCAGCGCCGGATCTCACGCTGTGGGCACAAATGAGACGCTTTCGTTTGCCTGGAGTTTTCTAGGAAACGAAGTGATCAACTCCACTGCTGCAAACCCTTCGTTCGCATATACCGAGCCAGGCAATTACGAGGCTCAATTAACTGTGACGGATGCCAAGGGAAACACGTCTGTCACGCATGTCTCTATCACTGCTGGCAACAATGAACCGGTCATCACCATTCATGATCCGCCGAATGGCTCCTTTTTTGATTGGGGACAAATGATCCAATACCAAATCAGCGCGACTGACCTTGAAGATGGCGCTGTGCTTCCGTGCCACAAGTTGGTGTTGGAACCGCTTCTTGGCCACGATCAGCACGCGCACTCGCAAGGACAGATTTCAGATTGCGCGGGAATCTTTCAATCACCATCACTGGATCCTTTTGAATCGGGGAGATTTTTCCTGCTGCTAACCGGAAGCTACACGGATGACGGTGCGCCTGGAGTGGCCCCGCTAACGGGGAAAACGACCCATTATTTAAACCCAAGGCGCCAGCAAGCGGAATATCCGGCACAGACAAGCGGAATCGAAATGCAGCCTTCCAGCGATCCGAATGGCGGCGGGTTGGACGCAGCCAGCATTGATTCTGGTGACTGGCTCAGTTTCTCCCCTGTTTGCCTCACAAATATTACGGCTGTGACATGCCGTATTGGCCACAGCACCGGAGGGTTGATTGAGATGCGCACAGGTTCCCCAAGCGGAACGATCATCGGGATTGTCTCTCTTCCTGTGGTTGATGGTTACACAAACGTCACAAGTGTCATAACCGATCCCGGAGGAACTCATGAGTTATTCTTCCGTTTTGTGGATATACCCGGGGGCGCCAATTCGCTGGTGGTGAACTGGTTTGAGTTTCAAGGCGTGGGGGTGAATCAACCGATATTCCTGCAATCCACTTCATCCCCGGAAGGCGGTTTCACTGACGATCCACTCGCTGTGATGGACGCTGGTTTGAAAAGGATCTCCGTTCCGTTGCCTGAGACATCAAGATTCTATCGAATCCGCGCTGCTCTCCAACTCCGCATCGAATCCATCGAAATCGTCGGAACCAATCTCGTGTTGGGATACGAGTAGTTGAGTTTGATCAGTTACTTTGTCAGTTCAACCGGCGGAGAGTTGGATGTCTCCGTTGGTTGTGAGTCCGTTTCGATCTCTTCCACTTCAACCTCCGGGTCAACATCATCCGGCGATGCGGGACGAGTAGCGATGATCAATGGCCCCAGAATGGAGGTAACTTGCTGTTCGGTGCTCAGACAACCTGTCCCCAGCAGTCCAGCGGACGAAATCAGAAATAATAACCAATACTGTACACGACGCCTTTTTTGAATAAGTGACACTGTTCCCCCTTAAAGAACTCTACAACTTAAGGCGATTATTACAAACAGAAGCCTGCCTGCGCTGCTGAAAGGGGCAGATGTTTCTCAGCCAAATTATTTCTCTCAATTATCACGCGGTGGCGCATTGGTCCCGAGCGCTTTATCAGGATCCTGAATCTCGATGTCGCTGCTGGAACCCCTCGCGCCGAGCACCTCACTGGGTGGACGAGCTTCATGCGCATCGATCCGTGCATTCGGATCTAATCCATTGGTGGCCTTCAACGTTTCTTCGGTCATCGGCTTCGAATAATCCGAGTCCTTAAAGGCGTCCCGGCCACACCCAACCGCAATCAGCGCACTTAACACAACTAAAGTTGCAAATCTCATTGTACCTCCAATAAAACAAATTAAACCGCTTCTCAAAAATCACAATGGCTGGCACAGGCAGCGTGCTATATTTCTTTATGCAAGAGGTGTGGATTGGAACCAGCGGCTGGGTTTACAAGCATTGGGCTGAAAGCTTTTATCCAAGGGATTGGCCCCGGACGCAGCACCTGGAGTTTTATTTTCAACAATTTCCCACCGTTGAAATCAACGCCACCTTTTACCGCTTACCGACTGAATCCATGGTCAAAGGGTGGTGCCGCAAAGCTCCGGACGGCTTTCTTTACGCCGCGAAAGGGAGTCGTTACATCACGCACATGAAAAAACTGCGCGAGGTGAAGGAAGGACTAAAAAACTATTTCGATCGCATCAAGCATCTGCGAGACAAACTCGGCCCTATCCTTTGGCAACTGCCGCCGAACTTGAAAAAAGACCTCCCGCGCCTCGAAGAATTTCTGGCGCAACTCCCGAAGGAACCTTATCAGCACGCTGTGGAGTTCCGTCACGAGTCATGGGTGGATGAGGAAACGTTTGCGCTTCTTCGCAAGTACCGGGCCGCTCACGTCTGGCTCAGTTCTCAAAAGATGCCGATTAACTTCACCGCCACCGCCAGTTTTGTGTATGCGCGCTTCCACGGTTTGGAAAACGGAGCGGCGCACGACTACACCCGCGAAGAGCTGGAGCCATGGGCTGAACAACTGACGCAGTTTTCGAAACAACGCAAACCGGCTTTTGTTTATTTCAACAACGATTGCAACACACGCGCTCCGCTGAACGCGAAGATGTTGATGGAAATGGTTGGTTCCCTTGCGGTCGCCCCATTCCCACCAGAACCTGAATCCGACCGAATCACCACCGTCCGTTCCCACCGAACACCCGTCACCCCGGATTTTTCACAACCTCGCAGCAAACGACTCGGGTCGGAGTGACGGGGGCAGGGGCGGTGTGGAGTATTGGAGTATTGGAGTATTGGAGTATTGGAGTATTGGAGTTTGGAGTTTGGAGTTTGGAGTTTGGAGTTTGGAGTTTGGGATCCGGCGCTACGCGCCGGGGATCACTCCATCACTCCATCACTCCATCACCTTTCACTCCCCTCCCCCAGCAATTGGCGAATCACATCCGCAGCAGCGTAAGAGCTCTGACCGGGTTCAAGGAATCGGACGAGGTTTGCAACGTCAT
>JACDHS010000076.1 GCA_013820875.1 Verrucomicrobiota bacterium | reverse complement strand
GGACAACACACTGTGTGGGCGTCGTTGCTGGCGTTTCAAAGTGGACAACACACTGTGTGGGCGTCGTTGTTGGCGTTTCAGAGTGGGCAACACACTGTGTGGGCGTCGTTGCTGGCGTTTCAAAGTGGCCAACACACTGTGCGGACGTCGTTCCAGCCGGAAGGTGAGAACCTGGTAAAAGCGAATTAAATCAGCTTGGAGATGTCAGGTCTCGTACAAACGCCCATCCAATAGTGGTTCACGGTGCGAACAAGCTCGAGCAGCTTTTCAAACGTGACAGGTTTCACGAGGTAGGAATTGGCCCCAAGTTCATAAGCCCGATCTACGTCCACCGGTTGTTTGGATGACGTAAGAACGACAACAGGAACGCGACGAAGCCCTGAATTCTGCGACCGTATCCACTTCAAGACCTCCAATCCACTTTTTCGCGGCATCTTCAAATCCAGCAGAACCAGTGAAGGCAACGGGAAAGAAGCACGATCCTGAAAGCATCCGTCTCCAACGAGGTAACTGACAGCTTCCTCTCCGTTTTGCACCACTTGAAGAAGGTTGCAGTATCCGGCACGCTTGAAGGCTCTCTTCATTAGAAAGACGTCATTCGGATCATCATCCGCCAACAGAATTGTTGTTTGTTCCTCGTTCATGCCTGTCTCCCCGCAGTTCAAAAGAACCAGCTAACACTTTGGCTGGTATTTACCTCCTTTGATCTGCAACGGAATGTTTTACCATGAATTCCCAGTTGTGACATCACATTCGCAATGTAAAAGCAAATTTCAGGAATTCCCTGAATAACCGAAAACTAGGGGGCGGCTTGAGTGGTTTCTTGTTCTGACGGGCCGAGCTTTGTGCGCAACCGGGCGGCAGCTTCCGGTGGCAATCCGATTTCTGGATCGAGCAGTTTCTGGAGAACCCGTTCCCGGAAGGTTGCCAGAGGAGGAAGGCCAACCCGCTGATGAGCGCCTTCGGTTTCCTTTTGAAAACGAGCATGCACTTGTCGAGCCATGTTGGAATAATTAACCGCGCGATCATCCTCGTCCTGCACCAGCGAAGTGAAAGAATTTTCCAGGAGTGCCTGGACAAGCGCAGTGATGCGATCCACATCCGTTTCGCCGACATCTTCGGTTACTCGCAGCACCGCATATTCATCGAGGGACGGATTGGTTGAGAAATTAAGTTCCGGCTGTTTTGCAATCTGTGCTGCAACGTACTCAGGGATGCCAGCAGGATATTGTTCTTTCAAATATTGGAACCATTTCTGCGCCTCAACCTGCCGATTATACATGTAGAGAAAATAAACCGCGTCTTTCAGAAAGTTTTTGTGGCCCGAGATGGGTTGATCCTGGTGTTTCGGGTCTTCACCCTTGATCAACTCTTCATAGGACGCATTGACATTCGCGATGCTGTCGAGGTTTGGCCCGAAGGTGAAGCCACCAGCAATACTTTCATATACCGCGCCCCGGCGAAAAGACTGTTGCATGGTCTGATAAATAGACCGTTGCAAGCGTTCCTGATCTTCCTTTTTGCCTCGGCGCCGCCCGACATCCGCCCAATAAATCGCATGCGCATCCGGCAACCGCCACTCTAATGGACCGTATCGCTCATCGATCTCTTTCATGATTTGCGGGTCCATTTTGTATTTTTCTCGTAACAGTTTGATGCTTTGCTTTTCTTCCTCCGTTTGTGGGTCCAACAGCGCCTCGTAATTCGGCTTTTTGCCGAGCACGGCAGTCATTTCATTAAACCATTGGTTCTTATAGTAGAGATGAGCGTCATCCAGGTTCTGTCCCATCTTATGCTGGAAAAACCAGGAGAGCTCCCGATAGATCAGGGTCTCGTCCGGGTTATAGCGCAATGCTTCATCGCGCAGCAATTCGATGCCGCGCTCCACCCAGCGCCATCGGTCTTCAGCGGAGTTGAATTTAACAGAGATATTGTAGGCCATGTTCCAGGCCTGCATCATCCATACCTGGACAAAGCGAGGTTCCAGTTTTGTGATCCAATCTGACAATTGAACCATCTCGAAAAATTTGTCGTCTTCCTGCAACTCACTGGCGCGTATCCATAGCGCGTTGGCAATTAAACCACGAAACCCGCCGAGGGCAACGGTGGTAAACGCCAGCAGCGGCGGTGCATTTTCAAGCGGAGGCAACTTGGTGAGACCGAGCTTTTCACGGTCATGATTTAAAACTTGTTGAACGCGCGATACCGAAAACAGCAGCACGATCATCAGTGCGATCAGCGATGCCTTATAGGATTTGCGGTGCGAGAAATTTATCATCCATTCACCTGTGCTGTCGCAATTTCGCGCCGGTTGAAGGTATAGATTCCGATGGCGGCAAAAATACCGCCCAACAAGAGCACAATTTGCGCAAAGGCCAGTCCGAGTTGCCCCCATGTGATGCTGCGTCCTGAGCTCAGGGAAGTGATCGGTGAAAAGCCCTGCACCAGGTTCACCAGCTTAAGTGCAGCGTGGAATACCGGCACGGCCACAGCGTCGATGGCGCGCGGAGCTGCCGCTTCCCCTTCATGACCACCGTCAAACATTGAACCACGCTCAATCACCGAGGTTAAGGTGCCACTCGACAGTCCTAGAATAAGAACGGCAATTGAGAAGAATGCGGCAACCGGAAACGAAAGAAAACTAGCGGCGCACAACCCCACGGCAGCGAGCAGCGAAAGCCAGCAAAGAATGATTCCAAGACCGCGAATGAAATTGAGTCCAAAACCACCCTCGCGATAGAGTACTTCCAATCCCTCATCGAGTGGAAACAAAAGCGCAATGTTGTTATAGTTTCGAAATTCGACCGTCAATTTGCCATCTGCATCCAGCAAACTTGGAGGTATGGGTAATTCGTGAAACGTTTGTGCCGCGACGCTAGGCAGGTCAATGCGATACAATTGCGCCGCTTCAGGAGGACCGACCAGCCAAACGCCTCGATAAGTCGGGGGATCACCAAATGGCCGCGCCTCAGGGGATTGGAATTTAGTGCGTAAAATTAATGGTTCATTGCGCAATGAATTTTTCCGCAGGCCGAAATCAATAACCCAACGCCGCGCATAATTGGGAGCGACAATCTGTTGCTCGGCCTTTTCCCGTTCTTCAATCTGTTTGCGCGCCAACTGTTGATCAAGCGCTGAGAGCGGTGCTGCCTTAATTACCTGGCGGATCTGCTCATCAACCAGCGCCTGGATGTCTTCCGGCGGCTCCTTTAATGAACCGCGGGCAATGAAAATTTCACTTCTCAGAATCGCCTGTTCCCCTTCGGGTAATTTCTGAGCGCGCCATTGCATGAGAAAATAGACCCCGCTTCCAGCGATCAGCAGAAGGACTGCATTCAGCGAAATGATTCCCAGCCATTTACCGATCCAGATCTGCCACCGCGCAATAGGCTTGGTCACAACCATCTGCATCTGCGCCTCTTCGATGTCCCGGGCCAGGATTCCACAGGAAAGCCAAAGTGTTGCGAAACCAAGCAGGGCAGTGATAGTGCCCAACGTGTAGGTCAGTAGAATCTGTGTAAAACCGCGAGCAGTCCCGTCATCCTTAATCACCAGGGGCAATGCCACGACTGCCCCGAGCAGTAACAAAACCAACACCCAGAAGAGGCGATACCGGAAAGCCGCTTTCCAGGTGAGTTTTAGGATGGCAAAAACGCGTTGCATTAACAGAAGAAAGCTGCGACCTATTTTTTCGGATTCTGATTCCCCAAAAGGGAGGAAAGCTTCTCGTTGGCTTTCGACAGGTCCGCAGGTTTCTGCGGCTCTTTCTCCGGCGTGGCGGGCACAGCAGATGTGGGTTTTGCCAATGCCGCCAGTTTAGTCTGATTCACTGTTTCCTCCGGTTTCACTTCAACCACCCGCACTTCAGCTACAGGCTGCGGCGCAGTAAACCGTTCCAGCACCTTGTTCGGTGCGGATGGGGGTTGCACTGCATCGCCTCGCAAGTATTCGGCAACGCGCGCGCCGGAAGTCGCGCCTGACGTTTGAGCCGAACTCGCCTTGGCGCGTTCGACGACACCGAGGAAATAGCTTTCCAGGTTTTGCGTCGGATTATCCACGCGCACTTTATCGTCCGACACATCTTTGCGGATCGTGTCGAGCACGCGATCCAAAGTTTCTCGCGATAACGGAGGCGTGGTAATGCGCATGGAATGGCGCTCGGTTAAAAGCTCCTCCAGGGTGCCAGCGGCTTGTATTTTGCCGCCGTAATAAATCACAACCCGATCACAAACATCTTCGACATCACTCAACAAATGACTGCTGAGAATCACCGTCTTACCGCGGCGCGCCAGGGCAAGGATCAAATCCTTAACTTCGCGGCAACCGATCGGATCCAATCCCGCAGTGGGTTCGTCAAGAATCACCAAATCCGGATCATTGATCAGAGCCTGGGCAAGACCGATACGGCGTTGCATCCCTTTTGAAAATTCGCCAACGGACCGGGTTCGCGCCTGGTTCAATCCAACCATTTCCATCAATTGCTCAGAACGACGCTTCCGTTCTTCAGGAGGCAAATCGAACAGGTTACCGAAGAAATCCAGTGTTTCACCAGAGTTTAAATAGCGATACAGATAGGATTCTTCCGGCAGATAACCGATGCGTGATTTGGTTTTCACGTCGCGAGGCGATTTTCCGAAAACCTCAATGTGTCCTTTCGTGGGATACAGCAATCCAAGCAGCATCTTGATGGTCGTGGATTTTCCAGAACCATTCGGCCCAAGCAAACCAAACACTTCACCACGGCGCACTTCGAAGTCCACGTTGTCCACGGCACGCGCTTTTGACCGACCCCAAAAATCTTTAAAGACCTTTGTCAATCCGCGCACAACAATGATGTTCTCCGCGGATTGCGGATTAGACGGATTGGGCTGAGTTACTTCGGTCGCAATCATTCTTGAATTTTTTGTGACAATGTTCGGAACACTTCTGCGAGCCCCTTTTTATCCAGGCGCTTTTCTGCAATGGCGATCATGGAGTCGTAAAGCAAATCGTCGGCTCTTGAACAAACAATTCCGTTCTCCTTCAAGAAAACGACAGCAGCGAGAATTGCCGTCCGCTTGTTTCCATCAAGGAACGCCTGCGCCTCTTCAATCACAAGAAAGCGTGGCTCATTCATTGGGCAAGACGGCGCAAAAGCTCGCGATGTTCTTCCAAGGCCCACTTCGCGGATGCTTCAAAACTGGATTCCTTCCCCTCTAGCGCACCTTCCAGAGCATGCACAAAATCCAAAACTTTCTTCTGCTCGTCCGTCGGCAGCTTTTTAATTTCTTCGATCACTTCTGTGGCGCTCATAGTTTTAAATTATAAAGCTTCTCCAACACTCACGCGAGTTTCGGTTGCGCCGTGGCCGAATCGGTTTTGTGATCAGCAACAATATGCGTGTCGCGCTCTCCCAGCGGTGCCTGGGGGGCAATGTATGGCTCCAACTCTTCACCGGATCGCACTAACCGCGCACTGTTGAACACCACGATCAAGGAGCCCAGGACATGGAACACAGCAGCGACCACCGGATTGATAATCTTCATCGCGGCGAGGACCAACCCGCCGATCACAAACAAAACGCCGAACAAAAAGTTCTGGTTAATAACGGTGCGGGTCTGGCGCGACAATTTCACGAGGAAAGGCAAACGACGAAGATCATTGTTCATCAATGCAATAGTCGCACTATGAATCGCAACTTCACTTCCAGCCGCACCCATGGCGATGCCGAGATCACCGGCGGCGAGCGCAGGCGCATCGTTCACACCGTCACCCACAACAGCGACGCGGTAGCCCTTGGCTTTCGTGTTTCGGACGAACTCGACTTTGTTCTGTGGCAAACAATCGCCCACCACTTCTTCACAACCGATTTCCTTCGCCACGCGAATGGCGACAGGTGCGCGATCACCGGATACCATCGCAATACGACGCACGCCGGCTTGTTTTAAATCGGCGAGTGCTTCGCGCGCTTCGGCGCGGGTTTCATCCTGCAAACCGACCCAGCCAATGCATTTACCTTCTTTTGCGACAAAGATCAGGCTGAACCCTTCGGTCTCATTCAAATCAACAGACTGCTCGAAAGCCTCGGTAACACCGTTGTCTTTCAACCATTGAGCCCGGCCCACCAGGATTTTCGCTCCGTCCACTTCCGCTTTAACTCCACGACCTGCGGTCTCGGCGAAATCTTTTGGCTCAGGCAACAGAACACCGGCTTCACCAGCCAATTGCGCCAATGCCTTGGCGGTCGGGTGATTGCTATACTTCTCCGCAGTGGCTGCGATGCGAAGCAACTCCGCAGGTTGTGTCTCGCCAATGGGAGCCAACCGGCTCACCGCGAGTTTACCAGTCGTAAGCGTTCCGGTTTTATCAAAAACGAAGGCATTAATTTTTGCCGCGAGTTCGATGTCAGCCACGTTTTTGATTAAGATTCCCAAACGTGCCGCGGCGGAGAGTGCCGCAACCATTGCCGTAGGAGTCGCCAGGATGAAGGCACATGGACAAGCCACAATGAAAACCGCGATCACACGGCTCAGATCCTGGGTAAACGCCCAGACCAACGCGCCGATTACTAACACGAGCGGCGTGTAGAAGCCCATGTATTGATCAATGATGCGCATGATCGGCAACTTGGTTTGCTCAGCGGCCAGAATCAGGTCGCGAACTTTTCCGAGAGTGGTGTCCTGACCGGCGCGGGTCACCTTGACTTCGAGAACACCGGTTAAATTCTGCGTGCCCGCAAACACTTCATCACCGGATTTCTTATCCACCGGCAAGGATTCACCAGTGATGTTCGCCTGGTTGATGGAAGTCTGGCCGTTCACGATCTGGCCATCCGCCGCGACGTTATCGCCGGGACGGATCCGGATGACATCACCGATCTTCAAATCCCGGGTTGGCACTTCTTCTTCGCGGCCAGCCACGATGCGGCGGGCTTTTGTCGGCGTCAGTTTAATCAGTGATTCAATGGAAGCCCGCGCGCCTTCTGCGGTCCGGGTTTCGATGATCTGGCCGAGCAACATGAAAAAGGCAACAACACCTGCTTCCATGTAATGACCGGAACCGAAGGAAGCAAGAATCGCGAGGGCAACCAATTCATTCGTCGTCAATTGTCCCTTCCGCAAATCTTTAATCGCTGTCCAGACGATGGGATACCCCAGGATGATTGCGCCAATCATTCCGCTGAACCCGGCAACGGCGCTGCCGCTCGTGTCGAAAAACCATTCGACGGCGAAAGCGTTCAGAACAAAAATCAAACCAAGCAGCGTCTGCCAGAGCGGCACGACAGTATGCTCATGATCATGACCGCAACTCGAACACGATTCATCGTGTTTGTGATTATGATTATGATCATTCCCATGATCGTGCTTGTGTTCCTGACGGCTTAAAAGCGATGTGACTTGCATAACGACTTATTGCTGTGCTCCAGATTTTTGCGGCTCGCGATTCAACTGCAACCGCAATTCCCGTTTTTGCCCGTCGGCCCGGCTTGGAATATAGATTTTCTCCTGCGCATTCATCATAACGCGCTGGAGCACTTCGGCCTGACGCAACTGCACGAACAGCTCTGGATTTAAACTGTATTGCGGAAGCAAATCTTGAAACTTCTTCGCCTCCGCTGCGACAAATTCCACCAGTCGGGTTTTTTCAGTCTCGCCCGCATTGATGCGAGCGGTGGCCTCACTACGCGCTTTGCTGAGCGTTTCATTCTCGTAGCTGCGCGCCTCGTTCAAAAGTTTCTGGCTCTGCATCGCCACGTGCGAGACCTGTTCAAAGGAAACGCTAAGCTGCCTCGGCGGGATTGCCTGCAGCGTGGGGGATTCGATCTCAATTCCCAGCGCCTGTTGGTCGATCAATTGCAGCAGGCGATTATAAACTCGATCACGCAAACCGGTAACGTCGCGGGTTAACGCGTTATCCACGGTGTATTGGCTGGACGCAAAAAGCAGCGCGTTGTTAAGAGCGTTCCTCACGAGCGCAGGCGCGTCGGAAAAATCAAAGGTATAACGGATCGGATCCGTGATGCGATAACGCAAAGTTGCCCGCAGATGGATGATGTTCGCATCTCCCGTCAACACGTAGCCGTCAATTGCCGGATTCAACGATGGCCCCGGAGGCGGCTCAGCTTTGGCAGCTTCCATCGCAGGCGTGGTCGCGTACCACCCAACCGTCGAATTCAACTGTTGAATTTGAGTCACCGGCACGGAAACAACTTCATCAATTGGCGCTGGAAATGCCCAATGGAAGCCAGGCCCAAGCAATGCTTTTTCGCCTTCACCCACCGGTTTTCCGAAACGCAAAATAATCTTCTTTTCGTGCGGTCCGACTGTAAAAAAGCCGGAAGCCAAAAACAGGAGGACCAACCCCGCCATCAGTACACGTACGATGACGAAACTGCTGCGAAGCGCTTCCGACAAGGCTCGTGAACCGGCGTCTTCGATCATCACTGGCGCCCCTGGCGCAGGGGCTCCATGACCGTGGTCCTCCTCATGATGATGCTCACCATGACTGTGATCGTGCGGATGTTTATGATCGCTCATTTGATTTGCAGCTTGCGATTCGATCTACTGTTTGCTGCCGACTTCCACCGCGCCGCCAGTCAACGTTGCTGGTTTGGCTATATCCATCCATCCTTTTTGGAGGAGATCGAGTGGCGGTGTATTCTGATCCAGAATCAAAGTAGTTTTGTCCTTCAACGTTTGCTCCAGCGCATTCAGTTTCAGAATCAAAGTGGCCAGTTCGGGATTCTGCTGGAAGACAGCAAACGATTTGGCGGCTTCCGCTTCGCCCTCGCCGCGAATCCGGGTGGCTTGCGCATCGGCTTCTGCGATGATTTTGGCACTGTCTCGTTCCGCGGAAGACCGGATTTTTTCCGCCTGCTCTTTGCCCTCGTTTTCAATGCGGGAAACAAGCACCTGACGCTCGGACTTCATTCTTTCGAACACTGTCTGGGTGACATTTTCCGGCAAACCGAGCTTCTTGATACCGAGGAACTTGATCTCGATGCCGTAATTATTGTCCAGCACTTGCTTCTGGATTTTCGCCAGCATTTCGCCTTCGATCTCGGCAAATTTCAGCTCATTCGGGTCCGTGGAAATAAAGTGAGAAAACGGGTGCTGTCCAACGATTTCATTCTTCGCGCTACGAACAATGGCTTCCAAAGATTTTTCCGCTTCAGCCACGGAACCGTTGGCGAACCTCGGAAAGAACAATTCTGGTTTGCTGACTTTCCATCCAACATAGACGTTCACCAGCAGGTTGTAGCCGTCGGGCGTCAGCGTTTCTTCAAAGCGATCTTCGAAATTCTGGATCCGCTGGTCCATCTTATGGACCTTTTCGATGGGCCAGGGCAAACGCGCAAACGCGCCGGGTTCCGTCTTCGTGCGATCCGGTTTGCCGAAGCGTGTCACAACTGCCACTTCCGATTGCCGCACCTGGAAAACAAAGAGGAGCAAGCCGAAGATAACCAGCAGTAGTCCGCCAATGACGATGGTGAATGTATTGCGTTTCATTGTTTATTACTTAGTAGGAGGAACCGCGACGTCTAAGAGGTCGGTTCGAATTTTGTCTTGTAGATCAAACTGGATGACATCTTGTGTGTTCGTGGTTGCGATCACGTATTTGCGCGCGTTCTTGCTGGCGCGTGCAAATGTTTCCAAATACTTGCGCTGCGCATAAACCGTCGGCGCCGCGGCGTAAGCCGGAAGTTGGTTGGTGAAGAGAGCGGCATTTGCCAACGCATTCACCTCGCGACTCTGCTTGTCAGCTTCCGCGGAACGAACGCGCTTGAACGCCTCCGCACGAGCCAGAGCATTCGTCTGAAACTCAAACGCCTGCGCATTCAGAATCGCAGCCTCTTTCGCCTGCCGTGTGCCCACGACTTTCTGGTAGTCTTCAGCGACCGCCACGGGGGGATGAATATCCTGCAAGCCAACGAAAACGATTAGCGCACCCAGATCACGTTGGTCTGCCGCAGTCTGGATTCGTTCCTTCAAATCGACGGCGGCGGGAGCGCGCCCTTGTGACATGATTTCCAACAAATCCACGCTCACCAAATAACGAACCACCTCACGAGTGGCCAATCGTTCAAGAAGTTCATCAGGCGCTTCGTTGTTGTAAGCCCACGCAGTCAAGTTGGTGACCTGGAACTGCACGGGGATGCTGACAGACAACAAATTGACAGGCGGACTTTTTTTTCCAGTAGTGTTGTTTGTGCCGACGTTAGAAACCGCTTCGTGACTCGCCACCAGCATGTTCTCTTCTTTTTCATGGCTGACAGACCAAAGGACAGTCCTTTCCGCCTTATGCTTTTCATCTGGCACAATGCCGATTGTGAACGTCTGGATTTTTTCTGTGTTGTAGCGATGAACCTGATCAACCGGGAACGGCAATTTCACATGCAGCCCGGGCCCAAGAACTTCTCGCCCGGCAACCGGCTTCCCAAACCTTTCCAACAGCGCTTCATCACCCGTTTCGACGAAAACAAACGAAGTCGAAAGGAGCAACACCAGCAATTGAAGGAGAACCAGCCAGACGGCGGTCTTTTCGAGAAAACGATAGAACCAGGTTTCAGAGACCTTGAATCCGAACTGGTAATCCAAAGCATGCGCTGCCGTCTTGAAAATACCTTCCGGTTCCCCAAGCAACCCAACGAGCCGGCTTTCATAAAGCACGCGCGCCGGCTTGCCCTTCACTCGCGGACGATAAATTTCCAGAAGCAATCCCAGCAGCGTTTCGATCGCGATCAAGCCCAGGATGCCAGCCAGCACTCGACTCAAAAATAAATCCATCTGCGGGTAACCGGCCCAGGCGGATAATGCAATTGCTGCTGCCAATGCCAACGACGTGTAAGCGCCCAACAACAAATAACCGGCAGCCGGTCTCAGCAAGCGATCATTCGTCGCCCGCGCAAAACCCGAGGCATATTTTCCGAAGATAAAAAGAACGAGAAACTGCAAGGCAAAGAGGGAAGCAGCAACCAATGTGCGTTGTTCAACCAGTGACGTGGTCCTTTTCTCCAAAAATTTCCACTCGCCGAAAATCGCCGCCGCCTCAAGCAGCATGAGCAGAATGGCAAAACCAGGTACGAAAAAACGTTCAAATTGAATCCGGGAACGCTGAGCGGGAAATGATTCCTCCCCCTGCACAAACAAGGATTCGCCACCCTTGCTCTTGGTTACTTCGTTGAATTCCAGTTTCTCGAGGCGCTCGCCTTCCTCGAGGCGCACTTGGAAATAGCTGACCAGTGCCGCAAGAAAACCGATCCCCAAAATGGCAGCACCCATCCAGCCAGCGGCGGAATTGACGTAGCGCGCAATGATCACCGTCACGACTGAGGCCACAAGCAATATGAGCCAGTTAATCAGGCCTGTTTTCTGATGATTTCGTTCCATGTGTTAAAAGCGATGGAGTGGTGGAGTAATGGAGTGATGGCACATCAATGCAATACTCCATAACTCCAATACCCCGTTTTACTCCTACTGTCCGTGTTCAACTCAGTTCCCTGTCTTCAAACAAGAGCAATGCGAATGCCATTGCCGCGCCCACATACCCAACCACATAGGCAAATGCCTTGCTGAGATAGCTCCACGGAAACTGTTTTCCGGTCTCCAACAAGTCGCCAAGCCAGAACTGTTGCCAGTTCGGCGTCACTGTATAAAGCATCGCAGCCCACCATGAGCCAGCCTCCGCGCGTTGCCCAAATAAATAATCAGACATCAAACCGATCAAAAACAGGGCAGAACAAATCGCCAGGGTTGGAATGGTGTCCAGTCGCGTGGAGCAGGCCACCGCAATGGCGGCCAGGATCCATAAAGCGAATAAGATGAGCACCGACGCCGGCACCATGCGCCAATCCAAACCAGCTCCTTCGGCAGTTGTGGACGGGTCTTTATGCACAAATTGCACGGCGATGAAAGCAAGGGTCAACATAATCACGACTGCGAAGACCGCATCCGCCATGAAGGGGCGGCGCAAGAAGAAATTAGTGAAGCCCGCGATCGCGTACCCAAACACCAGACCACCCGCAAAAATTCCCAGAGACGGAAAATCCACAGCACCGTAAGAATCGAAAGCCATGCGCGAGGCAAACAATGCAGCGATCATGTTTACATAAACAAGGACTGTGAGCGCGGCGGCCAATCCAAAATATTTTCCGAGAAGAAACCGAGCGCGTCCAACCGGCTTGGCGAGAACTGCCAAAGCTGTTCCTGTGCGAATTTCACGCGCTACTGCGGCAGAAGCACTCATCACTGCGCCGAAAAGACCCGTCAGAAACATCACCGCGAGGACGCTGTTCTTCACCAACTTGGGTTCGTCGCCGAACCCGAAGTAATACACGCAGGAAAGAAATACTTCAAAAGAAGCGGATGCAGTCATGAGCAGCAGAAAGATCGGCTGCCGAATCAGCTCCATGAATGTGTTTTTCGCGATGGTAAAAAACTGTCGCATTAAAATCCTGTCAGGTTTAACCCGACTTTGGGCGCTTAAAGTAATTGGTAAATCGTTCTTTGCAACCGGCTTTTACTTTCACCTCAGCCGTGTTTCCTGCCTGGAAAATGTGACAAATTTCTATGCAAAAGATTCAAAATTGGAAGTGGGTGTCGGTGCGCACAGGCTCGCGGCAGAGAAATCGAACCAGCGCATTCCGTCAAGACTCCGGCCAGGTAAACCTGCGCGCCTCGATTACTTCGGCTTCCGCCCCGCGCTCCAGATGAGCCAGATGCCCAGGGCCAGCAGAAGAACCAACCACCAGAGACGAACAATGCTCCGGGCCGCTCCTTCGGCAAAGCGAAAGGCGGCCGGGAACAGAATCAGCAAGACTACGACAACGAGCAACAGCACGCATAGCTGCAGGAATGCTCGGAGGCGCGGGTTCATTTGCTGCGGTCAAGATCCATCAGCGGTATCATTACGTTCGCACTTTCACCTTTGCCGCCGACCACTTGTGGAGATATGCCATCCCACTTCTCAACGATTTGCAACCGAATGAAAGCAGGGTTCTCACGCAAAGCGCGACCGCGAATTTCAATGGCTTCGCCGTCGCCACGAGCCTTGATAATGGCTGTTTGCGCTTCGATCTCTGCCCTGCGTTGCACGAACTTTGCCCGCTCCGCTTCTTCGCGCTGCGTCATTTTCTGTTCAATGGCAGCGTTCAATTCGGAGGAAAGCGTCAGGTCCGACAGGGTCACGTCTTCAATCACGACCAACGGACCGGATCCCGCATTTTCCCCGATTTTGCGACGGATCGCTTCCAGGGCTCCAAGTTTAATCGCTTCACGATTCTGCACGATCATTTCGGCGCTTTGCGTTGAGGCCACTTCCTTCAGTGCCTCCACCACGCGCGGAGCAATCAAGGAAGGGAACGGATCTCCATTGGTTTCATATTCCTGGAATAATGCGACCACCGAACTTTCCGGGACGCGATAAAGAACTCGCACCGTGGCTTTCACCTGTTGTAGATCGGCCGAATAACATTCAGAACGCACTTCTTCCGTCTGCTGGCGAATGCTGACCTGATAAATTTTCGTGATAAACGGTGGTTTCACCAGGAAGCCTTCCTGTTCAAACGTCGGCGAAACTTTGCCGAGCGTGACGCGCACGCCACGATGACCCGGATCAACGACCTGGGTGGCCTGGGAAGCAGCGATCACCAGGATAAAGATCAAGATGGCGCCACCAATGAGAAAACTGATGCCTTTCAAAGGAATCTGGATCTCGCGGGGATTGGGAGTGTTGTGATAGTTGCTCATTGGGTCACCTCAGTTTTTTTGGCCAGTGCATTTGTAGTTACGGGTGGTGGCGGACTGAGTGGAAGTAACATTTGCGCGCCACCGGCGTCGCCTCCGACCACGCGAGGGGTGCGGCCATTCCACTTGCTGACGATTTCCAGATCAATCAATTCCGGGCTCTTCGCCAAAGCTTCACCACGGATGTTGATGGACTCAGCCTCGCCTCGGGCACGAATCACCGAAATCTGAGCGTCAATCTGCGCCTTCTGTTGTTCGAAGACTGCTTTATTGGCTTCCTGTTCCTGCACCATTTTGCGTTCAATGGCAGCTTCCAGGTTGGCTGAAAGTGAAATATCTTCCAGCACCACATCCACCAGCGTCAGCATATTGCCGATTTTGATTTGAGCGCTTTCGAGCGTCCGTTGTTTAATGGATGCACGTTCCTGGACGATTTGCTGGGCAGTATGCTCCTTGGTAACTTCTTTGATGGCTTCATCCACACGCGGTTGGATGAGGCTCAGGAATGGGTCTCCTTTAAACTGCTGGTAGATTTGGACCGTGGAATTTTCCGGGATGCGATACAGCACCTTCAATTTGGTGCGGACTTCCTGCAAATCTTTGGAAATCACAGCCGCGTTCATCTCCGCAGTGCGTTGACGAATACTGATCGGAACGACCGTTGTTACGAAAGGAGTCTTGAATCCAAAGCCTTCCTGTCGAAATCCCGGTGTCACTTTCCCCAACGTGACTAACACACCGCGGTGCCCCGGTGGAACGATATAAGATGCAGAGGCCCCTGCAATGACGAGAACAAGGAGTATGATGGCCACTCCTATTAAACGAGATATTCCTTTTTGAGACATTAGCGCCTATTAGACAATAGATTCCGCCATCAGCCAAACGGAAATCGGCTTTTTCGCATCACAGAAGGTTGGGAGGGGCAGCTGGGTGCAATGGGAACTGTGGGTCAAAACGGCCGGGAGCCTTATGCCGCTTTAATTTCCTGCACGATAAAAGATGCGAATTCGGAATGACAATGCGGCGGGATACGCACCTTGAACTTCGCTTTCTTGCCGGTGTAATGCCGTTCCACCACTTGCCCCACTTCGTGCAACCGCGCAATCACAGCCGCTTGTTCGTGCGGCACATGCAGTTCGACGAATTCACGAATAGGACGCAATTGAATGCCAATCTCACCAAGCAACGCGGCCACACCAGCGCCGGTTTTTGCGGAAACGCCAATCGCATTTGGAAATTGAACCAGAAAGCGATTGCGCCATTCACCGTCTTCAAACCGGTCAATTTTGTTGAAAACCATGATCGTCGGCTTGCCTTCCGCGCCAAGTTCTTCCAGCACGTTGTTCACTGCGATGATCTGCTCTTCCGCCTTTTCATGGCTGGCATCCACCACGTGAATCAACAAATCGGCCTGTACCACTTCTTCAAGAGTTGCCTTGAAGGACTCTACGAGATCGTGCGGCAACTTACGGATAAAACCCACGGTATCGGTAAGTAAAACATTTTGGTTCGTCGGCAAACGCAAACGGCGTGTCGTCGGATCCAGAGTCGCGAACATCTTGTTCTCAGCATAAACGACCGCTCCTGTCAGCGTATTCAGCAACGTCGATTTTCCTGCGTTGGTGTACCCAACTATGGAAGCAATCGGCCAGAGATTCCGCTGACGACCATTGCGCTGGGTGGCGCGTTGTCGGCGCACCACATCAAGCTCCGACTCAATCCTGTCGATTCGCTCCTGCACTTTGCGACGATCCGATTCAAGCTGCGATTCACCTTCACCACCGCGCATGCCGATACCACCTTTTTGGCGGGACAAATGGCCCCAGTAACGGGTGAGTCGCGGAAGGAGATGTTGCAGTTGCGCGAGTTCGATCTGCAGTTTGCCTTCCCGCGTGCGGGCTCGTTGCGCGAAAATATCGAGAATCAACGCCGTTCGATCGAGTATCTTACATTCAAAAATTCGTTCAAGAGATCGAGCCTGCGCGGGTGAAAGTTCGTCGTCGAAGATCACCGTATCCACGTTGTTTTCCCGACAAAACCCAGCGAATTCACCGGCTTTGCCTTTGCCGATATAAGTGCTGGCATTGGGAACTTCGAGTTTCTGGGTACCATCCCCAACGACCACTGCACCAGCGCTGCTGGCGAGTTCGGTTAGTTCATCAAGTGCGTCGCGAGTATCGAAGGAGGATCCGGATTTCAGTTCGACGCCTACGAGGAAAACTCGTTCAGTGCGTCGATTGGTAGTGGCAAGTGCTTTCAAATGTTTCTAATCAGTGGTCACGACAAACGTAGCACGTTTGGCCCTGCTGGAAAGAGCCCTTTTTCGTAACGGAAATTGCAAAGTGAAAATTGTAAAATGGGGGCGGTGTGCCCGGCGACAGAGAGTTCCTCATCTGCAATTCTCATTTTTCAATTTTCCTTACCCCGCATAATAAGAATCCACCTTCGCCGCCACATCTTTGTAGCCGATATCCACTTCGTAAATCTGCTTGAACTGTTCAATAGCTTCCTCGGCTTTGCCCATCTTCTCCAGGACACTGCCCAGAGAATAAATCAGATCCTTCTTCTCCTCATCGAACACCGTTTTTTCCTTGAGCGCGTTCTGCAGAGTGCGCGCCGCAAGATCGTTCATGCCACGATGCGCAAAGCAATTTCCCAACAAATGCATCGAGGCGACCCGGCGATTGGGATTGTTCTGCGCTTTTTGCAATTCCTGGATCGCTTCACTGATCTTGCCAGCATTGAAATAACGTTGGCCGAGTTCGAAACGTAATTGCAAGTCGGTCGGGTACCGTTCCACCCGCTTCTTGCATTCTTCGAGAATGACCGATTCTTTTTCCGCTTTCAGGGCCGCAAGCTGTTCGTTGTAATCCGGTGCGGAAGTGTCGAGTTGCGAGATCAGGTAATCATACTTCCTGCTCGCCGTGTCTGTAATCAGTTTTTCAATGGCCGGATCGGCCGTCCCTGAAACCTGGAGAATATGATTGTAGTAAGCGATGGCCTGATCGAATTCGTTCTTCTGCGCGTACATTTCGGCAATCATGCGCATGAGCTTCAGGTTGGCCGGCTCATTCTGCAGGCGAGCCTCGTATTCAGCGATCAGGTTGGTCGCCACGTCCGCCGTTCTGACTGATCGGTTTTCCTGCTCGAGCGCAACGGCTTCTTCCTTGTTGCGCAAGATGTCGCGGTAAGAACCTTCGCCGTCAGCCAATGCATCGTAGCCCCCTTCAGAGAGGACCCTGTTCGCGGCCAGGTTTTTGTAGGCCTGGCTCAACTCCGTATCTCCTGGGTTATTCCGTATTAGTTCCTGGAAAAGTTGTTCCGCTTTGGCGGTCTGCCCCATCTGGGCGTAAGCATCGGCCAATTCCCGCACCACTTCTTTATCACGCGAGTTTTTGACGAGAATCTCCAGTGAAAGAATGGCCGACTTGGGAAATCCAACGGCCATGGCCGCATCCGCGAGCAGTTTGTGCGCGGAACTGCTGTTGGGGTCGCTGTTGAGAATTTGCTCCGCGATATTCAGCGCTTCGAGCGGATTATTGCGCAAAGCCATCTGGCCTTTCGCCACCATGGGAGAGTTGCTGGCCGAGCCGAGCATCCGTTTGAAGAATCCGGATTTCTCACCCGCCTTCTTGAATTGCGTCGCGCGCAACGCCTGCCGACAATCGTAAAACGCGGGTTCCTTCTCCAGCACTTGAGTCAAAATACTGATCGCATAATCCAAGTTATTCCGTTGAAAAGCCATCAGGCCCTTTTCATACTGTTCCCGCCACACTCGCGGAATCTCTTGGAGACTCTTTTCCGACATGGACAGAACTTAGTTAAGCATCAGGAAAAAATCTACAGGAAAGGCGAAGAAGCCCTCCGTGACCTCCCCTGGCTCCGTCTCATTTGTGTTTTCCGTGGGCAAAGCCAATCAGCCAGTTACGCAGGCCGGAACCAATGGCGAGAACAGAGGGCCGTTTAGGAAATCCTAAATCGCCTGCCCCGCGGCGAAACCGGAAGCCCAGGCCCACTGGAAATTATAGCCGCCGAGCCATCCGGTGACATCCACCACTTCGCCGATAAAATAAAGCCCGGGAACACGGCGTGCCTCCAGGGTTTTTGAAGAGAGCTCACTCGTATGCACTCCGCCGAGGGTGACTTCCGCTTTCGAATACCCTTCATCGCCCGCTGGGAAAATTTCCCAGTTGTTCAAACGTCCGGCGATTGTTTCCAATTCGCGTTTTGGCAATTGCTCCAACGGACGCGCACTTCCAAACCGCTCGCTCCAGACTTGCGCAAATCGTTGCGGCAAACGCAATCCGAGGAGCGACTTCAGCGTCCGTCCGCTCTTGCGTTGCGATTCGAGCCAATCGAGTGCGGACAGATCAGGCAATAAATTCAAACGGAGCGGTTCCTTTTCGCGCAGATAGTTTGATACCTGCAAAATCGCCGGACCACTCAAGCCGCGGTGGGTAAACAAAATGTTTTCACGAAAGGAAAATTCGCCCGCGCTGGCAATCACATCCACGGAAAGCCCGCTTAAGGCAGCAAAGGTTTGGAGATCAGCGCTATCAAAAGTCAGCGGCACTAACCCGGGCCGGGGTTTTACCATCTCAAGTCCAAATTGTTCCGCCACTTTGTAGCCGATGCCCGTGGCGCCAAGCTTGGGAAAGGACAATCCACCGGTGGCGATAACCAATGATTCACAGGTGAATTCTCCCTGGCTCGTTCGAACAAGGAATCGTTCCCCTTCACCTTCTGCTCTCGCCACCTCAGCCACTTTGCAGTTCAACCGAATTTGAACCCCTGCGGACAGACACTCTCGCTGCAGCAACTCAACGATTTGCCGGGAACTGAAATCGCAGAAGAGTTGGCCGAGTTTTTTTTCGTGATACGGAATCCGGTGTTTCTCGACCAGCGCGATGAAGTCGGCCGGGGTGAATCGCGCCAGCGCCGATTTGCAGAAATGTGGACTGCCGCTTGTGACGTAGTTGACCGCTGTGGCGCTGATGTTGGTGAAGTTGCAACGGCCCCCGCCTGAGATGAGAATCTTTTTCCCAAGCCGTTCCGCGTGTTCCAGGACAGCGACGCGTCGTCCCCGTTTTCCGGCTTCAATGGCGCACATCAATCCCGCCGCACCACCGCCGATCACGATCACATCCCAGAAAGGAGACATTATTCTTTTGCCCGGAACTCCTGCATGAGGCGGAGAATTTCTTCACGAATGGAAAACAGCTCTGAACGTACGCTGTCACTCAGGTCTGATGGGAAAACTTTCTTCGCGGCGACCGCCTCCAATGCCGCCTGAGTATTGTGCAAGTGCGCGAGGGCGCGTTTTAGCCGGGCGACAATGAATGGTCCTTCCTGCAAATCACGGCCGTAAGCCAATCCATTCAAAGCACCGGCCAATTTGGCAGTGGTGATCTGGTATTCTCCAAGGAGCATGTCGAGATCGCGATCGTCTCTTTTTAAAAATCCAGACTCTTCGCACTTGTCCATCAGCGACACCGTGCCTTCAAAGCAACGCGCGTATAGCGGGTGACAAATATCACCGTCCTCGCGGCGAATCCAATCCACCCCTTCGGTGGTTGCATCGGGTTCGAGCGCCGGGAAATCTTCCAGGGAAGGAGGCAATTCACCGAACTCGATCTTCTCCTCGGATTGTCCTGCCAACGAAGAATCCTCCACCGCTTCCAGCTCCCATTCAGCCTCCTGGTTCTCCTGGTCCCAACCCATTTCGCGCGATATAATGTCTTCTGACTCCGGATCGTCGCCATACTTTTCCAGCAACTCCATGTACTTATCAGTGCGCGCATCGCTCTCGCGCATGAAGCGTTCGTAATCGAACTCGTCCCATTGCTTGTCTTCCGGGGGATGATGCACGGAGCTTTCCAGGGCGGCATCAAACTGCTTCATGAAATCTGCAAACCCGGCGGCTGCGTCCTTCTTGCGTTGTTCATCTTCTTCAGGAGAAAGTTTCCAGAGCGGCGGCGAGAGGGTGAGTTTGTAATTGGCGCTCTCGATGACAACCCGCCCATTCGTTTCACTGAACCATTCCAGGTAAAGACTATTGGCCCAGTGCTCCGGAAAAGCTTTTGGTTCGTCCCCAGACAAATCTTCTTCAAGAATCTCCACCACCCGCACCTTGCGGGACGCCGTCAGATCTCCGACGACTCCTGTTTGCAGCGCACTAAGACCATCGGTGTGGAGCGGAAACGTTTCGCCCGGATTTTCGAAGTTGAGCAGACAACCGGCCAGGTCGGGACAGGCATCCCCGCGCAGTTCCACAATTATTGGATCGGTTAATCCGTGCAGCCAGATTTTTCCACGAACAATACCGCGTTCACGGTTATCAAGCTCGCCACGCTGGACACTATCTTCAATTCGCCACGCCATAACTTAATGCAACGTAACACGTGCCAGCGCAATTGCGTCGAGACTGAAATAAATTTTATGCGAATCCATCATGGATACATCACGCGATAAAACGAAGGGTGTGGCACCCCGCCGGGAATGGTGAAGACAAAATTGCTGGAACTGGAAGTAGCACTTCCTGCAGTGGCCCACGCAGTTAGATTCGAACTGGCCTGCACGGTGTAAGTCACATTGCTCTGCCCGGACCAACCCATGAGGTTGTTGGACAGAAGTTCGAGGCGAGGCGATGTGACGGTGACATAGTTGGTCACGGTGTAGTCGATCTGAAAATCTTTCACGACAGCCATGTGTTGCATGTTGGTTGCACCTGAATCTTCAAACAGGATTGGTGAGGGTAACGGGGTGTAAACGCGTGAATCGAAGACCAACCCATTGGAAAATGATTTCGATCCAATCACGGTAGGCACTTGATTGCTGCTGAGTAAGAAGCTGGGCAGGACGTAATCGAACCGTTTCGACCTGCTGGCATTGGTGTTCATGTTCGTGCTCGAACCGGAGACCCCGTCGGTGGGTATTGGAAAGTCGCTCAAAAACTGTTCGAACGTAGTCAAAGCCGCTTCCGTGGAACTATGAATATTGAAATCGCCAGCGATAACAACAAATGCACTCGCCGGGAAGTTACTTTGCACCAAAGATTTTAGAGCTGTTGCTTGATTAGCCCTTTTCGTTGTCGAAGCAGAATCATCGCTGGCCTTGAGGTGAACGCTCACGACATACAGTTCGTTTGTTCCTGGAATGTCCAACTTCGCCCACACAAATTCGCGATCCGACAATTCTATATCGTCCCAAACCCCATTGGTAAGAATTGGAAACCGACTAATGACCCCGTTCGGAATGCTTTTGCTCCCGCCCTCGCGAAAATAAACGAAGTTGGTTCCGAATGTGTTGTCGAGCATCTCACGGAATCCGGCGTCTGAATTCTTAGGGTAGGTCGCGCTCTGGTAATTGAATTCCTGAATCGCGACCACATCCGGCTGCAAGCCTTTCATGATGTTCAATCCGGGAGTCTCATACCGTTGAAAATTGCTGGTGGTCAGATTGGCCGCCATGACTCGAATAGTTGTATTCGTGGAAACAACAACAGGGGCGAGCACTTGTGCGCTTGAGACAAACGGAATTGCCGCGAGAAATAGAAGGCAGCTCCAGCGAACATACATCGCGGCACTGTATCAGAGGGCAAATTCCGAAATCTATCCGCAAGTGAGTTCAAGGTTTCAGGTTCGAAGTTTAAGATTGCGAGCCGCAATACATTCGGAGCGCGGCTGTGCGAAGTATCAGCCGCAGCGGCCAAGGCTGCGATCATAGGTTCCGGACCGCTAACTTTGCGCGCCCCCGGTCAACTTTGAACTTTGAACTTTGAACTTTGAACCCGAATGTTAGGGAATGAAGTTACAACAGGATCAGGTCTGGCAAACGGCGAATGGCTACGTGCGAATCACCCGGCTGGAACGGTTGGAGGTGGAATACAAACAGATACACGACCTGCGCAGCCGAGAGGGCGTCCATAATCATGTCACAAAGAAGGAATTCTGCCGCCTTCTAAAAGGCGCGGTGCTGCTCACGAAGGCGGACATTGACGCCGCAATCAACCTTCCGTAAGTCTGGTTACGCGCGCGGACTGCGCATCAGGCCCACCAGGCCGACCACCGCAGCGACCGCTCCACCGATCATCATCCACATTGATTTGTCCGTGGGCGAACCTGTAAAAGCTCGTGACACTTCCGAGCCGAACGATTGCGAGGCGTTGTAACCGAAGGCGATCAAGAGGATGCCGCCAACCAAAAGTCCGATTGATACTGCTTTATTCATATCGATTCCTATTTCATCTCATAATCGCAGTTTAAACATGGGTGAACATCGGGGATTTCTCTGATTCACCAACCTTCAATTTTGATTGACGCCGCAGACGGTTCAGTTTGAGTGTCGGCATGGCTTCACTACTACCCCACCAATGGGAAGTGCCCGAAATCTTTCGTACGCGGCTCGGCGACCGCGCCGGGCGACAACGCATGATGTCTGCCGAGGGCCATCTCCTCATCATTCTCCATAAAGTTCCGGAACCGGGAAATCCAGAGCGCGATTCCATTTTCTTCTGGCGAAGTCCCAAAGGTGAATGGCGCTCCACGGAACGCGGCGCCGGAGCGGCCGCGCTCAATGACCTTTTTGAAGACTGGAGAAAAGTTGCCGACCAACTGGAAGATCAAATGCAGGAAACGCCTTCTGCGCAGAACTTCTTCACAGTCGTCCAACGAACCACCGCACTGCTCCGCTCCATCCGCAACACGCACCGCGCCCTGCAGGAAGCGCGGGACGAATTTCCGGAGGAACGCTCCGTCCTGTTGGCCCGAGACACCGCCGGCGAATTGGAACGCACGATCGAATTACTTCACACCGATGCGCAGCACGGCATGGAATACATGATCGCCAAACAATCCGAGGAACAATCCTTGCAAGCACATCAACTCGTCGTTACCGGACATCGGCTAAATCTCCTGGTCGCGCTCTTCCTGCCATTGACTGCGATTGGGTCCATGTTCGGCATGAACCTGATCCATGGTTTGGAAGAATGGCGCGCTCCATGGACGTTTTGGGTGGTGTTGATACTCGGGCTCGCAGTCGGAGCGGTCCTGATGGTAATGCTAACGGCGAAACCGAAAAGCCGCCCGGCGACGACTGCGGTGACGCAAAAGACCCGAACGAAAAAGTGACGCTACACACCACGTTAACCCTGGCTCCGTATTCAAGAAGAGCCAGCACCCGGCAAGTTTCCGATTGATGCCGAAATGTGTCTCTGTTTACGGGAACGTCGGAATTTCCATTCCGTAATCGAAGTCGGTAATGTATCGGTTCTACTCGCAAAGAAACTAATCAAGGCTATTTTAAGCGCCGGTTTTTAATCGGCACGGAATTATGAAATTTTTTTGGCTCTGCTTAATAATGACCCTCGGCCTCTCAACGCTCCGCGCAGAAATTCCGGAGAACCTCGTGGGGGAAGGCATTCCGCCAATCACTGCGGAATTGCGAAATGATGTCGGACGTTACCTCGAGTTTCGTGGCGCTGGATTCAACGATTGGCATCCCACCCGTCGCGAAATGCTGATTACCACCCGGTTCGCTGATTCGTCACAACTGCACCACGTCAAGATGCCAGGTGGCGCCCGCAGTCAGGTGACCTTCCTGGAGGAACCGGTCGCGGGCGGCTCGTTTCATCCGAAGGACGCGCGGTTCATCGTTTTCTCGCAGGACACCGGTGGTGGAGAGTTTTTCCAACTTTATCGGCTCGATCTCAAAGACGCCCGGATCACTCTCCTGACTGATGGCAAGTCCCGCAACACCAGTGCCACATGGGCGAAGTCCGGCAAATCAATTGCCTACACTTCGACCCGCCGCACGGGACGCGACAATGACATCTACACGATAGATCCCGCCAATCCGGCTTCGAACCGGTTAGTAATTGAATTGTCCGGCGGCGGCTGGGGTGTCAGTGATTGGTCCCCGGACGAAACCAAATTGCTCGTGTCCGAATATGTTTCGATCAATGAGAGCTACATTCATCTGCTTGATGTTCTGACCGGACGCATGGAACTGCTCACACCGCGCACCGGGGAAAAAATTTCCTATTCATCCCCCGAATTTTCCAAAGACGGACGTTCGATTTTCTTCCGCTCCGATAAAGGTTCCGAATTTCGACAACTGGTCCGGCGCGATCTTGCCACTGGCCGCGACGCCGTTCTCACGGCCCACATTCCGTGGGATGTGGATGGCTTCGAATTATCGGAAGACGGTCGTCTGCTCGCTTACATCACGAACGAGGACGGCTCCAGCGCCCTTCACGTCGTGAATGCCAGCACTGGAAAGCCGATCCGGCTTCCTCAACTTCCCATGGGCGTCATCTCCCGGCTCTCCTGGCACCAGAACAATCGCGATCTCGCGTTCAGCATGTCGTCCGCGCAAGCGCCGAGCGACGTGTTCTCAATCGACATCAAAAGCGGGAAGCTTGAACGCTGGACCGAAAGTGAGACCGGAGGCTTGAACACTGCGGAGTTCGTTGAGCCGGAATTGATCCGCACCAAAAGCTTTGATGGCCTCCCCATTTCTGCGTTCGTTTATCGGCCCAACCCAGGCAAGTTTCCCGGCAAACGCCCGGTGCTGGTGAGCATTCATGGTGGACCGGAAAGCCAATCGCGCCCAGCGTTTCAAGGTCGCTCCAATTACCTTTTGAACGAACTCGGCATCACGCTCGTCGTTCCGAACGTGCGCGGTTCCAGCGGTTACGGAAAAACATTTCTCACCCTCGACAACGGCTTCAAACGTGAAGATTCCGTCCGCGATATCGGCGCCATCCTTGATTGGATTGCGAAAGATCCAACACTCGACAAGGAGCGCGTTGCGGTGATCGGCGGGAGTTACGGTGGCTACATGGTGCTCGCGAGCATGATGCATTTCGGCGATCGCTTGCGGGCTGCGATTGATATCGTTGGCATCTCGAATTTCGTCACGTTCCTCGAAAGCACCCAGGAGTATCGCCGCGATTTGCGCCGCGCCGAATACGGAGATGAACGCGATCCAAAAATGCGCGCCTTCCTGGAAAAGATTTCTCCCACTGAAAACGTGCAACGCATCCGCAAACCATTGTTTGTGGTGCAGGGAAAGAACGATCCGCGCGTGCCGGTGACCGAAGCCGAGCAAATGGTGGAAGCGATTCGGAAGAACGGCGGCGACGTCTGGTACCTGATGGCCAAAGACGAAGGCCATGGCTTCGCCAAAAAGAAAAATGCCGACTACCAGTTCTTCGCGACCATCCTGTTTCTGCGGGAGTTTTTGTTGAAGTGATCCATCAGTAGCCAAAGACTCAGTCAGATCAAGTTACGATGCTCGGTGCTTCAAAAACCTTGGGGATCTTATTCGTATGAAGGCAGAGTGTAAATGGTACCGTTAGTGCCTATCAGGAGAGGTTTTCTACCTGTCCGGTGCTCCGTCCAATCGGATTCCAAGACTGCATATGGATCGGTCCCAATGGGGCTCAAAATATATCGCAGCCTTGCGGTGCCGTATCGTGAGGCAAGTTGATTGTCTTTAAGATAAGGCGCCAGATCTGCCTCGGTAATGACATGGCCAGGCGCCAATTTAGTCTCGATGGCCAGTTGTTCTTTGGCTCCATCAATTTGGCGCAGGTTATTGATGATTGCGTTTGGGGGATGCACTCTCCTCCCGGGACTCCTATGTCTTTCCCATAAAGGAATCGAGAATAAGCCTCCAACCAGCACGAGGCCCAGCAGGTAAACAAGGATTACAGGTGCAGGCTTCGCAGCGTCCGCCTTGTACGGTCCAGACGCCGCCATTTTGGCAGCAAGAGATCCCAATGACACCCAATACAGAACAATCACAAGAATCGGGAGAGTGAATGATTCGAAAATTGTTTTTATCTTTAGCATCCCCAGCAATGGAAGCGCGGGACCACCGAAACAGCGAGCTGCCCAATAAAGGCCGTTAATCTGCCAATAAGCATCGGCAAATGCCAAGAGGAACAATAACGCCCCAAGGATCCCTGCTTGCTTCAGGCCAACCGACAGGAATGGATTGGAAAGCGAAAACAATTCGGCCCTGCCTGCTTTCCTCCCGTCCGGATGAAGGATTGGTTTCTCGTTGTCCGAATTGTTCATTTTCCCCCAATTCCAGCCAATCAAATGCTGGATTCCGCAGCTTGCTACTACACGTTGAATTTGAAAAGCAGGACGTCGCCGTCTTTCACGACGTATTCCTTGCCTTCCATGCGGTAAAGACCTTTTTCGCGCGCCACAGCGACGGAACCGCATTTCACGAGATCATCGTAAGCGACCGTTTCTGCTTTAATGAAGCCGCGTTCGAAATCGGAATGAATGACACCAGCCGCTTTGGGAGCGGTATCGCCCTTGTGAATCGTCCAGGCGCGAACTTCCTTTTCACCTGCGGTGAAATAAGTGCGCAACCCAAGCAAATGGTAGGTTCCACGAATCAAAGCGCCAACGCCGGATTCCTGGACACCAAGTTCCTTTAGGAATTCCATGGCTTCCTCGTCCGACAAATCAACCAGGTCACTTTCAATCTGCGCGCTGATTACGACGGTTTCGCAACCGATATGGGCCTTGGCGTATTCACGCACTGCTAATACATATGGATTGGTATCCGCTGTGGCCAAATCAGCCTCCTTCACGTTCGCGGCAAAAATGGTCGGTTTGTCCGTCAGGAGAAAGAAGCCGCGAGACACAGCTTTTTCTTCGGGAGTGAGTTCCACGAGCAGCGCCGGTTTGCCTTCATTCAAATGCGGTTCGAGCTTTTTGAGAATGGCTTCCTCCGCAGCGGCGACTTTATCACCGCGTTTGGCATCTTTGGCCACGCTGTTCAGTCGTTTTTTAACTGTTTCGAGGTCTGAAAGAACTAATTCGGTATTGATCGTCTCGATATCGCGGACCGGATCCACATCACCGGCGACGTGATGAATATCTGCATCTTCAAAGCAGCGGACCACCTGCACGAGTGCGTCCACTTCCCGGATGTGGGTCAAAAATTTATTACCAAGCCCTTCGCCAGAGGCTGCACCCTTCACAAGGCCAGCGATATCCACAAACTCAACAGCCGCCGGAATCACCACCTTGGTTTTGGCGATGTCTCTCAGCACGTTCAGACGGGAATCAGGCACAGTCACAATGCCCACATTCGGATCGATCGTACAAAAAGGGTAGTTCGCTGCTTCCGCTTTGCGCGTACGCGTAACGGCATTGAACAAGGTTGATTTCCCGACATTAGGCAGACCGACGATTCCAGCTTTCAGCATAAAAGAGCGACAATTAACCACCAACGCGCCAAGACACAAAGGAAATTTGCGTAGGGATTCTGCGTAGGGGTGCGATCAAAAGTGAATGAGCTATATGTCATTCCCTCATGGGAAATCTGTCAATGCTGCGAGGGAAGGGGGCCAACCACGCCACTTTTTCGTTCTGTTTTGGAACCCTGGTTGGCCAACCCACCTACTTTTTCGTTCCGTTTTAGACACCTCGTTGGCCAACCCACCTGTTTTTTCGTTCTGTTTTGGACACCTGGTTGGCCAACCCACCTACTTTTTCGTTCCGTTTTGGACACCTGGTTGGCCAACCCACCTACTTTTTCGTTCCGTTTTAGACACCTAGTTGGCCAACCCACCTACTTTTTCGTTCTGTTTTAGACACCTGGTTGGCCAACCTACCTACTTTTTCGTTCTGTTTTGGACACCTCGTTGGCCAACCTACCTGTTTTTTCGTTCTGTTTTGACGGCAAGTTGGCCAACCAGGGTTCTAAAACAGAACGAAAAAATGGATAAACAGCCCGTTTTCCTTACTTTTGGGTATTTTTGCGGGAATTTCGGGTGGAAAAGGGCCAA
>JACDHS010000075.1 GCA_013820875.1 Verrucomicrobiota bacterium | reverse complement strand
CTTCAACAGCTTCAGTTCCTGGGCCAGTTGCAGAACTTTGACAAAGCTCTCGTTGAGCAGGGCTTTGTTCTCCCTCCGGAAGTTGCAGAGGGTGTCATGGTCGGGATGAGTATCCGCCGTGAGCACACGCACCGGCACGCTGTCATAGGTGCTCTTTTCGATACTGCGACTGCTGAAATTACCCGTGGCGTAACTATAGATGAGCAAAGACAGCATCATATGCGGAGGGTATTGCTCGCTCCCAGTCCCTCGCGTGTTCACACGCACCTGCCGCAGATCAATTGCCTCGACCGCGTCGGAGATAAAATGCACCAGGTGATCCGCAGCCACCCAATCACGCAAATTCGGCGGCAGCAGTAGTGGGGTGTCTCGGTCTATCGGAACAAAGCGGGTCGCCATGTATCTCAGACGCTCACGCTTCTCTCCTGTTCAACAAGTCTACAATAATTTGTGTTCTCTTAAGTCCGACAGGCTGCTAGCAGAGCGCTATTGAAAGTGTGCCTTAAGCTATGAAAGGAAAGTTTGCTGAAGTTTTTGAAGCCTTGACCTTTGGATGTGCCTGAAAAAATACCAGCATTTGTCATCACTCGTTTAAACTTTTCGCTCAAGCCGCTTTTGCCACTAATTCCTTTTTGGGCGAGTGAAGGGGAGAGAAAGCCATCCGTGTCGGTCCCGACTAAAGCCGTGAGGTGAGTCTCAAGGTCTGGGTGCATGGGAATGACAATACGAGCATTGTTTTTCCGAGTTTTTTGTGGCTGAAAATCAATGACTTTTTTCAAAATCCACATTTGCCCATTTCATTCGGGCGCAATCTCCAAGCCGGGCTCCAGTGTAGCAGCCGACAAGAGTCACTGTTTTCCACTCCTCACTTGAATGCTGTAGTAACAAGGAAATTTGTTCGGGTAGAAAGCATTCTTTTTGCGAAGACTGAATGATCATTGTTTTGATCGCTAATGCTTTTTCCACAGGATTATCGACACGGATGCCTAATCTCCGCGCGAGGTTGAATGCCGTGTTCAGTGCTTCCTGGGTCAGGTCGCGCGCGTGTGGCATTGCACAGCGGTTGGCGAGGAAGTTAAAAATCCTCGCCTCGTAGCGATACACCAGTTCCTCAAAACTGGTCAAAGAGCCTGCTCGCGCCAGGCGGGCAAGCTGTTCAACTTTTGGGATTCCTTTCTCGCCGCATCAGGCGGCAAGTTTTCTCAGCGGTCGTTCACCTCCTGCAAATTCCTGCTTCCGCATTCATCTACGTCGGAGACTGGGTGCCCATTTCTTTGTCTGGGGAAAAGACAGGCGTATTTCGCTTTGAAGCGAGGGCTTGCACTGGCGAAATGCTGGAGTGAGCTTTGAAACCGATCGCATTCATATCTGGAAAAAGTGATCGATCTCAAGCTTTTCACCGACGGTCTTTGCTGAGGTAACAAATAACCATGATGACTTCGATCAGATATCGTCTCGACTCAGGGCTTTTGCGCCACGATATGGTGTGGGCATTGTTGTTGGTTTTCGTGGTGTCAGTCAGTCCGCGACTGCTGGCTGAAGAAAACGTCTATTTGAGCGACCGACCGGAATTCATTCATTCTACGCGGCAGGACTGGGGGACGTTTGGTTTTGACCAGACTGCGCGTAATCAGCCTCTGGAGATGGCGGGAAAAATCTACGCGAAAGGAATCGGTCATCATGCCCATGGCACAATTGTCGTGATGCTCGATGGGGATTACGTCGAGTTTGAAGCAGAGGTCGGCGTGCAAAGTCATTCCTCGGGGGCCGGGAGCATCGTCTTCCAGGTCTTTGTCGATGGACGCAAGGCGTTTGACAGTGGAACCATCAAACAGGCTGATGGCGTGAAATCCGTGCGCGTCTCCGTGGCGGGCGCGCGGGAAATGCGTCTCGAAGCTGGCGACGCGGGAGATGGGAATACGCGTGACATGGCCAATTGGGCCAATGCGCGGCTGACCATCAAGCCGGGATGGAAACCGGCGGAACCGGTGGACGTTGCTCAGTTTGCGCGCGTGGTGACGTGGGACGCGAAGCGAATGGACGGCGCGCGCGCCAGTCGAATCGAAGAGTTTAATGCGGATGATCTTTTTCTCGAAACGGATCTCCAACTTTCGGCCAACGGCACATTCCAGATTCCGGTGAATGATGGGATTGGCTGCATCGGGTTGCAATGGCTGAACCGTTGGCCTTTGCAGGAGTTGCGTTTGCAGTTCGCAGCCGAATCGCCGCTTCCGCCCGCAGCCTCGGTCGAGGTTCAAGGTTGGTTCGGTGAATCGGCGTGGCAAGGGAAATGGGCGGCGCTCGATGGGGTGCTGGATGCAGCGGAAGAGACGTTTGTTTTTCGCCTCAAACCTGAAGCTGGCAGAGTTCCCGTTCAAAAAATCCGTTGGGTGATCCAGTCAGAAAAGCGTTTCAACGTCCAAACTCTTTCGGCTCGAAGTCGGACGCGATGGGACTCGGTTCAGTTGCGGTTGGTTGTGGAAAACGGCGGGACGAACGCAACCGGCGAAGTGACGATTGACGACGGAGAATTTGAGGACGGGCGCTTGACGCAACAATGGAACCTGAACAAGCCGCTTAGCCTTCCGATTCGTTATGGTCATTCGTCCATCTTGAAATCCCAGCCGACGGTCCTGCGCTTTCGCCTGCCCACCGGTTCGTTTGGCGTGTCGGTGGAGGACGTTTTGCAGAATGGTCCCGTTTACATTCCGGTCCACGGGCTTTTCGTCACGACCGAATCAACCCCAGTCACTTTGGCGCAGCACAAACAAAATATCAGCGGAAAGAAAACGGTCTTGGAAAAAGTTCGTGAGTTGCCGGAACAAACGTTGGCTCAGGCGATGGCCAAAACGCACAATCCGATTCAAGCGAACGGGCCTGTGATGCTGTCGCTGGCGGGTGACAATGTGAAGTTCGTGGTGGAGCGTGAAGGACTTTTTTTCTTCGATTCCGCAGACGCACGCCGCATTGAGCCAACCAATCCGCCCATCAGTGTCGGAGGACGCGAATTAAGATTTGGGCGGACCGGGGAAATGCAACCGCGATTCGGTCCGGGGCCGCATCGGCGAATTGAAACCGGCGGCGGCGTCAGCCACTTTGCCGCGCTCGCCCAGAAAGCGCCGGACGCGACCATCAAACGAGAGCTTGAAGGAGGTTGGTTGCCAATTCCGATAACGTCGCTTGAAAAGAACGGCATTCTGTATCGGCAAAAAACCTTCGTGGCACCGGTCGGCTTCCCTGGAGTGAATTCACCGCGTTGGAACCATCCATCGGTGGCGGTTGTGGAATTCGCCATCACCAACACCACGGCGCAAACGGCGAAGGCAGTCTTGGCGCTCAATTTTCTGATGGATTCAACAGAGAAAACCGCCGCGCGATTGAGCAAGAGTGCGGATGAATTTTGGATTCACAAAGAAAGCGGTGCGATGGCGTGGCTGGACGCAACGGCGCGCGGCCCATTGCGTGCAAACATCCAGGCGGGGATGATCAGCTTTGAAGGCGAACTGCCTGCCGGTGCGCAAGCGCGCGTGGTGGTTTATTTCCCGGGCGTTGGAATCGAGGCGGAAAAGCTCGCGAGTTTTGATGACTCGAATTCTTTGAGAAACGAAACGGCGGCCTACTGGAAAACGCTTTTCGAGCCAGCGATGAAGCTGACGATTCCAGACGAGTTTCTTCAGAACATCATTCTCTCCTCGCAGGTGCGTTGCCTGATCGCCGCTCGGAACGAAGCAAATGGAAAACGACTTGCGCCGTGGATTTCCGCCATGCGCTATGGCCCGCTGGAAAGTGAAGCTCATGCCATTATTCGGGCCATGGATTTCATGGGGCACGCAGAGTTTGCGCGCGATGGTCTTGATTATTTTATTCATCGATACAATCCGGCCGGGTTTCTGACGACTGGCTACACCACCTTCGGGACCGCATGGCATCTTTGGACCCTGGGAGAACATCACAATCTCAACCACGATCTCAAATGGCTTCGGCACGTGGCACCGGAGGTCGCGCGTGTGGGACAATGGACGGCTCAACAAATCGAGAAGACGAAGCGCCTTGACGCGGACGGTCAACCGAAACCGGAATATCGATTAATGCCTCCCGGCGTGATCGCTGACTGGAATTCGTTCGCCTATCATTTCATGATGAACGCGTATTACCACGCTGGTTTGCGTGAAGCAGGCGCCGCACTCAATGCGATTGAACATCCCGACGCCACGGTGTTACTCCGCAGTGCCGCTGATTTACGGAAAAACATTCTGCGCGCCTATCGATGGACCCAGGCGCAAGCGCCAGTGCTGCCCCTGCAAAATGGCATGTGGGTTGAACCGTATCCTTCGCGCGTCCACAGTCCGGGGCGGTTGGAGGATTTTTTTCCGGGCGAAGATATGGGACGCAGTTGGTGTTATGATGTCGAACTGGGCGCGCATCAACTCGTCGTCGCGGGAGTGCTGGAGGCGGATAGTCTGGAGGTTCGCCGGATGCTCGATCAAATGGAGGACATGCAATTTTTGGGCGGAGGCTGGTATGATTATCCCACTGAAAAAAGCCGGGCGGATTGGTTCAACCTCGGCGGGTTTTCGAAGGTGCAACCTTACTACACGCGCAATGCGGAGATATACGCATTGCAGGGCGATGTGAAACCGTTTTTGCGAACCTACTTCAACAGTCTGGCATCATTATTGAACCCCGAAGTGCTGACGCTTTGGGAGCATTTTCACAATCGAGCTGCCTGGGACAAGGTTCACGAAACGGCTTATTTTCTCGAGCAAACCCGTTTCATGTTGCTCCTCGAAAAAGGAGACGACTTGTGGCTTGCACCGCTCATTCCGAGCCATTGGCTGGCAGATGGAAAGACGGTGGCGGTGGAGAATGCGCCAACTCGATTCGGCAAAGCGGGCTACCGGATTGAGTCGCACATCAACAGCGGTTTTATCGAGGCTTCGATTCAATCGCCTTCCCGGAACGCGCCCAAAACCATCGCCTTGTGTTTGCGGCATCCAGAAGGAAAACCGATTCGTGCGGTGACGACCAATGGCAAGCAGACTAAGCAATTTAATTCGGCGCAGGGCATTATTTTTTTACAGCCAAAAACAGACGGTCCATTGACGATCAAAATAGAATATTGAATGTCTCGATCCAAACGCAGGATTCGGAATGTTTCCTGGGCTTTACGCTGAGGTGTTCGTTTTGTTGAACAAAGCCGAGTCAGCCAAAAACCTGAATATCTATGAGAACCATGAAAATTATACCCCAATTAATCCTGGCAGCGGTCCTCTTCATCGCGAAGCCATCCGGTGCAGCGAACCTCGATCATTACTACGCGCATCCGGCGGTTCTGGACAAGCACGGCGTCATTGCGCCTTGGTACGGGGGGTTGAACGGTCAATGCGATATGCGCGTTCGGATCGCAGCGGAAACCCTCAAGCGATATCCCTGGACCACCACGAATAATGCGATCGCGGTTTACCCTGACTATCTGTTCACCAGCAAATGGCAGATTTCGTCCAACGGCACGATAACGCCAGAGAACCCCGGCGACTGGATGAACGGAGACCTCGGCCAGCGCTCTACGAGTGTGCTGAACGGATGGGTTGACTACTACAGATACACAGGAGACCCGGCGGCCATCGCGCACATGACCTACATGGCTGATTACCTGCTGGACCACGCGCTGACCCCGGCAGATCACCCTTGGCCGCGGTTTCCGATCAGCGTTCCGACCAAAGGTGTGCCATACGGAAACGCGGATCCGTCCGGCATGATCCAACTCGACATCTGCGGTGACATGGGTCGGGGGCTGCTCCGGGCCTATCAGGTGACCGGCAGCCGTCGTTGGCTCGAAGCAGCGATGCACTGGGGTGACTTGTTTGCAGCCAAGTGTAACTACGATCCAAAGGCTGCGCCCTGGAATCGCTACGCGAACCCCGAAAGTAGCCGCTGGAAAGTAAATGAGCAGACCGGCGGCGTCACAATGATCCTCTCGTTTTTGGACGAGTTAATCCGTCTGGGTTACACGGGCCAGGATAACGCTATTGTGAAAGCGCGGGACGCGGGCAGACGGTACCTTCTCGAGCAACTACTGCCCCGCTGGACAGACGATAAAACCTGGGGGTTTTATTTTTGGGACTGGTTGAACCCAACCCAAAATTGCTCTACCACAGCCGATGTGGTCTCATACCTCGTTAGAAATCCCAGGGAGTTTCCAAACTGGAAAATCGATGCCCGCAACATTCTTTCAATCTTTTTGAATCGAAGCACCGCAGACCCAGCCTCGCGCGGAGACGTTTACAGCGGGGCATGGGCTTATCCCGAGTCAAGCAGATGCTGCGACCGCTCGCTGTGGTACGCCCCCATAATGGTCGGGGCCATCTGGTGTCAGTATGGCGTTGAAGCTGATGATGACTGGGCCAGGGAACTGGGTTACCGGCAGCTCGTGCTGCAAACCTACGACGTTCACGAGAACGGAGTAAGCGAAGACAACATCGACGGCGGCATTATCGTGAATGGTAAATGGCTCAATATTGCCCATCCCTGGCCTCTGCGTTGGGTGCTGGCCGCCATCAGTTGGCTCCCGGAGGAGCTTGGCGCGAGCCGGGAGAATCATATCGTCCGCGCGAGTGCAGTCGTGAACTCGGTCACGTACGGGAAGGGAAAGGTCGCTTACTCTACTTTTGATGCGCCGTTCGAAACAATTGAAGTTCTGCGACTCTCTTTTGTCCCAAAAAAGGTCCTTGCCGACGGCAAGGAGTTGCGCGTGCGTGCCGCGCTCGATGCGAACGGCTACACAGTAAAGAAACTTCCAAACGGGGATGCCATAATCCATGTGCGGCATGACGGAGCGACGAACCTGGTGCTGGAGGGAAAGGATCCACAAGTGGAAATGGCTGCTGAGAAACTCCGTTATGAAGGAGCGTGGGAACAAGCCCGGCCTGCCGGGAGACGCTCCTCTGCCAGCGGCACGTCGGCCACAGCAACATTCCGCGGGAATCAAGTCAGGGTGATTGGTCCGGTGGGCCCGGAAGGTGGGTTGGCGGACGTGTACCTCGATGGGGAAAAGCAGCTTGTGCAGATTGACTGCTGGAATCCGGAGCCCCGGGCCGACCAGGTTCTTTACTATAGGAACGGGCTTTCGGATGGACGCCACACGCTTCGCGTTGCACCGACAGGCACAGGGAGTCCCTACTCAAATGGATCTATCGTGACGATCAGCCGGATACAGTATTCTGCGGAATCGAAACCACACCACTTTCCGCAAGGCACAGGACCAACCGGAACTCAGCGGATGATTTTTGGATATACGAGCCGGCAGGATTATGCAGGGGCCGACGGGCACCTGTGGAAACCGGCGGGGGAAATCGCCTCTGTGCTGGGCAAACAGGTTGATGCACTCGCCGTTGGGTGGTGGACGAATGCATCTGACAAGCTGCCAAATGCGCCCGACGGGGAGCTTTACCGCTATGGATACCATGGGCCTGACTTTACTGTAAATCTAACCGTCGGGCCGGGTCGATACGACCTGAGGCTCTGCTTTGCAAACACACGGGATTTGGACACGACCTGGAACGCTTTTGACGTGCTTGTCAACGGGAGGAAATTGGTGGATCGGCTCGACGTCAATGCCACCGCTGGCGGCCCAAACAAGCCCGTGGATCTGGTCTTCCGACAGATTGCCCCCAGCAATGGGGTCATTCGGGTGCGTTTCAAGGGCCTTCATTCTGTCATCGGCCAGACCACACGACTTGGTGAGGCCTTCGTTCAGGCGTTGGAGATCGGCCCGACCGTGACCGCCAAAGGCGCACGACCCGTTTCGTCACTTCTGGAGCCATCCAACAATCTTTTGCTGGATGGAAGTTTCGAAGAAACCGTGGCGGGCGTCAGAAGCGGCCCCGGCCGCACACATGTGAGGGGCCAATGGGTGTATGTCTTCGCAGGCAGAACGAACGACTATGTATTCCAGGAAAGCGAGTATGGGAAGCATCCTGGTTGGGGCGTGCCGGAAATGCGCTCGGGAGCCGGTGCCCTGCGAACGCACTCAGATGGTGGAGGGCACACGACCGTTTACCAGGATGTGGAAGCAAAACCGAATACCACTTACGCAGCCTCTGTGTGGGTGAAGGCTGCGGACCTCCGTGGGAAAGGATTCGGCACACATGCCGACGATTCAGCCACCCTGGTGCTGGAGGAACTCGACCATGGGAATAACGTGCTGTTGCGCCATCCGGCAGTCGAAACAAAGTCTGCCGGGCCGTACAAACTTCTCACAACCACTATCACCACTGCCGACAAATGCGCGAGACTGAGAGTGTCACTAGCCACGAAGATCAACTGTCACTACACAGAAGGGCACGTGACGTTTGACGATTGCATTCTGCGCGAGGTGGGCAGGTGATCACCGGGAATTCCGACGCCGCTGACGCCGCTTTTAGAAAGCGATCGTGCCAAGCCCCCTTTCAGGCACGAGTATCGCGGTCCGTTGCGTGGTGAACGGTTCAACCTTATTTCGGTAATTAACGCAAGGGCGCAAAGTCGAGAGGCAGAAGGGGATAATATTGACGGCCTGTTCAGTGGCGAATTCACCCGGCGGGTGAAATCGCTTTTTTCTTCAACTCTTTGCGTCTTCGGATTTTTGGCGTCTTTGCGTTAACTCAACTGCCGTTTGTAAACTTAGCACTTTTTACGTTTAGTTCCCTGAAAATCTGGATTTTTACAGATCATCTACACCCAGCCGTTTAAGCGGCCCGCACTCCTCATCCCGGGAGCGCTTCTTAATCTGTATTTGGAAAAGACAAGTTGAATGGTCTTTGAACCGTGGGGTGTCGGTGGAAAAATACCGACGTGACCCTGAACGTGTATCAAGGACTGTTGAAATTTTTTTCGGAGCGGATACGCCCGCGATCCCGCCGCCACGCCTTCACGCTGATTGAGTTATTGGTAGTCATAGCCATTATTGCGATTCTCGCCGGGATGCTTCTTCCAGCGCTGGCCAAGGCCAAGGAAAAAGCCAAGCAGACCGGCTGCTTGAATAATCTGAAACAGATCGGATTGGCGGCGGTCATGTATGCCAATGATTCCAATGACGAATTGCCGCCGCGCACCGCCCGGGGCGCGAATGGAACGGTTTACGCAAGCCAATTTTCCTGGGTGGGTCGTGCCGGGAGCCAAGGTTTCTATATGCAATTGGATGCCACGATTCGACCGTTGAACACCTATTTGGGAAAATTCCAGCCGGACAGCGCGGTTGAAGTGGCCCGTTGTCCCAGCGAAACAAAACTCAACAGCAGTTACAATTTGCAAGGATCGTCCTTCCCCAACAATGTGCATGGCAATCCCGGGTTCAATACGTTGGGCATCAATACCGAGGGGCGAAGCTGCAGACTTTCCCAGATTCGCAGCCCGACACGGATGGTCCTCATTGGCGAAGCAGGTTGTTATTTCCCGTCCTGGAACGGCACGGTCGCGCCGCTGGAAGAATATCGCCACACGAAAAACCAGGATCATCGCTGGAACATTGCTTTTGCCGATGGCCACGCGGAATTCATTCGCATCCCGTTCACCAACGGCATCCGCAGCATGGTTGGCACAAGTTTTACGTTCGATCGAAATCAATGAAGCACCTGGGCGTCAGTCCAAAAACCTCACCACAAAAATGAAAACACATAAGTTGATAAATTCTGCGTTCGTTGCAGTCCTGTTCGTGGCCCTGTGGGTTGCCAAGGCGCCTGCCGGCACGGTGTATCGGGATACCTTCCAAAGCTATCCCGTGCAGGCTCCGGCTCCCAATCCGCTGACGAATGGTCCGGCGGGCGGGCAATGGTTCTATGTCGATCCGACGCCGCCAACCATCGGCAACAATGAGCATCGCATTTTTGACTCGGGAACCGGCGGATCCGGCCTGCAAAGCCGCGTTTGGATCAGCACCGGCAATGATGCGAAGCTGACCAATGCGATTTCCATTCCGACTCTTCCTGCGGGAACAAATGTTCACACCTTCACCATGTCATTCCTCGCCGCCACCGACACCACCACGTTGGCGCGCATTGCCACGTTCCATTATGAAATCGGGAGTTCGGGGGAATCGCTGGGATTTGTCTCGGGAGGCAACCTCGATGGCAGCCAGGTGTTCAGCGGGCTTTCTGGATTTGGCACCGCATCGGCGGGAGCGAAGGGCAAGACCGATGATCGCAAATTCAAAGTTGTTTTTACGGCGACCAATATCACGACCTCGGACAAAATTTATTTCAACTTCACCCGCATCACCAATGCGGGCGCTGCCGGGGTGTTCATGGCGCTGGATGATGTGGCCATGGAAATTAGTTTTGGTCCGCCCTTGATCGTGCAGGAGCCGCAGTCAGTTTCTGCACAAGCGGGTGATCTGGTGAACTTCAGCGCCGTGGTGGAGAATTTTCCTGATTCGTATCAATGGACGAAGAACGGCTCGCCCATTCCGGGAGCGACGTCGTCGAGTTACACGATTCCGTTTGTGACGAAACCGGACGAAGGCACTTATGTGTTGCTGGTTGAAAACAGCGAAGGTGCCACCAACACGGTCCCGGCCACTCTCACGGTCACGGACAACACGCCTCCGACAGTAGCAAATCTGAAAGGACTTCTGACCCTCGAACATGTGCGGGTTCGTTTCTCGGAACCGATCGAAACCAGCAGCGCTCTGCAAAGCGGCAATTACACCATCAGCGGCGGCGCGATCCAAAGTGTGACGCTGCACGATTCTTTTACCGTCGATCTCTTCACCACTCCGCTCAATCCGAACACGCTTTACACTGTAACCGTGTCCGGCGTGCAGGATCTGGGGGGAAATACCATCGCGCCCGGTTCGTCCTCGCCTTTTACCACTCCGGCGTTGGTCATTTCTCCGGTGCGTTACAATGCTGGAACAACGACTTCGCACCCGTCCGGTCCGCCCGATCCGATGTCTGAGCAAGGCGGTTCCTGGGCTCACATCATCAATACGAATGCCGGCATCAGCACGATGGCGGTGATCGATGATTTAGGCACGGGCTTCAATGCCTGGAAAATCACCGATCAAAATGTTTCCTCGACCTCCGGGGCATTGGATTACCGTCTCGGCGTGGATCCCGCCTCGGACAACATCGCCCGCGCGAACGGTTGGCGGTTGCTCATTCACAGTCGCATGATTACGGATTTTTTCGGCGGCACAGCGTCTCCCGTCGTGCTTTACAGCGATCCGGGCAATGGCCGACGTTACGGCATTTTCTTCGATCTCAATGCCAATGGAGAATTGACCGCGCAACTGCTCGGCGGCTCCACCTACGTCCTGACGGGCGATGCCTTGAGCTATCACACGCACATGCTGGTCTATGATCCCGCCACGACAAATGCCTCCTACTATTTTGATGGCCAATTGATCACGTCCACTTACATCGGCGACGCGAACACGGCCGCTGACGGGGTGATTTTCGGAGTTGCTTCGAGCGCGGGCACTGGCGAAATGAATTTCAATCGCGTGCAATTGGATGTGATTGGCGGCATTGCTCCGACGCTGGTTTCAAGTCCGCAGAACAGCACCAACGGCGTGGGACAGAAAGCCACTTTCACGGTGCAGTTCACTCCGTTCGTGGCAGGCTATCAATGGCTCTCCAATGGCGTCGTTATTCCCGGAGCGGTGAGCAATGTTTACACGACGGACTTTCTCACGCTGGACATGAACGGAACGCAATATCGCGCGCGGGCTTTGCATGCGTTTGGAAATGTGGAAACGGCCACCGCGAGCCTTACCGTGACTTCCGACACTCAACCACCCACCATCGCCAGCGTGAAAGGTTCGCTCCTGCTGGACCGGCTCACGATTACTTTTTCCGAACCAGTTCTTGAGGAACAGGCCACGAATCTTTCCAACTATGTGTGGGTCAATCCCGGCATCGCAAATATCTCTGCGATCATGGTGGATCCGATCACCGTCGAACTTCGCACCACCTCGCAACAACAAGGTTCAAATTACACAGTCCTTGTGAGCAACATTCGTGATACGTCCAATCTCGTCATCGCAAACAACAGTTCGGCTTCCTACAAATCGCCGGGTCTGAACACCGTGGCGCGATACGACGCCGGCACCACCACCACGCGACCTTCCGGACCACCGGCGCCAAATTCGGTGGACGGCGGCTCTTGGTTGAACAACAGCGGCACCGATCCCAATCTCATCACAGGCCCGGTTCCAGATGACATCGGCAGCGGTTGGCATGGATGGCAAGTGACGGATCAAACCAGCGCCTCGGGCCAATTCATCCAATACAATATTCCGATGACTCCCGAACAACATCTCCAGGCCAGAAATAACGGTTGGGTCATGAGCATTCGCGGGCGTTTTGTGGAGGATTTCAACAGCGGCGTGACTGTTATCTCTCAATACGGAGATTCATCGGGCAACCGTTTCCTGTTCTGGTTCGATCTGGTCAACGGCGATCTTCTGATGCGTCCGCAAGGCGGCACAGATCGCATTGTGACTTCAGGTGGAGCCGGTGCGTCGGAGTATCACCTGCACCAGTTTGTCTTCGATCCTGACACGGAGAACACGTCTTATTATTTCAACGGCGATTTAATCTTTACGACGTGGACGGGCGATGTTTCCGTCGCCGCTTACTCCGGCGTGCTATGGGGAACCGGGTCGAGTCCCAACCAGGGCAGCATGAATTTTAACCTGGTGGAATTCAATCTCGTGACACCGCCGACACCGCCCTCCGTGGCAGCAACCCGCAACGGCAACAACATTGACATCCTTTACACGGGCATTCTCGAAACCGCGACGTCCCTCAGTGGAAACAGTGCGTGGACCGGAGTGGCGACCAACGCCAGTCCAACCCCCGCGTTGATCTCTGTTCCTGCAACCGCGCCCGAGCAATACTTCCGTGCGCGCTCGGCGGACTGAGATTTGATTGAAGTTAAATCGGCGAGCGGCGGTTGGTCTCACCAACCGCCGCTTTGCTTTGCAAATACAAAACACAACGCCGGGGAAAAAGCAGAGTCGAGGGAGAAATCACTCGTAGCAGCCGAGGTGACGAGGCTCAAACCAATCTGTCCACAAGAAGGGCGCGTTGCCCAAGTATGCCGGACGCGTTTTGAATGCATGGAGCGCGGCATTCATGCCGCGCCCCTTTGCAACTTTACGCGCACGTTATTTCGGAGTCGCTTCAAACAGGTTCTGAAAATTGTCCGCAGCTCAAACCTTGGCCGCTTCGGGAAGAGGTTGCCTGAGAATTCCCAATGCCTCGATCTGCGAATGAAGTGAAGTAATTTGTTGCGAAGTCAAGCGGCGCATCGGAGGTCGCACCGGGCCACAATCAGCGCCCAGCATTGCCATGATCGCTTTGCCAGCGGCCAGCACGCCGTATTGACAAAGCACTTCGACGAGCTTCACGGATTTAAGTTGCAGCGTCTGCGCAGTGGTCATGTCGCCCTTCTCGAACGCCGCGATAATTTTGTGGTAAAGCGGCGCGGCATAATTGTAGGTGCTGCCGACGGCTCCAGTCGCTCCGAGAGACAAGCCCGCGAGCAACATTTCATCCATGCCAAAGAGAATGTTAAAGCGCCCGTCTTCCAGTTCCATACATTGCTGGAGCGACATCAGGTTTGGAGAAGTGAATTTAAGACCCGCCAAATTGGGAATGCGGGCCGCGCCTTTTTTCAGGAATTCGGGCATCGACAAATGGACGCTGGTCAACGCGGGAATGTCGTAAAAATAAAATGGCAATTCCGGCGCGGCGGCCGCAATCGGTTCGCAGAAATCAACCAAATCCTCCACGGTGGCCGGCTTGAAATAGCATGGAGCCATAATTGAGACCGCATCCGCGCCGATGCTTTGAGCGTGGGCTGACAGCGACCGCGCATCTTCAATGCAATTATGACCGGCGTGGACAATCAATTTCACTTTCGTGGAAGCCACCGCCTGCTTCCATGCCTCCGCGGTTTGCTTGCGTTCCGCAGTGGTCAGGGAATGAGATTCGCCGGTGCTTCCGCAAATGAACGCGCCCGTCACACCGTTGGCGACCAGAAGCGCCGACTGTCTCGGAACGGTGGCGAGATTCAATGAACCGTCCTGCCGCAAAGGAGTGTGGGGCGCGGCGACCAGTCCGGTCAGAAAGCGGGAATATTGTCCATTCATGCACCGCCACCATTCCACGAGGGCAATGGTCAAGGCGATGACAAACACCTTGTCATTTGTTTAGACAGGTGCAAATTTTTCGCATGTCCGTTTGGATTATTCGTCCTTCATGAAGCTGGTTCCGCAACGTTCTTCCCTGATTGCACAGACCGCAAACATTTTGCGCGAAGGCATTCGCTCTGGAATCTGGAAAGACATTTTGCCCGGTGAATTTGAACTCTGCGAACGTCTTCAGGTGAGCCGCGTCACGTTGCGCGGCGCGTTGGAACAATTGAGCCGCGAAGGTCTTTGCAGTGCGGGACAAGGCCGTCGGCGGCGCATCACCGCCAAAAGCGCCACGCCATCGGAAGAAAAAAGTGATCGTGTGGTGATGCTCTCGCCCCTGCCCCTTCAGAACCTTCCCGCCAGCGCGATCTTCTGGGTCGATGCTCTCCGCGATCATCTTGCGGCGGTCGGTTACACGCTGGAGTTCGTGGCCAGCCAGGCGGCTTATTCCCATCATCCGGGTCGAGCGTTGGAAGTGCTGGTGCATCAATCGCGTTCCGCCGGATGGGTCTTGTATCTTTCGACCGTTGAATTGCAACAATGGTTTTCCGAGCGCAGTTTGCCCTGCGTGATTACTGGATCGCGTCATCCGGGTGTGGCGCTTTCCTCCGTGGACATCGACTACTCGGCCACGTGCAGTCATGCGGCGGGATTGCTCGCCGCGCGACATTGCCAACATCTGGCGTTGCTCATGCCGCGCAGTGGTCATGCTGGAAATATCGAGAGCGAACGCGGTTTTTTGGAGGCGACCGAAAAACTTTCCTCGTTGTCCGCGCGGATTGCGCATCACGACGGTTCGGTCAGCGGAATTTGTGCCACTCTGGATCGCCTGCTGCGCGGGAACACTCCGGTGGACGGGCTTCTCGTGGCGAAACCGGCGCACGTGGTGACGGCAGTGAGCCATTTGCTCAGGCGCGGGGTTCGCTTGCCGCAAGACTTAAGCTTGATCTCGCGCGACGACGATCCGCTGCTGGAACATTTGGTTCCCGTCGTGGCGCGGTATCACACCGATCCCGTCCTGTTTGCGCGAAAAATTTCCCGGCTCGTCCTCAAGTTGGTCAGCGGTGGCGCGCAACGTTCGAATGATTCCCGCATGAGGCCGGAGCTGGTGCGTGGAGAAACACTCGGATAAGCCCAAAACTTCGAAGTTTGTTTGGACCGCGGCTGTGTCGTCCTCGACCAGCCGCGGTCCCCCGTTCCGAGCGGGTCACCTGTGCTACCCTTTTCCTGTATTCCTAAAAGACAAGCCGTTTGCGCTGGAGACGTTTTTCAAATCTTCTATAGACTTTGCTCATGGCTAGAACCGTTCGCATGATACTTTTACTCACCTGGATTCCATTCCTGCTTTGCGCTGACAACCCGCCCTCGCGGGCCTCCTCGATTCCGTCAATTGATCTCGCCACAGAAACCCATCGGCAGGTGATTGTAGATCGGGAACCCGGCCAATATTTGGGACATCCCACCACCGTGTTGCTCGAAGATGGCAAAACGATGCTGTGCGTTTATCCAAAAGGGCATGGTCGCGGGCCGATTGTTTACAAGCGCAGCACCAATGGCGGATTGACCTGGAGCGATCGTCTGCCGGTGCCGGAGAATTGGGCCACGAGCAAAGAAACTCCCACGTTGCATCGCGTGATTGATGCGAAGGGAAAGAAACGGTTGATCCTGTGGTCGGGACTTTATCCGGCGCGATTGGCGGTCTCGGAAGATGACGGCGCAACCTGGTCGCCGCTCGAACCCGCCGGAGATTGGGGCGGCATTGTGGTCATGAGTTGCCTGGAACCTTTGCGCACCGGCAAGGGACATTACATGGCGCTGTTTCATGACGATGGCCGCTTTTTTCAGGAAACGCCGGACCAGCAAAAACCGGTTGTCTTCAAACTCTTCAAAACATTTTCCAAAGACGGCGGATTAACGTGGAGCGCGCCGGAAACCATTTTCACATCGAGCGAGGTGCATCTGTGCGAACCGGGAATGATTCGTTCCCCGAACGGACGCACCATCGCCGTGTTGCTCCGGGAAAATGCGCGGCGAAAAAATTCGCACGTCATCTTTTCCAAGGACGAAGGCAAAACCTGGTCTGAACCACGCGAATTGCCCGGGTCGCTGACCGGTGATCGTCACACTGCGAAGTACGGACCGGATGGACGGCTGTTCATCAGCTTCCGTGACATGGCGCGCGAATCGCCCACTCGCGGCGATTGGGTCGGCTGGGTCGGAACATTTGCGGACATTGAAAAAGGTCGTGAAGGCCAGTATCGCGTTCGTCTCATGGATAACAAAAAGGGAACCGATTGCGCGTATCCGGGCGTCGAAATTCTTCCAGACGGAACCTTTGTCACGACGACCTACGGACACTGGATTGAAGGCGAACAACCGTTCATCGCATCCGTTCGATTCAAACTTAAAGAACTGGACGCCAAAGCCAAAGCGCTGGCACGCCAAGCGAAGGGCACCCGCAAATGATCCGGGCAATGCGAATGGGCGCGTTGGTTTTTCTGCCGTTTCTTTTTTCCAGCGCGGCAATTTCAGTCACGGCGCAGCCCGCGCCGCACACCCTCTTTCGCGGCGGCGACTCGCTGCAACGCTCCGGCAACGTGGTGTTCGGCTGGCATAATTCCGCCACGAACTCAGCCGCCGGACGTCACTTGACGCGCGGCGATGGCCGACCGCAGGCGTGGCAAGTCAACACCGGTTCTGAAACAAATCTCGTTATTCGCCTGGAGGGTTCGGCTCTTTGGTCGCCGCACAATGTTCTCGGAACTTTGACCAACGAATTTACCGTCGTGGCTTATCTTCGTGTGCGCGGCACCAATGGATTTCTTTTTGATGGCTCCAGCAATGTGGGGATGACGCGCGCGCAGATTCGCGACGGACACTGGCAGATGGGCGTTCAACCGCGCGGCATTCAAAATGTGACGCAGCCCGATTCTCCAACGCATCCGGCAAAACTGAACGAATGGCAGGCGCATGCCTTTGTTTTCAAATCCGCTGGCACGGGAACCGAAGGCCGCCATTACATCGCCGGACACAAACCGGTTTCGGTTTCTTCGCCCACGCCACCCCGACTCACCGGGCTGGTGCTGGGCGCAAATGCGAAGGTGGAAAAATTCTTAGGCGTTGATGTTGCTGAATTCGCGATCTATCCGTCAGCCCTCGATGACGCGCAAATCGCTCGCGTGACAGCGGCGTTGCAATCGCACTGGAATAAAACCGAAGATTTCGCGGAACAGGATTTAACGATCGCCGAACTGAAAGACCCGCAAGTGTTCCGCACCGTGCTGCGCAAACGCGGCGACGATGGTGTGGCGTGTTATCGCATTCCCGGATTGGCGACGACCACCAACGGCACGTTGCTCGCCGTTTTTGATATTCGCCATAAAAGCTGCGGCGATCTCCCGGCGGATATTGATGTGGGCTTGATGCGCAGCACCGATGACGGCGCAACCTGGTCTGCGATGCGACGCATCATGGACTTCGACGCCGCGGAACCCAATTCCAAAGGCAACGGCGTGGGTGATCCGTGCATCCTCGTCGATCAAAAAACTGGAACCATTTTTGTGGCGGGCCTTTGGTCTTACGGCGATCGCGGATGGAGCGGTTCCGGCCCCGGAATGTCGCCCGCAGAAACCGGCCAATTTCTGCTCACGCGCAGCGATGATGACGGATTGACCTGGTCCGCGCCCATTAACATCACGGAGCAAATCAAAAAACCGGAATGGCGACTCGTGCTGCAAGGTCCCGGAGCGGGCATTCAGTTGCGCGATGGCACTTTGGTTTTTCCAGCGCAACATCGGGACGCCAACGGTCAGGCGCACGCCTTTTTCATCTTCAGCAAAGACGGCGGAAAAACCTGGACCAGCAGCGCCGCCATCGAAGGGCCGGGCGTACCTGAAACAACCGAGGCGCAAGTGGCCGAACTCAGCGACCGCAACATTTTAATCACCTTGCGCAATCATGCGGGCAAGGGCTTGCGCGCATGGTCGCGGTGGGAATGGTCGAATGATCTCGCGCAAGGTGCCTGGACTCCTCTGACCTACGAAAACGAGGACCCAGTTTGCCAGGCCAGTTTGATTCGCGCGAACGACGACATTTTAATATTTGCCAATCCCGCATCGTCCATCACTCGCAGCGCGATGAGCCTGCGGTTCAGCCGCGATGACGGCCACAGTTGGAGCGCGCCGCGTTTGTTGGACCCGCGTCCCTCGGCGTATTCGTCCCTGACCATTCTTCGCGATGGCAGCATTGGCATTCTTTACGAATGCGGCGATGCCTTTGCGGCTGACACGCTGACCTTTGCCCGTGTTCCGCTCGAATGGGTTTTGTCTGCCAAAAACAAAGCTGCACTTCGTCCGGCAAAAGTTTTCTCGGACAACATGGTGTTGCAACGCGACGCGCCGATTCCGGTGTGGGGCGCAGCCATTCCCGGTTCCTCCATTGCCGTTCAATTCGCAGGAGAAACTGTGAAGACCAACGCCAGCGCTGAGGGACAATGGCAAATTAATTTGAAGGCACTTGCCGCCAGCGCGCAACCACGCGAATTGCGGATTGCCTCATCCATTGCAAACGAGATAAGGGACGAGGTCACGTTCACGAATGTTCTCGTGGGCGAGGTTTGGATCGCCACCGGACAATCCAACATGGAATGGCCGCTGGAACGTGACAAATTTGCGGCAGAGACGCTCGCATCAGCCAATCAGCCCGCGCTCCGCTTGTTGAATCTGGACTTCGCCACGAAATACAGCTTTGGAAAGCCGTTCACGCCGGAGCAAATTTCACGACTGACTCCCGCAGATTTTTTCAACGGTGCGTGGATTCCAGCAACGCCGGACGCGGTCAAACCTTTTTCAGCCGTTGCCTTTTATTTTGGTCGCGAATTGCAGAGTGAACTGAACATTCCGGTAGGCATCATTCACCTCGCGGTGGGCGGGTCGCCAACAGAAGCGTGGATGCGCCGGGAGGCGTTGCGCTCCACGACATCATTGCAAAACATTACGGAAGGAAACTGGCTGACGAACAGATCGCTTGGCCCGTGGATCCGTGAACGCGGACTTCAAAATCTGGAACAGCCAAGGAAGGATGGCGTGGCCATTCCGGGCGATACGCTTGGCCCGAATCATCCTTTCAAGCCCGCATTCCTGTGGGAGTCCGGCATTGCCGCATTGCTCCCGTTGGCGATGCGCGGTGTGATTTGGTATCAGGGCGAGAGCAATGCCGAAGAGCAGTGGCGCGTTGAGCAGCATGAAGAATTATTTCCGTTGCTGGTAAGCGATTGGCGGAAGCAATGGGGCTTGGGCGACTTCCCGTTTCTTTTTTGCCAACTTTCCAGCATCAGCACCAACAAGGGCTACAAGTCGGAGTTCTGGCCAGAATTTCGCGACAGCCAACGCCGCATGTCTTCGCTGATTCCCAATGCCGCCATAGTCGTGACGAGCGACATCGGTCATCCGACCGATGTTCATCCACGCGACAAACGCACCGTCGGCCAAAGACTCGCGCTGGCGGCACTCGGCACGGTGTATGGACGAAGCAACGAAACCAGCGGGCCATTGTTTGCTTCCGCATTTCATCGCGGAACCGAAGTGGTTCTCAAATTTAATCACGCTAGAAAATTACAAACTACAGACGGCTTGCCCCCCGTCGGATTTGAAATCGCCGGAACCGACGGACACTTTAAACCTGCCGTCGCCCGCATCGAAAGCGACCGCGTGGTGCTGGATGTTTCCAGGAACGTGGCACCGACAATGGTTCGCTTTGGCTGGCAGCCGTTTCCCCGTCCGCCGTTAAATCTGGTGAACGATGTCGGCCTGCCGACCTCGACATTTCAGGCGCACATTGCAATCAAGGAAGTGGACTGATGAAAATCCAGTTCCATTTGGTGTTGGCAATGGCGATGGCCGCAGCGCCAATGGTGTTGGCGCAACCTGATCCCGCATCGGTTTACGCGTGGTTCAAGGGCGACAGCGGTCTTGAGGTCGCCGCCGATTATTACAGCGTTTCCCGTTGGACCAACCACGGCACGCAAGTCATCAGCGGCATTTCGCAAACCGCACGTGACTTGGGACGCATCACCGGTTCACCGCAAAAGGCGTGGCTTAAACTGACCAACAATTCATTGGCGGGAGCCGTGGCGTTTAATGGCAGCGACGGATTATGGAGCGCGCGAACCGATTTCGGCGTCATCTCCACCAATCGCACGCTCATCTTCTGCGTTCGCGTTCGCGACCATTCCAATCAGGGATTTTTATTCGACGCCAGTTCCTATGTCTCAGGTTTAACGCGCGCCCAGGTCAAATCCGGTTTCTGGCATGTGGGAGCGTCCGGCGCAACCAATTCCAACTACGGGCCGGTCCCTGGAACCCAAACCGCGCCGGCCATCACGAACGAATGGCAGGTGCATTCGTTCGTCGTCGTGACCAATGTCACCGGGCCGAGGTTCCGGCACTTTATTGACGGCTCATTGGCGAGCGATGTGTTGCTGGATACCAACGGCGCGCTCGGCGGCTTGATGATTGGCGCTAACGTTGCGCAACAATTTGGGATTCGCGCTCACGTTGCTGAAGTGCTGGTGTTCAACCGCGCTCTTGAAAGCGTGGAGCGCGGCGGCATCGAAAATTATCTCACGCAAAAATGGTTTGGCGCGGTGCCCGATCTCGACGCCCCGCCTCCGCCGTTGATGGATAAAGTGCCGGTGTTTGAATCCGGCAAAGGCGGCTACGCGTGCTATCGCATTCCGGCCATGGTGACGACGCTTCGTGGAACAGTGATCGCCGTGGCGGATGGACGCATTTCCGGCTGCGGCGATATTCCGAACCCGCTCGATCTGGTGGCGCGAAGAAGTTACGACAACGGCCTGACCTGGACGCCGTTGCAGGTCATTGCCGATTACGGCACCAATCCAAATGACACGGATATTTATCCGGCCTACGGAATCACCAACCCCATTCCGCGAGTTGCGGCGGGCGATGCGGCCTTGCTGCTGGATCGCACCAACGGACGGGTCTGGGTGCTTTATGATAACGGCGGCGTGAGCAACGGGCGTAAGATCAAACTGGAAATGCGCTACAGCGATGACGATGGAACGAACTGGTCGCCTGCGCTCGACATTGAAGCGCTGAATCCGGGTTTGCGTCCATCGGGCGGCGAGTTCCTGACCGGTCCGGGTAACGGAATTCAAATCGCGGAAGGGCCGCACGCCGGACGATTAATTTTTCCGGTTTATGGTTACGGAAATCCATCCTCGTCCCTGATCCTCTTCAGCGATGACCGCGGGCAAACCTGGCAATTGGGCGGAGTGGCCGGAGCGGGCGGTGGCGAAATTCAAGTGGCTGAAACAACAGGCGGCCCGTTACTCGCCTCCATGCGCGACAATAATTTTCCGACCACGGGCGTGCGCACGTTCAGTCGGAGCACGGATGGCGGCCTGACATGGAGCGCGCCCTACACCAGCACGCCAGAGCAACCGGCCTTGCCCGACCCGGCGTGTCAGGCCAGTATTCTTCGGCTCACGACCACCAACGACAGCAATGCCAATCGAATTATTTTTGCCAACGCCGCCGATGGCGCGACCCGAATCAAAATGACTTTGCGCATCAGCTACGACGACGGCCAGACCTGGCCGGTCAGTTCACTGGCTCACGCGGGGGGTTCGGCCTATTCCGCGCTCACCAAACTGGCGACTGGCGAAGTCGGTTTGCTTTATGAAGCGGACGGTTACAAGCGCATTGATTTCGTCCGCCGTTCTGTCAGCCAGATCAGTGAGGGCAACGATTCACTCCCGTCGTATGTCGTTTGGGCCGGTGAAATTTTCACGCCCGCGCAATTGTCCGATGCAGAAATTTCCAGTCCCCACGCGGACCCGGACGGCGATGGCTTTGACAACCAATCGGAGTTCGTCGCTGGAACGAATCCGCTCAATGCGCAGAGCCGATTGGAATTGTTGCTTCAATATGACGGAGCTGATGAACGACGCCTGATCTTCCACAGCAAATCCAATCGGAGTTATACAATTCAGCAGCGCGAAGAACTTGAGCTTGGCACGTGGGAGCGCGTCGCCGACTTTCCCGCGCAATCCACCAACTCGATCTCAGAAATGTTTCTCGGAACAACCAATCACAGCGGTTTTTTCCGAATCGTCACACCTCAAATCGCACCATGAACCCAAACCCAGTTCTTTCCGAAAATCCCAAGGCGCTTTCGCAATTCTATCGTGATGCGTTGTTGCAGGATGTGATTCCGTTCTGGTTGCGTCACGGAATGGATTCCCAACACGGCGGGATCATTTCTTCGCTCGACCGCGATGGAACCGTGCTCGACACCGACAAAGCGGTTTGGATTCAGGGACGCGCGGCATGGATGTTCTCGACACTCTACAACTCCATCGAGCAACGGGCTGAATGGCTGGATGCGGCGCGAAGTTGCATTGAGTTTTCCCGCCGCCACTGCTTTGCGCCGGACGGAAAAATGTATTTCACCGTCACTCGGGACGGGCTTCCGCTGCGGATGCGCCGTTATGTTTACAGTGAATCCTTTGCCACGATTGCCAACGCCGCCTATGCGAAAGCCACCGGCGACAGTCGCGCCGCCGAGGATGCCGCAAAACTTTTCGCCACGTATTTGCGTTACAGTTTCACGCCCGGCGTCATGCCGCCGAAATCCGAGCCAACCCGCCCGTCAAAAGCGATTGGGCCGCACATGATCAACATCGTGACCGCGCAGGAATTGCGCACCAATCTCGGCGACATCACGGTATCCGGTCGCACGTGCAGCGAATGGATTGATTTCAGCATCGGTGAAATCGAGCGCGATTTTCTCAAGCCCGAGCATGAGGCCGTGATGGAAATTGTCGGCGAGCGCGGAGAAATTCTCGATCATTTCGATGGAAGAACGCTCAATCCCGGTCACGCCATTGAAGCCGCGTGGTTCATTCTGCACGAAGGAAAATGGCGCGGCGATCAACGCCTGATTCAGTTGGGCCTGAAGATTCTCGATTGGATGTGGAAACGCGGTTGGGACGAGGAGTTTGGCGGGCTGTTTTATTTTCGGGATCTGCGCGGCTTGCCCGTGCAGGAGTATTGGCACGACATGAAATTCTGGTGGCCGCACAACGAAGCGGTCATTGCCACGCTGCTGGCCTTTGCGCTCACCGGCGACAAAAAATACCAACGTTGGCACCAGATGGTGCATGACTGGAGCTTCGCGCATTTTCCAGATGCGGAATGCGGCGAATGGTACGGCTACCTGCGTCGGGACGGTTCTCTCTCAGTGCGATTAAAAGGCAACCTGTGGAAAGGTCCGTTTCACTTGCCTCGGATGCTTTGGTATTGCGCCGGACTGGGCGAAGAAATGGCTACAAATAAACGCGCAACGCTCGCGTAATTCATCTGGCGCATTGGAAAACTTTCAATGGCTTGTCTGCGGAAAAGACACAACGAATCCGCTTGGCGCGGCGCTGAAATTTCTTGTTCAATGCGCGCGTTGCAAAACCGATTTCTCCAACTCCAACAAACACGTTTTCCGCGCAGCCATGCCGTTCCTCTGGGCGCGCTGGTGTGCGTGTGTTTGCTGGCAATTTTTATGACCGCATGTTCCCTCAGACCTCCTGCTTCCGAACCAACACTTCGCTGGCAACAGATTCCTCCGCTGCCGGACCCGGTCGGCTTGGCCAGCGCTTTTGCTGGAGTCAGCGGCGGCGCGTTGATTGTCGGAGGCGGCGCGAATTTTCCCGACAAATTGCCTTGGGAAGGCGGTACTAAAATCTGGCACGATCAAGTGTTCGTGCTGGAGCGCGCGGAGGAAACATGGCGGAGCGGATTCAAGTTGCCGGTGCCCGGCGGTTACGGAATTTCCGTCAATTACAAGGATGAGATTATTTGCATCGGCGGCAGCGATTCCAAAAAGCATCTCACCAATGTGTATTCGTTGCAGTGGAAACGCGGAGAGCTTTTGACTCGAAATTTGCCTTCATTGCCATTGCCCATTGCCAATGCTTGCGGTGCGCTGCTCGGGGATTTTGTTTACGTCGCAGGCGGCACCGAAACTCATGAATCGACGACGACGCTCCGAAAATGTTTTCACCTGAATCTTTCGCGCCTCAATGACGGATGGGAGGAACTGGAACCGTGGCCCGGCCCGGCGCGTATGCTCTCGGTGGCAGCCGCAGTCGATGGCTCGTTTTTTCTGGTGGGCGGAACAGATCTGTCGCCCGGACCGGATGGCGCGCCGGTGCGCACCTACTTGAAGGACGCTTATCGTTTCACGCCACAGCGCGGCTGGAAAAAAATCAGTGACCTGCCTCATCCGGTGGTGGCCGCGCCGAGTCCTGCGCCAACCGTGGGAGATGCGAGCTTTTTGGTGGTGGGCGGCGATGACGGAAGCCTGGCCAATTTTCAACCGCGTTCAAAACATCCCGGCTTTCCAAAAACGGTCTTGCGCTATGACGTGCGAGACGATGCCTGGCGCGCAGCAGGCGAAACTCCGGCGGCGCGAGTCACAGTTCCCGTGACGCGATGGAATAATTGGTTTGTTATTCCGAGCGGCGAGATGCGTCCCGGCGTTCGGTCCCCTAAAGTTTGGGCGCTTCAAGCTGATTAACATGAACGCCCGGTTACGTTTCCTCGCAGCAATTCTCTTAGTGTTCGTCGGCGCGAATCTTGCCGTCGGTGCACCGGCCAATCAACTTGCGCAACCGTCACTCGTTTGGGAACAACTCACGCCATTGCCGGATCGCGCGGGAACCGTGGGCGCATTTGCGGGCGTGAGCGGAGGAGTGTTGATCGTCGCGGGCGGCGTGAGCGGTGAAACAAATCGGCACGACACAATAGCCGTCTTGCCAACTCCAAAAGGCGAATGGATTTCCGGTTTTAAATTGCCCCAACCAACGGCTCACGGCGTCTCCGTCACGATGTCGGACGGAGTGGTTTGCATTGGAGGCGGTGATGGCCAAAGCCATTTCAAAGATGTGTTTCGATTGCGCTGGCAGAATGGACAAATCGTTCGTGATGCGTTGCCGGATTTACCACGTCCCATCGCCTTCCCTGCCGGGGCTTTGCTCGGACAAACCATTTACATCGCGGGCGGAATCGAAGCGCCGGAGGATGATGAAGCGACAAAATATTTTTGGGCGTTGGATCTTTCAAAACCGAATCCACGCTGGGAGGAACTTGAACCCTGGCCCGGCCCCGGTCGAATGCGCGCCACGGCTGCTGTCCAACGCGGCGCCTTTTTTTTGGTCGGCGGATTGGAGCGTTCGTCTGGGGGTGAATCGCGGACCGCCTTGCACGATGCCTATCGTTTCGCACCCGGTTTTGGCTGGAAACGCGTGGCCGACTTGCCTCACGCCATTTTTGCGGCCGCCACACCGGCTCCATCTTTGGGACCCGCGCACTTCCTGATCGTTGGCGGCGAGAGTTCGATGGCGCGCGCGACTGAATCCGAAACTTTGATACCACCGGCAACTGTTCTCGCCTACAACACGATTGCGGACGTTTGGTTGCCGTGGAGCGAAGCGCCGCAAATCCATTTCGCCGCGTCGATGGTTCAATGGAACGGCAACAATGTTATTCCCGGCGGACTGTCGCGTGCCGGAGTGGCCGCGTCCGAAGTGTGGAGTTTCAAACCCACGAGCACGCGAGCGAATTTCGGTTGGTTGAACTACACAACGCTTGCCTTATATCTCGCCGTCATGCTCGGCATCGGCGTCAGCTTCACCAACAAAAACAAAACCACTGACGACTTTTTTCGCGGTGGTCGCTCCATTGCCTGGTGGGTTGCGGGTCTGAGTATTTTCGCCACGATGCTCAGTTCCATCACTTTCATGGCGATTCCCGCTCAGAGTTACGGGGTGGGCTGGAATTTATATTTGGGCAATTCGTACCTGATTCTCACTCCGCTGGTGGTGGCGATCTATTTGCCATTTTACCGCAAGCTCAACGTCACTTCGGCCTACGAATATCTTGAACGGCGCTTCAATACCGCGACCCGTATGGTTGCCAGCACGCTGTTCATCCTTTTTCAGATCGGGCGCGTGGCAATCGTGCTTTACCTGCCTGCGCTTGCGCTGTCCACCGTGAGCAATCTGGACGTGTCCGTTTGCATTCTGGCGATGGGATTGCTCGGCGTTCTTTACACGGTAATGGGAGGAATCAAAGCCGTGGTCTGGACCGATGCAGCGCAGGCCATCATCCTGATGGTCGGCGCAATTTGGGCGCTGGTCACGGTCATTGCCCGGGTGGATGGCGGAATCGGGGCGGTCATTTCCACCGCTTCGGAACATGGAAAATTTTTTGCGTTTGTTCCGTGGCGACTCGACTACACCATTGGCGCCGGGTGGATCATTATTTTCGGCAGCATCTTCACCAACCTGTTTCCCTACACCGCAAGCCAGGATGTGGTGCAACGTTATCTCGTCACGAAAGATCAGAAAACGGCGGCTCGTGCGATTTGGGCGAACGCCTTCATCTCGCCTTTCGCGCAAGCACTGTTCTTTGCGATTGGCACGGCGCTGTTCGTCTTTTACCGCCAGCATCCAGAACGCCTTGATCCAACGATTCCGTTGGATGGAATTTTTCCGCAGTTCATCGTGCGCGAACTGCCAGCGGGAATCGCGGGAATTCTGGTCGCAGGAATTTTCGCGGCTGCCCAATCCACTTTGTCGAGCAGCCTCAACAGTGTGGCCACGGCTTACGTCACCGATTTTTATCGACGCATCAAGCGCAACCCGAGCGATGGTTCCTGTCTGAAAATGGCGCGTTGGGTGACGGCGTTGGTTGGCGTGTTTGGAACCGTGGTGGCGTTGGTGCTGGCGAAATCTGACATTCGTTCGCTCTGGGAAATCTTTCTCGCCGTCATCGGGTTGTTCGGCGGAACGGTTTCCGGCCTGTTCGTCCTCGGAATTTTCACGCGACGCGCCACCGGCTCAGGCGCTTTGGTGGGTGCTATTGTGAGCGCGTTGACGGTTCTGGCCGTGCGCCAATTCACCAACGCGCACTTTTTCACCTACGGCATCATCGGAGTGCTGACCTGCGTGACCGTCGGTTGGCTGGCCAGCCTTCTCCGGCCCGACCCAATGCGCGACCTAACTGGATTAACCGTTCACTCGATGCCTCGGAGCGATGTAATCGTTCGGCACTGATTGGTGGGCCTCAACCTCTCCAATTGGAAATTATCGTTTCTGATTATTTGATCGTGCCCTTGCAACCGAGCATTGAATCGTGATTGCGCAGGGGGAGACGAAATCGAGTCAGCAAAGGTTGTGATGGTTGGTCTTAATCCCTCGCTTGGAGAGTTTTCAAGCGGCCGATGGAGCACTCAATTCTTGCCGATCGGTGCTAAAATTATTTCAAAACGGAAGCTTCTGTCGATCCGCACAACTGGTTTGAGCCGTGGGAAAAGAGTCTTGAACATTTGATCCTAGATCCGGCAGTTGGCGGAGCTTGAAAGTTATGTAAGTTCTTTATTACATGGGACATGAGTCCGCAAATTGCGCTGGTGCCGACTCACCCAGAAGGTGAGCGGGTTAGTGAGGTTCAAAC
>JACDHS010000202.1 GCA_013820875.1 Verrucomicrobiota bacterium | reverse complement strand
GTGCGCGATTACGAAACCGCAGAAACAAGCGCAGAAGCTTGGATCTATATCGCTATGATACGAATTCAACTCCGCCGATTGGCTTGATTCCTATGGAATACTGACTTTTCAGACAGGCTCTAAGGTTTGACCTCTATGCGGAACAGGTAAGGCGCGCCATTCGTGTGGGGCGGACGAGCTAAGGAAAGGTTGGTGCTTGTCGCCGAAATCCACGCGGAAACAGGGAGCCAGGACAAGGTGTCGGTGCTGCCTTGCAGTTGGTAAACTCGCCCGGGAACAGTGGTCCATCCGAGTTCGATGGACCCATCGGGAAACAAACCTGGAGTGTAAAACCTTAAAACGGACGTTGGATCCGTTGGAATGGTTCCAGCAATGAACTCTGCATAATCGCTCATCCCATCCAGGTCCGTATCCGTTTGCGCAGTCCGATTTGTCGAGACTTCACCAAAGAACGATTGCTCCCATGCATCCGAGATGCCGTTGTTATTTGCATCCACAAAGGTGTAATTCCCGGTGAAAACGAGAGAGCCCATTGAACTCAAGACATTGGTCTGTGCGGATGGCGATTCATAAAACGGAACAGCACCATAGGAAACAACGTAAGTTCCCGTTGGCGCATTTGGAAAAATTGTATTCCAACCGCTGCCGTTTTGAGCAAAGGGGCCAGTCAATGCAAATGAAGCCTGGGCGAGATTATTCGTGACCTGGACGGTGCCGGTATTCGGGCTGCTGACGGTCATCGAAATATCGTCAATCAACCATCCCGGGCGACTGACGTTGTCCAAAGAGAAAAGACCGTAGTAAAAACCGATGCGAACCACGCGTCCCGCGTACGGTGTGAGGTCAATTTCCACTTCTTCCCAGCCATCAGAAAACTCGAATAGTGTCGCAAGTTCGATCCATGCACTGCCGTTGTTGGTGGAAATCTGCACTGAACCGAACTCAATGATGTCCAGTTCAGACCGTTCTGTGAAATCGTAGCTGTGCCAGAACTTCAACGTCGCCTGTGTGCCGCCAGCGAGCGAGACCGCCGGACCAATCAAGCTGGTGTCGCCCAGATCGATTGCGGCTCCATCCAGATTACTGCCCCACGCATTTAGTCCGGAGTGCGCGGACGATTCCCAACCGTTATTAGGCGTGCCTAATCGCCATGTCGTGCCAGGTTCGCCATCTATGACGATCCAATTGGTCCCGCCATTCTCCAGGTTATCCGACCACGGCGCGTCGAATGGCTTCAATGTGCGGAACGAGTAGAGCGCTCCGCTATTGTTATCCACCGTGGTATTCCCCGCCTGATCACGGCTGACCACCTGAAAGAAATAAGTTTTGTCCGATTGCAAACCAGTCAGCGTGACGAATGGGGACTCGCTGAAATCGGGATTGTATGCCGTGCGATTCAGAAAAGCAGATTCGCCAAATTGCACCAGGGCATCCGTTGGTTTGGATGTGGTCCATTCAATGACCGCATCCTGGTATTCTGGCGTAACCTGAACGTTAGAGATTATTGGAGGAGTTGTATCAACCTCTGCAATCGCGCGAACTATACCACCATCAGACGCATCAGAGTATTCCGCCACGATGATGTCTCCATTCTGCACACGTAATACATTTGGGCTAAATCCGTTCGTGTGAGAGACAAGAGAGATAAAGCCGCGAAATAATCCAGGGCGAACTGTTTCCTGTAAATTGATGCTTTTTGCCGTGGTCTCGGTATCGCTCGAAAACATAACAGTAATGCTTCCAGTGCCGATAAGATCTGAATCCGCAACTTCCACAGTGACAAGGGAAGGAATGGTATAAGCAGACCTGTCCAATGCGATGGTTCCAATTCCGTTCACGCCGGGAACAAGGAAACTGATGATATTGCGCAACAGATTCGCGCGCGTGTTTGGGGCGGCGCCGCTTAGCGGAACGGCGTCGATGGGAAATGAAAGGAACACCACACGACCATTGCTGTCCTGTCCAACCTTTGGATAACGAAGACCAACAACTCCACCAAACGGCTCGAATAAAATTGGTGAAGCACCTGGAGCGATAGTGATGGTGTCAGAGATGTCTGTTGGAATTCCAAGGAGATCTTTCCACGGATCCTCGTAAGGCGTGTAATCGAGAACCACATCCACCCCACTCGTGATGGGATCATTGTTACCGTAAACCAAATCCGCCCCGACATCCTCGGCGTAATTCATGACCCGCAGAACATTGGTACGAAATTGAGTTCCGCCCACTTCATCCAATCGGGTCAGCGCTTCCATTGACGAAATGAACAGGCTGCCTCCTTCTGCCAGGTAGCTGGTCAATGCGTTGCGCTCATTGAGGGTGAGAGATCCATCAAATTCGGGCACACGCCAGATGACGGCTTCAAAAGCTCGAAGATCGTTCAATGTCGGTGAACTGCCAGGGGTGGTGGCGTCCCAAATCTCGTAACTCACACCGACTTCATTCAATGCAGCCGTATAACCACTGAGCGGCGGTATTGAGAAAAAGGGGTCCTTGTAAGAATCCACCAGGAGAATCACGGATGCAGGTTCTGCCACGAAACTGAACAGCGCTCCCCCATTATTATTGGTGGCGCGGTTGCCTGCTTCGTCGCCTGAACTCACGATGAAGTAATAGGTTTCTCCGACCAATAAATTCTCCAACGCAATCTCGTGGAAGAGTGTGAGTTTCAGGTTTGTTACCGAAAGTGAAAGCGCGGAACTCGTGCCGTAATAGACCAGTGTGTCGGAGGGTTCATCGGTTTGCCATGAAACCAATGTCCGCCCAAACCGATTTGTGACTCCGACGTTCACAAGGATCGGCGGCAACAAATCCGCTCGTGCCGTGGCGATGCGCGTTCCGACTGGTGAAGCATCAAGATAGGTGGCCTCGATCAAATCGCCGTGCGCAATCTGCAATTTGCCATCAATCGTTGGAGAGCCTGTGATGGTTTGGATGCTGTTTGTGAAAGCGCCAGTTGCTCCATCCGCAAACAGCGTATAAGTCTCGCCCGCACTTTCCGTGGAACTGCGCACCTGCACGGTGACGGAACTTTGCCCCGCGAGATCAAAGTCAATCAGCTTCAACACCATTACCGCAGGAGCGCTGTAGCTCTTGCGATTGAAGAAGAGGACGCCTGCGCCTGGCAGCGGGATCTCCGCGGAAATGACGAGTGCAAAATCCTGGTCAACCTGCGGTGTGTCGATCCGCGCATCTTCGGGCACGTTGCGCGCGTGAATGCGGACCACATATTCACCGGGAACTGGCTCCAGCAGGTAAACTGCCTCGACATTATTGACATTGTCGAAAGCGCCGGCGTTCGCGACTGATTCTCCTTCATCAAACTGGTTCCCGCGATAAACCGCGCCATTCGGCGCGATCACTTCCAGATCGAGATCGTTAACCAGCGCGGGAATCGTCGCGGGAAAACCGGGAACATCACTATAAACCAACGTAATCCGCAGAGGTTCATCAGCGCTTCCCACCAGGATGCGTTTTTCAAAGACCTGACCAGTGGTCAGCGAGACGGATTGATCGACAAATTCATATTGCCGCGTGGAATCAATCAGTTCCGCCAGGTCAACGCGTCCCCAGCCTTCATCGTTATTTGGGATAGGTCCGGTGCTTTCGCCGTCATCGATATCCACTGCCGAATTGATCAACGCCGCTTTAACGAGGGCAGGGGAGGGTGTCGCGTTCGTAATGTTCTCTCGATAATATTGAACAAACAGGGCCGCCGCCCCGGACACATGTGGGCCTGCCTGGCTCGTGCCGCCCTGGTAGAGATAATTATTTGAGATTGGCGCCCACGCATTGTCGTCATTGGCGAGCGACGAACGTAGCGATGCGATCCATGTTCCCGGCGCGACTACATCTGGTTTGATGCGGCCATCTTCGCACGGGCCGCGGCTGGAAAAATCCGCCATCGTTTCGCTGCCGCTCTCGTAAATGAAAAACTCGAAGCGATCATTCTCGGTGGCTCCCGTGGCAATTACATTCTTTGCAACGGCAGGTGTGCCGATGGTTTGCGCTCCTGGTCCGGCATTTCCGGCGGAGAATTCCAGGATGTAAGGTTGATCTCCGGGAGTGACGGAATCGGCATCACGCACGAGCGCGTCAAATTCTGCTGCCGTTAAATCATAACGCCCCTGTGTGTCGTCGCCCCAACTATTTGAACCGATCTCTGCGCCGGATTGCACAGCGTCGCGGGTCAATTTTTCAAAGCTCGGCGGTGAGTGATAAGCGCCGTTTCCGTCAAACAGTCGTTGCGCAACAATCTGCGCGCCCGGTGCAACGCCCAATCCGTAGAGAAACCCGTCTTCATCTGTTTCACCGGTTGTTGCATTTCCAGCCACGATCCCGGTGACGTGAGTTCCATGACTGTGCTCATCTGCCGCGTCGGTCAATGTGCCGTAATGAAAAAAGGCGGTGACACGTCCAGCAAGGTCAGGGTGCATCGTTTCAGCGTCACCTTCCTGTAGTCCGCTATCCGCGACCGCCACAGTCACGCCCGCACCGTCATAACCGAGTTGATGCACCCAGGCGAAAGTTCCTGAGTTACCGTCTTCGCCCGCCGTGATTTTGGTTGAGATTTCATCGAACAATCTCATTGGCCGCGCCGGTTCGATCCAGAGGGTTGCATCCGATTCTGCGAGAGCTGTGAGTTGGCGTGTGTTGACCGTTCCATCCAGGATCCTTCCAAAACGAGTGACACTTTCCCGTTCAAACCGATTCATCATCCCGCGCGTTCGGGCAACCTCCTGCGGGCCAGCATCCGGTGAAAGCAAAATGCGCACTTCAAAATTCTCTTGAACGCCGCGCGCTGCTGCCCTCGTGCGAAGCGAACTGTAAATCTTGTGCCCCGGTTCATACGCGCCAACCCAACGCACAAAAGGGAGCGCTTCAATAACATTCAAATCCGCGTTGTGCAGGCGCGCTACGAAGGAGTCCTCCGGCACGAACCGCAGCAACTTCACATTCTGCTGTTGAAGGTCTTTCCGCGCTAAATCATGGATGGGGCCGGTAAATTGAATGACGAACAATCCCGAAACTTTCCGCGCCGTTTTATTCGCTGCCTGGGGTGCTTTCGCTGGAGTGATGATGCGCTCGTTGCGCAAGTGAATGGTTTTTTCCTTTGGTTCAGCACCATGGGCGAACAGTGCCGTTACAAAAAGAATCAAACCGACTGTTCCCGAAAAACGAACCATGCGGGCTGAGATCACCGCGCGATCATAGCAAAACGCATCTTCTGGAACAAGCGGGGGAAACCTGTCATTCCAACAACGGCGTGATTGAAAGCGGATGAGGCGGGTTGTGCGCAAACGGAGCCGCGCTCCGCGCCAATCTCACCCGCTTTCAATCCCCCCAAGCAACTCTCATCCAATCATTTCAAACGCTTGCCATGCTGCAAGCGGTGCTGTCGGGGTGTCATTCCGAGCGAACGCTTGAACACTACATACAAGTACTCTGTGTTATCGAAACCGGACATCTCAGCAATTCGTTCAATTGCCAGGTCCGTCTGCGTCAGTAGATTCCTCGCCCGTTCCAGTTTGACGCGAAGAATCTCGTCGTGCGGCGAGCGGCCCATTGCTTTCTCGAATTTGCCGTAAAAAGCGCTCCGCGAAATGCGAAACTCGGAAAGGATTTCATTCACGGTAAGGCCATTGCAGGCATGTTCGCGAATATGGCGAACCGTGCTGGCGACGAATTGATCATCGATTGCGGTGATGTCGGTGGATTTTCGAGTCACAATCCCATTTGGCGGAATCAGTATCTGCGGCAGGGTTTCATGCTTCTTCCCTTCGAGCAACTGATGCAGCAGTTGCGCCGCTTCAAACCCTGCCCGCTCAATATCGTAGGTCACACTGGTCAGCGGCGGATTGGAGAGGCGGCATAGTTCTTCATCATTGCCGGAGCCGATTACGGCGATTTCTTCCGGCACAGAGATATTCGCCCGCCGACACGCATCCAGCACCCGTTGCGCATGTCGATCGCTGCATGCCATGATGCCATTAGGTTTAGGTAACTCAACCAGCCAGGGCACCAGCAGTTGTTGCATTGAGTGCCATTGCTTCAAAACACCCGCATGCCGGGGAACCAAATGCACCGCGCAGGGAAACCCCGCTTTCTCCAGTGTCTCGACAAATCCTTTCTGTCGGAGCCCGGAAAAGGGCCGCCCGCTGTAACCGCAAAATGTGAAATGTCGAAACTTCCGTTCCAACAAATGATGCGCTGCCAATTTTCCAATCCCTTCGTTGTCGGGGCATACCTGGGGAAGACCAAGGTCATAACGATGACCGAACATTTCCACTGTCGGGATGGAGGAATTGCGCAACGTCCGCGCAAGGCGCGCGTCTTCCACGTAAGCCAGGATACCGTCTCCTTTCCATTGCCGAAGCCAGTTCTGTGCGTAATCACCGCTGAAACGCATGTCGATAAACAGCGCCCAGGGTCCATAAGTTTCGACATATTTGGCCACGCCGCGCAAAACTGTGCTGCCATATCCCTGGGAACGATCCACGCACAAGGCGATACTAGGGTGTTTGATCTGGCGTCCAGCTTTCATGGGAATACATCCTTTTACCATCAGCGCACTTCCTTTAGCAATTGGAGAGAGAATAAAATCAAAGGTTTTCGTGGATGAGATCGCATTGGGCCCTGGGCTAAATGCTGAAATAAATCGCCAAAGAAAAAGGCCGGTTTCACGAAGAAACCGGCCTGAAAGGGATGGTGGAGCCTACAGGGTTCGAACCTGCGACCCCCACAATGCCATTGTGGTGCTCTACCAACTGAGCTAAGACCCCATCCAAAAAGCGAAATCAATTTAGTTGCGCGGCTTCAGATGTCAAAACCTTTTCAATTCCAGGTACGGCTTTTTCCTGCCCTGCGCGATGGAACCTAAAAACCGCACTTGAACCGCTAATCTTCGCTAATAGGCGCTAATGGAGAAGTCGAAGAACCATTAGCAAAGAGAAAGCGCTATCGGCGATTGCCTCGACGCGCTGGGTCCGCGAGAGCAACCGTCGTCAGGTTCGTACGAGGGATCCAGGCAAAAGCGAGATTGGGGTGGGGAAGCTTGTCCCCACATCTGAATTAGCGAGGAAGTAGGGACAGGCTGTCCCGACCCCTATCTGACGTCGGAAGGTTTGTCTGTAGGTCCGACCGAGCAACCTTCTGACGTCGGAAGGTGTGTCTGCCGGTCTGACCGAGTGACCTTCCGAGGTTAGAAGGTGTGTCTGTCGATCCAACCGAGTGATCTTCCGACGTTGGAGGTCTATCTGTCGGTTCGACCGAGTCACCTTCCGACGTCGGAATGTGTGTCTGTCGGTCCGACCGAGTGGCCTTCCGACGTTGGAGGGTGTGTCTGCGGGTCCGACCGAGTGGCCTTCCGACGTCGGAGGGTGCTTCACTGTCTTCCTCTCCCAACGTCAAGATAAAAAAAACTTTCATGCAGAATCATCAATAGAATCAGGGGTCCGGAGTACTGGCAAAATTTGGGGACAAATTTTGCCAGTACATTGAATGGTCCCTTTGTGGCATAACATGGTTTGTTCGGGACGGGAACGGTTCTGACAACAGAAAGTGAGTCAATACTGATGAAAAATGATATTCAAAAGAGCTATGGGACGTTAGTGGCGCAATTCTCGGCAGC
>JACDHS010000239.1 GCA_013820875.1 Verrucomicrobiota bacterium | reverse complement strand
GGAGTGACGCGCCCTACCTTCCTGCATTTATCGCCAATATCACAGTTCCAGCTCGTCTGTCGCAAATTCAAAAGGTAGGGCGCGTCACTCCGTGCGCGCCGTCGTTAGGTTTGTCGTAGGATTTGATGAGTTGGCGGATTCTTAACTAAATGGCAGTAGTCCGATGGTCTGGCTAAGCGATTGCGGCCTTTCGGGCTTACCCACTTATCGTATCCTACCCAATGTTGAAACATTGGGCTGTTGTCGAATATCCCTCAGGGACAAAAAGAGTTCGGCGATTTGTTTTTTGCTGTTCGTCAGAAAATGTGTTTCACCGCCCCGGCCACCAGGCATCCACTTTCTTCGTCAACGCAGCTATCCGTCGTTTCTCTTTGTGCGCGAGGTTCTGGGCTTCGAAAGGATCCGCTTTCAAGTTGTAAAGTTCCACCACACCATTCGGTTCATTCACGGGATCTGGAAGAATCACTTTCCAATCGCCTTCGATACCCCAGCGCCAGCGAAGGCTTTTCTCCGGGCGATCGAGGTCCGCGGAGTCATGCGTGAAACATTCGCCGAAAATCATTTTCCTTTTAGCGACGGCTTTTTTGTCCAACAGATTGATTCCCGGCAGCCCCCGTGGCACCGGCACTCCAGCCGCTGTCAAAAGAGTCGGCATGAAATCAATGCTGCTGGCGAGGGCGGGGGAGTTCTCTGGTTTCGCCTGTACGAGCCAACGCACCATGATCGGCGAACGCAATCCTGTGTCGTATTGCGACTGTTTCGATCTCGATCCATAATCCGCTTTATCAGGTTGTTGAATCCATCCGTTATCGGAGACGTAGGCGATGATGGTGTTCTCCGCCAATCCCTCGCGCTCCAAATGGTTCAGCAAATCGCCGCACGTTTCGTCAAACCATTCGATCATCGCCCAATACTTGGCGACATGGAGCGAGGGCGTTTTGTCGCGATACTTTTTGAGCAACCGTTCCGGTGGGTTGTGGAGTTGGTGCGGCATCATGGGCGCGTACCAGACCATGAATGGTTTTTTTTCCTGTTGCGCCGTGCCGATAAAATCATAAATCGGCTGCATTGTTTTGCGTCCGATCTGCAATCCCGCGTCGCCGTGGCGTCCCCCGGTCTCAGGATTGCCATCGGTCATACCGTGAGTGAACCCGCCGCGACGGAAATTGCCCTGCCACCATTTGCCGGTTTGGAAAGTCAGGTAGCCTTGTTCAGAGAGCAATCTGGGGAGGGTCGGGATTTCTTCGACGAAACGATTCATCCGTTCGCGTCCGGCCATCACTTCCGGCAACTTGTAAGCTTCCCGGCGCGGTACGCCTTCGGGCATGGGCGGATCGTTGCTGGTGACTTTATGTTTGTGCGGATATTGCCCGGTGAGAATGGAAGCCAAACTTGGGCAGCAAAGACTTGCCGGCACATAGCCCCGTTCAAAGGTGAGGCTCTGCGCAGCGAGGCGATCAAGATTCGGCGTGCGCACTTCCGGATGGCCCATGAACGAATAATCGTTCCACGCATGATCATCGGAGATGATGAGGACGATGTTCGGTGGGGTGGAAGTTTTCCTGGCGGGGGCGGCTTCGGTGGAAGGACTGAGCAAGGCCAGAATTACTAGTGTTATTGGAAGAAATCCTCTCCAGTTCGAAACGCAGTGTGTAAATGTCATAATTTAAAAACCTCTCAACTTCCAAATGCCCGCCATTACAAAAAAAGAGATGGGGCAAAGTTTGGTTGGCGAAGCGGCACGGCGGAATAGCATAAGGGCTACTCCTCCCCAGAATGCCACGAATGCAGCAAAACAAATTTGCAGAATGAATCCGCCGTCGAGAATCATTCCGGCCAGAATAAGGACGATCCCTTGCTGCACAAAAGCAGAAAACATCGCTTTCCTAAGTGCTGGTGCAATCTGTGCCATTGACGAAGTTTTATTACAGCGGTTGGACGAAGGCGAGTCGTTATGTCGTGCCGCAGGTTTCTGGGGTGTGATTTTAAACGACTGAGGACATAAAGATTCGTGCGGCGGTTGCCGCGATTTGTCCCAAGGCCCAACGGGCCGCAATCCCTCAGCCCAGGCCATCGGCCTGGGTTTAGCCGTTTACCAAATTTGAGGCCTGAAGGGCCGAGATCGAAAGCGTCGCCTATTAGAAGAGATATAGCGGCCCTTCAGGCCGCACGGCTAATTGCTGCATTCCCCAGGCCGATGGCCCACTGCCGTTTAGTTAAGGGCTGAAGGCCCGCCATGTGATAGCCCAGGCTGCAGCGAGTCAGACGAGCAAGGCCTGGGTTTACGGCGACAATTTTTCTGAGCCCTGTAGGGGCGACACTGTTTGTG
>JACDHS010000074.1 GCA_013820875.1 Verrucomicrobiota bacterium | reverse complement strand
ACAAGAACCATTCGGAGTCGATGAGATCGGAGGGGTATACGATGGATGCGTTTTGCATCCGCTATTACTATGCACGTAATTCCAAAAGTACAATAACGTTAAAGTAGATTTTCCATACACGCTCTTAAACCTCGAGATTGAGAAGAGCCAATCCCCAGCCGAAGCCGCTTTCCTGAAAAAAATCGGCTACAAAATCAAGACTGGCACCACTGCTTACGTCAGCGCTGTTTCGTATGACCGTAAAACAAGGGAGGCGCAGGGGATTTTACGAGGTGGGAGTTAGGCGACCATTGAAAAAATAAGGCATTCGTTTCCCGGATTTCGTGACCAACGTTGCTTCCAGTTCGCATTTTTCTGCCGGATAAATCCGGCGTTCCGGGCGCGCGGAGCGCCGTCTTCAGACGGCAGCAACCATAGATCCTCGAACAACATGGACAATGGAGAAAGCGTTTTTCACCTGTTTTGCGGAAATTTAAGTTAACAAACAACTTCGTCCATAGACGTTCGCGGAAAAGAAAGTTAACATTTCATGCTTGCTCCCGCCTTTTACGGAAATTTATGTTAACGAATCAATTAGCCTCAGTCCTTTTACGGAAAGATTTGTTAACAGTTCAAGGCGACGATGGTGTTTTCGAGAAATAAAAGTTAACGACACCATGATCATCTGCACGATTACGGAAATTTAAGTTAACAAGTCACTTTGAGTGGGCGGGTTTGCGGAAAAGTAAGTTAACGATGTGAAGCAACAAAGGTCTTTTGCGGAAATAAAAGTTAACGTGATTTGCGATATCGGGGATTTTTTCTGCTGAAACATTGCTGAACCTGGAGTGTGACAGTTCTTTTGGATCAAAACTAGGGGTGAATGGATGTTTCCGGGTATTTGAAGCAGGTTCGAATTCCACCGGAAACAGCGAGGAACCAGAACGCTTTTTCAGGGAAACCCTCAGTAAACTCCCCCTTGTGCGTTTATAGGTGCTTTGCTAGGTTCTTACGCTCGTCAACAAAAAGGCGTTCGTCAGGAAGAAAGAAATATTTATGGCATACGAATTACCACCATTACCGTACCCGAAAGAAGCTTTGGAACCGCACATCGATGCACAAACGATGGAAATCCATCACGGCAAACATCACAATGCCTACGTTACGAATGTGAACAAAGCGATCGCTGGAAAAGCTGATCTCGAAAGCAAGTCGATCGAAGACCTCGTCAAAGACATCAGCTCCGTTCCGGAAGACATTCGCACCGCAGTCCGCAATAACGGCGGCGGTCATCTGAATCATTCCATGTTCTGGAAATTGATTGGTCCAGGCGCCGGTGGAACTCCGACCGGAAAAATCGCGGAAGAGATCAACTCCACTTTCGGCAGCTTCGATGCTTTCAAGGAAAAATTTGAAGCCGCCGGCGCTGGCCGTTTCGGCAGCGGTTGGGCGTGGCTCGTCGTCAACAACGGCAAATTGGAAATCTGCTCCACCGCAAACCAGGACAACCCGGTCATGGGCAAAGCTGTGGCTGGTTGCGAAGGCAAACCGGTGCTCGGCTGCGATGTCTGGGAACACGCCTACTATCTGAAATATCAGAACCGTCGCCCCGATTACTTGAAAGCGTTCTGGAACGTCGTGAACTGGAACGAAGTTTCGAAGAATTACGAAGCGGCGAAATAATTGTAGTTCCTCCTCGTCACAAAGCACGGCAGCACTTTGCTGCCGTGCTTTTTTGCTAAACCGCACTCGGAACAACCGTTGCCTGGGTCGAGAGCTTGTAATGGTTCCCGCGGGGCGACGCAAATTCCGCTTCCATCAGAAACGCGCGATAGCCGGTGCGCGGAACCACAATCGAAACGCCTGCTGATCCTGGTTGTTTGCCTTTTTTGACCGGGTGCGCTTCCCAATGATCGTTTCGGAAATCGCGATCCGCCGATTCCGCCATCCATAGGCGCGCGCCTTTGAACGGTTGATCGGACTGGATTTGAATTGTTGCATTCGTGTTACCCAACTCCACCGACCATTGCAACTGGGGCAAACTGCCGTTATCTGCAATGATTTCGAAGAAGGCAGCGAGTGAATGCATTGCGTCACTTCCGTCGCCCAACCCATGACCGGCGTTCGGCGTCTGAAAGACAAGTTTGTGCCCGGGTAAATCGTCCCAGTAATGCCGCATGGCATCCACCGTCCAGTAGGGGTCATTTGTGCCGAGCAAAATCAGCTTCGGAATCGTGTAACGAGCTCGATGGAAGTATGGATCGATCCATTCCCGCAACTGAACTGCTCGAGGTTCATCAATGCGTTCGATCAGGTCTGCATCCGTGTAATCATGAATTCGCTCGCTTTGGTGACCATAAACTTTCCGTGTCCACTCCGTCTGTGCCTTCATGTTCAACATGTCGAACACCATGGGCGCGATCGCCAACACGCGCGGATCCACTGCCGCCGTGAGCCAGGTGGTCCAACCGCGTTTGCTTGCTCCAGATAGAATAAAGCGATTTATCTTTTGATCGAATTCGCTGTTGGCCAGGGCTCCGATAACATCACACGCCCGCACTGCACTTTTCACCATCGGAAACAAAAGCGGCCATGTCTCGTCGCCGGTCCGGAGATACTGATCCAATGTGTAAGCGATCAATGCATCCTCTACCCGGCCATCATAGAGCGGTTGATTCGGCACCTCGCTGACCACCGCGGCAATGGCGCCGCCTTGCGCGGCGAGCGTTTTCAACGTTTGCAAATGAGATTCAGGAGGTTCACTTCCAGCGATGAGTAGGAAAGCGATGTCCGGATTCCGGATTTCTTTTGGTCGCACGAGCAACAAAGCGTGCCGCCATGGATTGTCGCGCCATGTCTGGGAAGTGAATGGAACAGTGGCGACCAGGAATTCTCCGGAAGTCTTCATGTCTTTGCGAGCCCATGAGAAGGAGTCATCGTCGGTCTGCACGTAACGTTCCAGTGCATTCTGAGCTGAAACTAAATTCACGAGGGAAATTAAAGCATTCAGCACGAAAGCAAAAGCGGGCGAAAACCTTAGTGCAATGATCAGCAAAAAGATGGTGCGGAGTTAAAACGATTTTTGCGGCTTACGCCGCTGCGACTCCGTGGTGGACCAAGTGCTACTGTTCCCGTGGAACTTCCTCTTCAAAATGGGACTTCACCGCTTTCATGTCATGAATGGACGGGCCGTTCACCACCGCACCAAACTTTTCAAATCGCGATCCATGGCAGGGGCAGTCCCAGGATTTCTCTATGTTGTTCCATTGCAGAATGCACCCAAGATGCGGACAGGTCGCAGATTTCTCGTATAACTCTCCGTTCTTGCTGCGATACACCGCGACCTTAACCATGCCACGCCGGATGATCGCTCCACTATCAGGCGGAATCTCATCCACGGTGCGAACTTCGCCGGGAAGGAGCCATTGCCCATACTTCCGTGCGACATTCAAATTTTCCCGCGCAAACTCACCAACCGATTTCATTGTGACACGCGACGGATCATAAACTGTGGACCATTCATTCGGACGTCCCGCAATCAAATCTGTTAAAAGAATCGAGGCAATTGTTCCGTGCGTCATTCCCTGCCCTGAATCGCCGGTGCAAATATAAATATTGTCTGTGTCACCGGGATTTCTCCCGATGAAAGCCAGTCCGTCCGTCGGTTCCATCACCTGCCCGGACCATCGGAACTCGATGTCCTGCATCATCGGGAACCGGTGCCTGGCCCAATTCTCAAGGTTCGCAAAAGGCGTTCCCAGTTCAGGAAGTTGCCCGGTCTTATGATCTTCGCCACCAACAACGAGCACATCGTATTCTTCACCGAATGCATCGTTGTTCCGTTGCAAACGCACATAGTGATACGGATCCAGTGTGTCCCAGTATAATGCCCGCCGAACCGAATCGCGCGGGATCCGGGCGCCAATGACATAAGTTCGATACGGCGCTTGTTTCGTGTGAATGGCCACTTTGTCATTCACGGGAGAATTAGTGGCGACGACAACTGAAGACGCTTCTACCGTTCTGCTGGAACTTGTCCGAACGCGGCCTGGATCTCCGCTTTCAATTTTTGCCACATGCGTTCCGCAGTAGATTCTTCCGCCTCGCCGCACAAAAGCCTGTGCCAGGCCATGCAGGTATTTCGTGGGATGCATTTGCCCCTGCCTGGGAAACCGCAAACAAGGGCCGGTGTTGAACGAGTTGATCGGCGCACTCTCCACCCATTCCACATCCATCAACCCAGCCCGATGACACGCCTCAAGTTCTCGTTCCAAAATGGCTGTCGATTCGCCTGGCGCGACAAAAAGAAAGCCATCGAGCCTTTCAAACTCACAGTTGATCTTTTCCTTCACGGCATTGGCTTCGATGCGTGCAATCGCGGTGCTGTGGCTATCGGCGATGAGCTGCGCAGCGTGTTCGCCATGCATCCGCGCGACCTCACAATAGCGATCGTCAAATGCATTCGAGAGATGCGATGTCGTGCGCTCTGTCTCACCCGACCCAATATCGCCATCATCCAGCACGACCACCGATTTCCCCTCGAGAGACAACATGTAAGCGGTAGAAATCCCGGCGATTCCCGCGCCGACGATGCAAACATCAGCGGTTGTATCCTCATTCAACGGCGGGAAGTGCGGCACGATTTCGGTAGCCATCCAAAGAGATTCGTGTTCACCGGAATGGTCATTCATACGGAGTTCTCCATGCAAAAAACGTGCTACGAATCCAACGGATGACAATAAGGCGCAACCCTTGAAGAGTGATCGTGTGGAAACCCGCAACGTATATAGAACAGTGTGTCTTGCCTGTTTTTCACTTTCCAGGCACCGCAATTTCCTTACGCACTTCCGCAGCAACCTTGTCCTCACGCAACCCCAGGAACACTGGATTTCGCAGGTGATTGTCCCGAGTCCATTCCGTAAATGAAATCTGGCAAACGAGTTTCGGCTCCACCCATTTGCAACGTTTCATTTCTGTTTTGGTGATCCCCTGTCCGAAATGCCCCCTCCTGGTTTCAGGCAGGTTCACAAACGGGCATTCGTCGCGTTGTATCCTCTCAAATTGTTTGTGCAGCGAACCAAGCAACGCCTGGTTGAAACCCGTTCCTACTTTCGAAACGAACATCAACTTATCGTCTTCAAAGTAACCAACCAGAATCGCTCCGAAAAAATCACGGGAACCTTTCGGCTGTGTGTAGCCGCCGATGACAAATTCCTGGGCGTTGATGACCTTGATCTTTTTCCAACAACCGCTGCGATGACCTGCCTCGTATTTCGAATCGAGATTTTTAGCAATGATACCTTCCAAACCACGGCGCTTGATTTCTTCAAGCAAACGTTGGGGATCACCTTCGATGTTCGCGGAAAATCGGACTGCCTCGTGTTCGGCTGAAATAAGTGGTTGTAGAATCTCTTTGCGCTGCCGCAACGGAAGCGTTTTCAAATCTTTACCTTCGAGGTTCAATAGATCGAATGCGTAAAAACACAAAGACGAGCGTTCCTGCCCCACCATGTTCGCCATCTGCAGGAGTTGAAACGAGGAACGCCCCTGCTCATCCAACGCAACGATTTCGCCATCGAGCATTCCGGATTTGAAAGGAAGCTTTGCAATCGCTTTGGCAATCTCGGGGAAACGGTCGTTGAGACTTTTGTTGGAACGTGACAGAAGTTGGACGTTACTTCCTTCCTTCAAAGCCAAGGCGCGAAAACCGTCGAATTTGATTTCATAAATCCACGGTTCACCGCGTGGCGGATTCTCCACAAACTTGCATTTCATCGGCTCGACAAACTGCAGTTTTGCGGGTGGAAGCTTTTCCAGGGCGATCCCGCCCAGCGGCAATTCTTTGAGTTTCTCGTGAGTTACCGCTGCGCCTTTCCTTCCCTTCTTCGCGGTGAGAGCAGAGGGAACCGATACCGCCGCCTTTCGCCGGGCGACTGCCGCGGCAATCCTTGGATCAACACTTTTTATATTCCCCGCGCGTCGGTCACTTTTCCATTCGGCCTTGTTTTCGTCCGCGATCTTACGCATCGAACGCTTGCTCAGGACCGACTCGTCATCCTTCTTAGCCGAAAGCGGTTTCATTTCTTCTCCCGCTTTGAAGATTAGCCAATTATCTTTGTCTTCGCCCGCCCTGCGCTTGAGGCGGATCAAGGCCCATTCGCCTTTCAATTTGTTACCCTTCAGAATCACGTGCAGCTTGCCTGCGTCCAGTGCCTTGATCGGGTCTGCATCTTTCACGCAATACGTTCCAATGTCCCAAACCATGACTGTGCCCGCACCATAATTGCCTTCGGGAATCGTCCCTTCGAATCGGGCATAATCCATGGGATGATCTTCAACATGGACCGCCAGACGTTTGTCCCCTTTCGTTGCGGGCAGCCCTTTCGGGACCGCCCATGACTTTAAAACGCCTTGCATCTCCAGGCGAAAATCATAATGCAAACGGGTCGCGTCATGCTTTTGAATAACAAACATGAGCTCCTTTGCCGCTCTCTTTTTAGGCGCCTGCGGAGCGGGTTCTGCGGTCTGCGAAAAATTCCGTTTCCGCCTGTATTCTTTCAGGGGTCCGGCGGGTTCGTCATGGACGGTTTTTTTCATATTTACGATTTTGGATTTACGATTGACGAGCCTTTGGGCGAAATCTCGCGTGGGATAAATAACCCGAGTGCCTCACAGCCCCGCAAATAACTCGTCAATCGTAAATCCAAAATCGTAAATCGACGCCCTCACAGCTTCTGTTTCAACGTCAGGACCGGTTCAAAAAGGTCTCCATTTTTTTCCGCACGCTTCAACACGTCATTCCATTCAAAAGCCAACCTGGCGGCGTCCTTCTTTTTCAACGTCGTCTCGACCTCTTTCCACGTCACAGGGGTGGAGACGGTCGGCGTGTCTTTGGCTCGTAATGAATAAACGCAGACCGTGGTTTTATGATCATCGTTTTGGCTCCAATCGACGAAAACTTTCCCTTTACGAAGGATTTTTGCCATTTTGGAGACGACCATCTCTGGATGGTCACGTTCGAGACTTTCTGCGACTTGTTTGGCGAATTGTTTTGTGTTTTCATAGGTCGTAGCAGTGTTTAACGGCACATAGACTTGCAACCCTTTGGATCCCGACGTTTTCGGGAAACATTCCAAACCCATTTTTTCAAAAAGAACTTTGATCCAGATGCCCACCTGGCAGCATTGCACGATGTCCGCCGGTGCTCCTGGATCGAGATCGAACACCAGCATCGTTGGCACCTGCACCTTCGGAAACCGCGCGAGGGAGGTATGCAATTCCAGGTCCGCGAGGTTTGCCGCCCAGACGAGCGTCGGCAGGTCATTGCACATGCAGTAGTGGATGTCGGCATTGTTATTCTCGCTCCACACTTTTGCAGTGTTGACCCATTTCGGCCGGTGCGACGGACATTTTTTTTCGTAAAAGAACTCCTCCTCCACGCCATTTGGATACCGTTTCAGCGTTAACGGCCGATTCTTCAGATGCGGCAGTAGAACCGGCGAAATCCGAATGTAATAATCAATGATTTGGCCCTTGGTGAATCCGGCTTTGGGATAGAGAATCTTCTGCAGGTTCGACACCTGCAATCGCTTCCCGGCAACCTCCAATTCGGAGACATGGCGCATCGTTTCCTCCTGCATTAAAGCTAAATCTTGTCAGGAACTGAGCAATGAGGGGCTATCAGTGCCAATGAATGAGGAATAAGCCGTGGGGGGGGACTGACGATTGGGGACTTGCGATTGGCGAGCAATAAAACTCGAGGCTCCGATTAAGTCGGAAATCAAATCTTCGAAACCATTTCTGGCTCGGTTTCTTCGTTCTGCAGTTGTCCCTCGCGGAAGCGGCGGAGTTTGTGCGTCGCCAGGCTTTCTGCAAATATATCCCGGTTGATAGCTTGCGCTGCTGCTGCGCCCTGCCCTGCGGCTATGATCATCTGGCAATTCGCGGGAGTCACGCAACCTGCCGCATACAAACCTTGCACATTGGTTTTCATGCAACTATCCACCTCCACCTGACCTTCGGAATCCAACTCGGCGCCGAGTTCCTTCGCAAGATCGTTATGAAAAATGTCGCCATGAGTGGTGAATAACGCATCCGCGAGCACTGCCTGTCCGCTTTCGAAGTGCAGTTCACTGATCTCCTTGTCCTCGCCACACACTTCCATGATTTTTCCCGTAAAAAACGAAATCTTGTATTCCTCCAACCACGCTGCGTGTTGCTCATCCCAATGGGGTCTTTCGCCGTTTGTGGCTATTACGACACATGGTGAATAAAACATCATTCCGAGGGCGTATTCGACGGCTTCGTTGTTATTCCCAATGATCGCAATCCGTTTACCTTTGACCCGCCATCCATCACAATCCTTACAGAAAAACATTGTGTGCCCAAGGCACTCAGTGACGCGGGGAAGTTTTGGCGGCAAATGAAATAAACCTGTAGCAAGCAGCAAACGATGGCATCGGTATTCCTCATTTTTTCCGCGCAGCCAGAATCCGGATTCATCGTTTGCGGCCTTTTCAATTTCATCCTTTGCGAATGAAACATGAAACTGTTCGGCCTGCTTTCTTCCGCGCCGAAGTAATTCCCTCCCATCAATTCCTTCAGGAAATCCGAGATAGTTGTGAACCTCTGGCTCCCAACGGGCAAGCGAGCGTTCAGCGTCGATAACCAACGTTTTCCGCAAAGCGCGCCCCAGGTAGATTGCCGCGGATAAGCCCGCGATACCGCCGCCAACGATGATCGCATCCCAAATTTTGTTAGCACTGGCCATAAACACCCGCGAAATGACTTCCTTCCCTAAAACGGCAGTCCGGACTCGTCGTGCTCGTTGGGATTGCAACCCTTTTGAAGACGCCGGCCCGGACTGTTTTCCAACCCAGGTTGGAGCTTGGAATTTATTTACTCTTCTTCTTGGCAGCAGGTGCTTCTTCCTCTTCTTCGCCTTCAGCAGCTTCGAAGTTAATGCTGCTTTCAGCAATGTCGGTCAGGTTTTCGTCAGCTTCCTTTTCCTCATCCAGCGTTTGGCCGAGCAGATCCAGGTCATCTTCACGATCGAGAAGTTTTGCATAGGTGCAGACGGTGCCGTAGCTGGCGATTTCGTAATGTTCAATCTTTTGGCAGGCGCCAATGATGGCTGCATCCTTCACGCTATCTTCCATTTCTTCCTTAAGGAGTTCTTCGCATTCCTTGATCAAGCCTTCCATGGCAACGCACTTTTTGCCTTTGGAAGCAGAACCGAGGTTTGAAAATACTTCGTCAAGACGTTCGATCTGTTCTTTGGTTTGGTCCAGATGATCTTCAAGAGCGGATCGGAGTTCATCCGAGGTGGCTTCATCGGCTATTTTAGGAAGCGCTTTAATCAGTTGGTTTTCGGCGTTGTAGAGGTCGCGCAATTCTTCGACGTAGAGATCCTGAAGTGTATTTAATTTCATAAGCTTTTTCGTTGGGTTCGTTGATTGATTCGCTGAACTCGCGCAATATCTCCGCTGAAAAACGTTCACTCAATGAGTACGCCTCCCTTTTCTAGGATGAGCAACTGGAGAAGTTCCCCATCAGGAAAATCACACCGAAGAAAATGCGGGGAGATGGGGGGGTAGAACGACCACGCCAGTTCCTCTTCTTTGAACCGCTATTTCACCTTCCGCCATTGCAGATCATAGGAATATTTGTCGAAGTAAAGATTCTGATTGCCCCATTCCAATTCCCCGCGCTGGAAATCGACATCATCCGAACGAAAGGTCTGCTTCGGTGGATTCAATGTTTGGCTATGATCGCTATTGGCAATCATCCGATACTGATCCAACCCGCCAAAGTAGAAGTCGTGGAGTTCTTTGCGCTCTTCCAACGTGAGGCTGGTGGCGTATTGGAGAATCGCTCCACCCACCTCGACATCCACAGGCACCCAGCCGTGCGGCTCCAGGTAAATCTCCGTCCAGTCGTGAATGTTCTTTCCGCCGGGAAATAAAAACCATCCGGATTGCCAGCGAGCCGGAATACCCTGCTCACGACACAAGGTGATGAAGAGCAATGCCTGCTGTCCGCAATCGCCGTAACCTTTGCTCGCACAATATTGGCTGATGTTCGGAATTGTGGAGTATTCGAGGGCGTAGCTGTATTGAATGTTCCTGCCGATCCAATCGTAAATCATCCGGGCTTTTCGAACTGGATCCTTTTCCTGTCCGACAATTTCTTTGGATAGCTTTCTTATTGCAGGTGTGAATACGACGTGCGGCGCTTCGCGTATGAATTGCTTCACGCTTTTGTCCGTCGTTTTCTTCGGTGTCATTTTTGCGGGAGGAAATTCAAAGCGGATGGCGTGGGTGGAATAGAGATACTTAATCTGGAATTTTGTGCCGTTGCTGCCGGACGTTTGTTCCAAATAGGCAGAACGGATGGAACTGCTTTCGTCAGCGAGATGCCTCAAGGAAGAACTTTCGAGAAGCTTGAAACCATCTTGGAATGGATATTCCCTTGGAACCGGGAGCCAGGCGCGGATCGTTTCCCCCGGCGGCACGGCATTAGACTTCACCGTGACAGTCATTGTGACTTCCAGTTCGTGCGGCAGGACGTAAGGTTTGTTCCATGTGGCCGATTGTTTGATCAACCGCGCGTTCTCCAGCATCGCACGATGCTGCGCACTTTTATCTCGTGGAAAAATGCGGCGTGTTTCCACGCCCGATTCGCGCCAGAACAAATTGCTGACACTGGTGCCGGAGTAATAAGTGGTTCCATCAATCGTGCGATTTTCAAAACGCCCTTCCTTTAACCATCCTTCGAACTCAGCCGTGGTGATGTCCCTCACCGCTTTTTCCAACCTGGAAAAAAGCTGTTCTTTGGTGAGCGAAAAATCCTTGCGAATGCGTTCGAGCAGATCGATTTCGTAACTCAATTGTTTCCTTTCGGCCTCAGAAAGATTCTTGTTCGCCAAGGCGGAGTTTAGAACGGTGGCTGCTTGTTTGAAGTCACCCCGCTCGCGCACTGCACGGGCTTTACTCACGACAGGTTCAGCAGCTTGCGCGGAGAAGAAAACAAGAACGGTCAAAACGCAAATGAACCACCCAGGAAATCGCATCCCGGATTGTTGCCAAAACCTGTGGATACATTCGAGAACTTTCCGGACGGCAAGATATTGCCCGTTAAGCACGTGAACTACGCGGAAAAAAGGATCAAAACATCGGAGCGCGGCTGTGTCGCAGACCAGCCGCAGCACGCGGGTTCTTCGACCGATCTACAAAATTGCGCTCTATAGTTATGCCCTTGGCTGCTGCGGCTGATCCTTCGGACACAGCCGCGCTCCGTCCGAGTTCTCTATGCAGCCAATGCTTCCAAAGCCGATTTCACTTTTGCGAGTTTGGCGACCCACTCATCGAGACGCTTCTTGTGCTCTTCGAGCACGGCAGGCGGAACTTTTCCGGTGAAGTTCGGGTTGTTCAACTTCTGCTGAACTTTCTCGATCTCACTTTCAATCTTTTCCTGTTCTTTGGTGAGACGACCCTTTTCGGCATCCACATCAATCAAACCTTCCAGCGGCAGATAGAGTTCTCCCAGTGGAGATAGCGCTGTTGGAGTTCCCTTTTTCGGAACGTAGTTTGGATCGATGCAAAGCTCTTCTGAGTTCAGCAGGATTCGCAGCACTTCAGCTTCAAGCGGCATCAGTTCACTAGCTGGTTTGAAAACAAAGTTAACCCGTTTGCTCGACTGAATATTTCCTTCGCGACGGAGGTTTCGTCCCAAGGTCACGAGTTCATATTTCTCATTCACAAAACGTTCGTCGGATTCATCCAGCACGTAGTGCAATTTGAAATCGTCATCAAACGGTTTCGGCCAGTTCGCGAACATCAACGTTTTACCCCCCTGCTCTTCCGGCAAATCCTGGTTGAAACCCATGCCGTGCCAGAGCTCCTCGGTGATGAACGGCAGGAACGGATGGAATAAACGCAGTGTATGCGAAAGAATGAAATCGATGACGGCGAGCGTGTTGGCTTTTTGCGTGGCATCTTCGCCGTAAAATACAGCTTTGCTTGCTTCTAAATACCAATCACAGAACTCGCTCCAGAAGAAACGATAAAGCGCAGCGGTGGCATCGCTGAATTTGTATTCTTCGAATGCTGTCGTGACTTCGCTAATCGCCTGATCGAGGCGAAGCAAAATCCATTTATCATCGCTCGTGAGAAGCGCTGGATTGATCTCGCCTTCGACGTCGCCGCCCTGCATCTGGCGGAACCGGCAGGCATTCCAAAGCTTGTTACAAAAGTTACGGCCAAGTTCGACATCCTTCTCATCAAACAAAACATCTTGTCCGAGCGGCGCACTGCGCATTGTGCCGAAACGCAAAGCGTCAGCGCCAAATCTCGCGATAAGATCGAGGGGATCCGGCGAATTGCCGAGCGTCTTCGACATCTTGCGACCCTGTTTGTCACGGATGATCCCGGTGAAATAAACGTTCTGGAATGGCAGATCCCCCATGAACTCATATCCCGCCATGATCATGCGGGCGACCCAGAAGAAAATAATGTCCGGACCGGTCACCAGATCAGTTGTTGGATAAAACTTCTTCAGCGTGTCTGTCTGTTCGGGCCACCCCATCGTGGCGAACGGCCAAAGCCAGGAACTGAACCAGGTGTCGAGGACGTCGGGATCCTGGTTCCAACCTTCGCCTTCGGGACTTTCCACCCCGCAATACACTTCTGCGCCGCGATACCACACCGGCACCCGATGCCCCCACCACAACTGCCGGCTGATGCACCAGTCCTGGATATTCGTCAGCCAATGATCGTAAGTTTTCGCCCAACGCTGCGGATGAAACTGCATCCTGCCGGGTGGAACGGGCAACTTGCCCGTCCCGTCAGGCAACCTGCCTGACGGTTCCGACGCGTTCGGTTCGCCAGTCGCCGAAGAAGCAGTCGGCAGGTTGCCAACTGCAACAGGCTGGTAGCCTGTTCTACCCGGACCGGGGAGATCGCTCTCCTGCAAGACACAGGCTTTGGATGGTTCGACGCTTGGATATTTAAGAAACCATTGCTCGCTGAGCCGCGGCTCAATCGGTACATCGGCGCGTTGACTGTAACCGACGTTGTTTTCGTAAGGCTTTTCTTCAACCAGCACTTCCAACTCTTTCAGACGCTCCACCGCCACTTTGCGCGCTTCAAAACGATCCAATCCAGCGAGACTTTCACCCGCTAAATCGTTCATCGTTCCGTTGGAGTTCATGATGTCAATGATTGGAAGCTTATGACGCGCGCCGATTTCGAAGTCTGCCTTGTCATGCGCCGGAGTCACTTTCAGGACGCCGGTGCCGAATTCAAAATCCACATGGTCATCGCCAATGATCGGGATGAGTCGCTCCGCGTGCGGCAGATGAATCGGCAACGGACGAATGATGTTCTTGCCGATGAGATGCGCGTAGCGCGGGTCCTTGGGGTTAACCGCGACGGCTGTGTCGCCGGGAATTGTTTCCGGCCGGGTGGTGGCAATTGTCAGCCAGGTATCCGGATCTTCGGCCACCTGCACTTTGAAGTGATACATGAAACCTTTCTGCGGTTTCATTTCCACTTCTTCATCCGAAAGCGCCGTTTGAGAAACCGGGCACCAGTTCACCATTCGTTTACCGCGATAGATCAATCCCTTCTTATAAAGCTCAACGAACACCTTTTGGACGCAGCGAGAATATTCCGCGTCCATCGTGAAACGTTCACGGGTCCAATCGCAGGAGCAACCGAGCTTCTTGAGCTGATTGATAATGATGCCGCCGTGCTTTTCTTTCCAGGCCCAAACCCGTTTCAAAAACTCTTCGCGGCCGAGGTCATACTTGGTTTTTTTCTCTTCCTTCTTCAGCGCCTTTTCAACCTGCACCTGGGTGGCGATCCCTGCATGATCGGTCCCCGGAAGCCAAAGGACTTCCTTGCCGTCCATCCGCGCCTTGCGGCTCAGAATGTCCTGGATCGTATTGTTCAGCACATGCCCCATGTGGAGCATGCCCGTGACATTCGGCGGCGGGATGACGATGGAATATGCCGGCTTGGAAGATTTCTCATTGGCGACGAAACATTTTTCGTCCAACCAAAATTGATACCACTTTGCTTCAACCGCTTGCGGTTCGTACGCTTTAGGAATTTCTAACATAGAAAGTTATTTTATAACCACGAATGAACACGGATTAGAAAAACCAAGAACAACCTTGGTGTTCCCGATCATCAAACTGTCGTCATCTGTTCCCCGAAGTTGGATCGAATAGCCGTTGGCTGTGTCACCCTCGCCAAATTCCAACCGGAAAGCCATTTCAGGAGAACGTTTTCTGCCGAAATACAGCAATGAATCATTGCTCTCCCCTTTTCCTCTGTATAGCCAGCAAGATTTTGATTTACGATCTCACGTAAGAATCGAAACGCCCCAATCAAATTGGATATTTCTGCTCCATTAGCGCCGATAAACACGTTCAACCGACCTAATTCGAGAGTTTGTTCTCGAAACGATTTGAAATTCGTAATCTTCAGTTTTTCCAATATAGCCATCGTGCTGCCGAAATATTGAACAAATAAATTAACTTGGCGACTATTCAGTTGCCGTGTTTGAGAAAGTTCTGAAATGAGCATTGGTTGACCCGAAAAGATATAATAGATCAACTGCACTGCCCGATAACGATGGGCATTTCACCGGAAATTGTCTATATTTCCAGTAAAGGGAGACGTATTTCTTGTACGCGCGTCAATTAAATCCCCAATCGTAAATTCCCCGACCGATTCCATTTGCTGCATTTTGTTTCTGCTAGTTTATTTGGCCCCACAACAATGGCTGATGCACTGCCCATCTACGAAATTGAAGAGGAACTGGTCTCGCGGTTGAAGGCCTGTCGCCGACTCGTCCTCCAGGCGCCGACCGGGTCCGGGAAATCCACGCAGGTTCCGCAGATGCTCTTGAAACATGGTTTTCTCGAGAACGGACAGGCCGTCATTTTGCAACCGCGCCGTCTTGCTACCCGGATGCTGGCGTCGCGGGTGGCGCAGGAACAAGGTTGTGAACTGGGACGCAAAGTCGGTTATCAAATCCGCTTTGAGAATATCAGCAACGCGGAGACGAAAATAAAATTTGTCACGGAGGGCATTCTCCTGCGCCAGATGATCAACGATCGCAAACTGCGCGGCATCCAGGCGCTGATCTTTGATGAATTTCATGAACGCCATCTTTATGGCGACATTACCCTCGCCCGTGCGCTGGATCTCCAGGAAAAGGAACGGCCCGATCTCCTCATCATCGTCATGTCGGCAACGCTCGATGCCGGTGCGCTCGAAGATTACCTCTTCCCCTGCTCTGTGCTGGCTTCGCAGGGACGCACGTTTCCGGTGACGGTGGATTATCTGCCACGCAAGTTGGGTAACTTTCCTCCCCCACCCTGGGAACTCGCGGCGGACGCGTTTTCAGAATTTGTTCGCTCCGGCGAAACGGGCGATGTGCTGGTGTTCATGCCGGGCAGTTATGAAATCAGCCAGACGATCGAAGCGATTCGCAATGTGCCGGAGTCGCGTGGGTTCATGTTGTTGCCGCTGCACGGCGAACTTTCGCCGCGCGACCAGGACGCAGCCGTCGCGGGCTATGAACGTCCGAAAGTGGTTGTCTCAACCAACGTTGCCGAAACGTCGTTGACCATCCCCGGTGTCCGACTCGTGATTGATAGCGGGCTCGCTCGCATTCCGCGCTACGATGCCAATCGCGGTATCAACACGTTGCTGATTGATAAGATCAGCCGCGCCTCCGCCGATCAACGGACCGGTCGCGCCGGTCGAACCGCTCCCGGACGTTGCATGCGACTTTGGTCGTCGCAGGAACATTTCGAACGTGCCCCGCAGGAGTTGCCGGAAATCAAACGGCTCGATTTGTCAGAGGTGGTTCTCACGTTGAAAGCGGCTGACGTGGAGGATTTGCGAAAATTCCGCTGGCTCGAACCGCCCAATGAACAAAGCCTGCACGACGCCGAAACGTTGCTGATGGATCTGGGCGGACTCGATCATGCGGGGCGCATTACTGAGATCGGCCGCACGATGCTGGCGTTCCCGGCGCATCCACGTTACGCGCGGATGTTGCTCGCGGCGCAGGAGTTTGGTTGCGTTTACCATGCGTGCCTGGTGGCCGCGCTCACCCAGGGACGCGACCTGCTTATTCGGAATCCCGGTAAACAGGTGGACGACTTTCGCGAAACACTTTTCGGCGATCGCGCCCCGTCGGACTTCTGGATCATTATGCGCGCGTGGAATTATGCGGCGCAGAATAATTTCAACCTGGATGCCTGTCGCAAAGTGGGAATCCACGCGCTCACGGCGCGCCAGGTCGGGCCACTGTATCAGCAGTTTTTGCAAATCGCGGACAAGGAGGGTTTAAACATCAAACCTTCCGAAGTGGCGGACGAAGCATTGCAGAAATGTCTTTTGATCGGCTTTTCGGATCGGGTCGCCAAACGTCTCGACGAAGGCACATTGCGTTGCGAACTGGTCCACAAACGCACCGGTGTTCTTGCCCGCGAAAGTGTGGTGCAACGGAGCCAGTTGTTTGTCGCCGCCGAAGTCCGCGAAGTGGAAGGTCGCGATAAAACGATCAACACGATTTTGTCACTCGCCACCGCGATTGAACTGGAGTGGTTGCAACAATTTTACCCGGAAGATTTCACCACCACTTCGAGTGTTACCTACGATGAAGCGACCAAACGGGTTTACGCGGCTGAAATGATTTATTTTCGCCAACTCGCGTTGTCTTCGAAACGGGTGGAACCGCCTCCCGCCGATGCTGCTGCGCGTCTGCTCGCAGAACAAGTTGTCGCCGGAAGACTTACCTTGAACCATTGGGACAACAGTGTGGAACAATGGATTCTCCGGTTGAATTCATTAAGCCGATGGTGCCCGGACTTTGAATTGCCGCCCATCGCCGATGAAGATCGCAAAGCTTTGATCGAACAGATTTGTCACGGCGCAATGTCTTCCAAGGACATCAAGGATCGCGACGTCAAAACGACCGTCAAATCCTGGCTCTCCCACGCGCAGCAAGAGACGCTCGATAAATATGCGCCGGAACGTCTGACCCTCACGAATGGCAAGACGCCAAAGGTGGTTTACACTGCGGAAGGCAATCCTTACATCTCGCTTCGCATCCAGGAATTGTTTGGAGTGGAACAAACACCGAAAATCGCAATGAATCGTATCCCGGTGCTCGTGCATATTTTAGCGCCCAACATGCGCCCGGTTCAGATCACGCAGGATCTCGCCGGCTTTTGGCGCGAGCATTACCCGAAAGTTAAATCCGAGATGCAGCGGAAATATCCCAAGCACGAGTGGCGATGATGCGCTACAGTGACACCCGACAAATGCGCAAAAGTAAATTCGCGTTCGTTGGAATACAGCTTACCGTGACGGTAATGAATTCTTCGCTTTCACAGCCTTCTGACTCTCTCGAACCGGATCCCAATGTAACCAGCGAAGAATTCGAAGCGCAGCGCAACTTTCTCACCAAGGTGGCCGATGGGAGCGTTGAAGGTTCCGATTACCTGCAAGCGGCACATTCGTATGCAAAGCAAGCGGAGCAAGGCAACGCGCTAGCGCAATATAATCTCGGCATGATGCATGCCATGGGCCAGGGCTTCGTCCGCGATACCACAGAAGCTGCCCTGTGGTTTCGCAAGGCTGCCGCCCAGGGCAACGCCGCCGCCCAACATCAACTCGGAATGAACCTCCAACGGTCCAGCTTCAATGCCGTGTCCGCTGATGCCACTGAATCCATGATCGAAGCTTACAAATGGTTTCATCTCTCCGCAGCGCAGGGCTATCTCGGCGCCGCTGACTCCTGTTCACTGGTCGCATTGAAAATGACACGCGAAGATGTGGCGGACGGAAACCGTCGAATTGCGGCTTTTCAACAAGCCACGACCTCGTAGTTCTACGAAGAATTCTGACGGTGACAATCCCTTGCAACATTCTTCCGATTTTGGCTATGGTCCATTGTGTTTCGATTCCGTTCTCTTACTGGGGCGTCTAAATATTGGCTTCGCTTGCTAGCGCTGATGTTGTGTGTTGGCACCGTTGCTTTTTGTTCAGCAAGTGCATCAACGATAAGAATTTCAATCGGTGGGTCGTGGCACTACCAACAACCAATCGCATACTACCTCCTCTGGACGAATGCCAGTCCAATTGACGCCGGTTCGGTTTCAGCTTCGCCATCGCCATCGTCGCACCCGAATCTGTCTTGGAGTTCGCCTGTGTATTATACAGAGGGCTATTCCCCCGGAACAGTTGTTACTCTAACGGCAGAAAATCAGGGAACAAACGTGTTCGCGGCATGGACAGGTTCTGTCTCGTCTCTTTCAAATCAAATTCACGTCACGATGAACGGCAACAAATCCGCCATCGCCCTGTTCAACAACACAGGTGATTTCATCCTTCAAAAAACCAACGGCCAACTCGCCGTCTGGTTCATGCAACATACAGAACAGGTCGCCGCTGCCATGCTGAACAATGAAGTCGCTTTGGGATCCAATTGGCGCGTGGCTGGAACCGGAGATTTCGACAACAACGGCTCCAAGGATCTGCTGTTTCGCGGACTGAACGGCAAAGCAGCTCTTTGGCTGATGGATGGAAATCACAGGATCGGCAGCGTGGCGATACGCGATGGGTTTGCCTTGTCATCGCTATGGCGATTGGCGGCTGTGGGTGATTTCAATAGCGACAACAGTCCTGATCTTCTCTGGCAGAACAAAACCAAAGGAAAACTGCACATCTGGTACATGAACGGAACCACTTACGATTCAAACGCCACGCTGGCGTATACCGTAGGATCAAGCTGGCGCGTTGTTGCCGTCGCTGATCTTGATGGCAACAATTCATCGGACATAATTTTTCAGCATACCACAGGAAAGGTTGCTGTCTGGTTAATGGATGGAGAGACAAGAACGGGATCAATAGGTTTAAGAGATGGGCTGGCACCCAAACCCGGCTGGCACGTTGTGGGAGCAAGAGACATGGACGGCGATGGACACACAGATATCGTTTTCCAACAAGATAATGGCAGATTGATGGTCTGGTTTTTCGAAGGAACAGCTTTTAACCGCGCTGAACTGATCAACAAAGTGTCAGATCCGGGCTGGTATTTGCGGGCTTTGAAATAATTTGCTTAAATTCTGACTTCAGCCGCGCGCGCCATCAAAGCACGCGCGGTTTTTATTTATACATTTCCATTAATCTTCTGCCTGAAAAGATTTCGCACCGGGTGAGATTGGCGTAGGAGCGGAGCGCGGCGTCACCGCAGAGCATCTCGTTGTTTCTATAGTTCTGTCTTGCGCGAAGCATCAGCCGCAACACTCAAGGCTGCAAGGACTTCCAACGATTGCTCGTTCTCCGTACGCGCTGCGGCTGACTCTCCGAGCACAGCCGCGCTCCGGCCACATGGTTTCAATCATACCCAATTTCCGCCAATTTCCGCCGCACTACGCATTTTCCCTATAGCTTTTTAAGGGCGGACTTGTTTTACTCGGGCTCGGTTTTTTTTGTCGTATGGCAACCAAAGAAGAAAAACTCATGCAGTTGTGTTTCAACCAGGAGGAATGGCAACACCTCAGCAAACAGACTGAGTTCCTGGACAAGTTGAAAGCCGTCTCAACTCTCGATGATTTCGAGGAGGTGGTTAACTTCGGCAATAAGATGCTTCTGAAATGGAAGAAAAAGAAGTCCGGCCGAATCAAACGCAGCTCTTAAACAATTGACGTCCTTCGAACGCCACTAACAAATTTCCGCCAATTACAACGCAGGCTTTTGCTTGTGCCAGTCCGTGCTTTGCTCGTAGGCATGCGCGATCTTAAGAATCGTTTCTTCTCCGAATGGTTTCCCAAGTAGTTGCAGTCCTATTGGAAGCTTTGGATTCGCGGTAAAACCACAAGGAATGCTGATGCCCGGGATACCTGCCAGATTGCATGAAATGGTGAAAATATCAGAAAGATACATCTGCAACGGATCATCCGATTTTTCACCGATCTTGAACGCCGGGGTCGGAGTGGTAGGCGTAATAACGGCATCCACCTTTTCAAAGGCATTGAGAAAGTCCTGGCGGATCAGCGTGCGGACTTTCTGCGCGCGCAGGTAATAAGCATCGTAATAACCGCTGCTCAAAACGTAGGTTCCCAGGATAATGCGACGCTTCACTTCCGGACCGAAACCGGCGCCCCGCGTCTTCATGTAGAGATCAGCGAGATCGCCACCTTCAACGCGGTCGCAGTAACGAATGCCGTCAAAACGCGCAAGGTTGGCTGAGGCTTCGGCAGGCGCGATGATGTAGTAGGTCGCCGCCGCATAATCAGTATGAGGCAGGGAAATCTCGACGATTTCAGCGCCCATTTTTTCGAGCTGCTTCACAGCAGCATCCACCGCTTGCTTCACTTCCGGGTCCATCCCGCCGATCATGTATTCCTTGGGCAATCCGAGTTTCAGCCCTTTGATTTCACCGTTCAAAGCAGAAGAATATTTCGGCACCGGCTGCGGAACACTGGTGGAATCGCGCGGATCCAATCCGCTGATGGCTTCGAGAACGGTTGCAGAATCCCGCACGTCTTTTGTGAACGGACCGATCTGATCGAGGGAAGATGCAAAAGCGACCAATCCGTAGCGGGAGACGCGTCCGTAGGTTGGTTTCAACCCAACACACCCGCAGAGCGCGGCGGGCTGGCGAATGGAACCACCCGTATCAGAGCCGATTGAAGCAAGGCATTCATCGGCAGCGACAGCAGCGGCAGAACCTCCTGAGGAACCTCCGGGAATCCGGGTTTTGTCCCAGGGATTCTTCGTGACACCAAAGGCGGAGTTCTCGGTGGAACTGCCCATGGCAAATTCGTCCATGTTCAGACGACCAAACACGATGGCTCCCGCAGCTTTTAACCTTTCCACCACCGTCGCGTCATAAGGCGAAATGAATTTGCCGAGAATTTTTGAGCAACAGTTGAGCGGCTGGCCCTTTACCGAGAGGACATCTTTGACGGCGATGGGCACCCCAAGCAGCGGCTTCTGCGAATGGGTTGTCCCGTTGGAAATTTCTTTATCTGCAGCGTCGGCCTGGGCGAGGGCATCGTTGTCATCGTGACTGATGAAAGCGTGCAGTTCGCCATCCACTCGGCTGACTTGTCCGAGGCAGGCTTGCATCGCTTCCCTCGCGGAAACTTCGCGGTTGCCTAGTTTTGCTGTGAGTTCGGAAATGGTGAGTTGATTAAGCATGTTTTTCTTAAACGACGAGGGGCAAAGGAATCGATCTGATTGGATCCAGTCTCCTATTCAACAATTTTAGGAACCACGAAGAGACCATTCGCCTTGGAGGGCGCGTTCCGCAGAGCTTCTTCATTGTCTAAACCGGGACGGATTTCATCCGGCCGCACAACATTGATCAATGGAACGGCGTGGGCGGTCGGTTCGACGTTGGTGACATCGAGCTCTTTCAACTTTTCGATATAGCCAAGGATGCTGTTGATTTGGGAACCGAGCTTTTCTTCTTCAGCAGGTGTGAGGGCCACTCGCGCGAGGTTGGCCACATATTTCACATCGAAGTCAGTCGCAGACATGGGGCAAAGCTAAGGAGCGCAAGGGAAAGTGCAAGGTTCAAAAAGCAGCACCGATGGAGCGGGGTGAGACAGGCTTGGAAGCAAAATCAATCTTCGTCGAATTTCCGTTTGAGAAGCGCTTCGATTTCATCCAGGGCAGCAGTGCCATCTTCACCTTCGGTGTAAATGGTCAATTTCGTTCCCGGACCAGCAGCCAGCATCATCAAGCCCATGATGCTCTTGCCGTTTACTTTCTCATCGTCTTTCTCAACGAAAATGTCGCAATCAAAACGGTTCGCGGTCTTCACGAACATGGCAGCAGGTCGGGCATGAATGCCCAATTTATTTTGGACAGTCAATACACGTTGGCTTTCCTTTTTCCCTGGTTTCTTGGCAACGCTCATCGAGTTAGGCGCGATAAAGTATTTTTAAACTCTGAAATTACAAGTGATTATTACCGGTCATCTGGGCGATCAACCGTTCGTTCAGCTCTCTGGCCGCATTGTAACCGGATTGTTTCAATTTCGTTTGGAACGCCGCCACTTCAATCAAACGCGCCAAATCCCGTCCGGGCCGGACTGGAATGGTGATATGAGGAACGTCCACTCCTAGAATCTTCACGTATTCCTCTTCCATCCCCAATCGATCCACATCCGGAACTTCGTTCCATGATCTCAAACTGACCACCAGATCGACTCTTTTCTCCGCGCGAATACTTTTAACACCAAACATCGCTGCCACATTAATGATGCCGATGCCGCGCACTTCCATGTGATTCCGGGTCAACTCGGCGCTTGTGCCAACAATTTCACGCCCGTCGATCAAGGTGACGCGCGTTATATCGTCGGAAACCAGGCTGTAGCCGCGATCGATCAACGCCAGAACCGTTTCACTTTTGCCGATGCCGCTCTCTCCGCGGACAATCACGCCGACACCCAAAATATCCACCATGCTGCCAATGTCGGTTCCTCGCGGCGCAAATAGCAATTCCAGCGCGAGCGTCGCAAGGTTGATGAACCTCATTGTGATGAACGGACAGACAAAAACTGGCACCGCCGCTTCTTCCGCAGTTCTGAGCAACAATCTGTCCGGTTGGATGTCACGCGAGTACACCACGCACGGAATTTTGTAGGAGAAGAGATCCTCGTAACGCGTTTGCCGCACTTCAGGAGGAAGAGACTTCAAGAAGGTAGCTTCGGCATTCCCAATGACTTGAACCCTTTTGCTGGCGAAGTACCGGGTGAAACCGGCCAGGGCCAGTCCCGGACGGTTCACGGTGGGTTCGCGAATGATCCGCTTCAAACCAGCCGCACCGGCGACCAACTTCAGTTCCAGGGCGCCGGCTTGTTCGGTGTAAAATCTTTCAACCGTGATGGTGTCGCGTAGCATGCCTATTTGTTAAATGGTTGCATGGGTGCATGGGTCAGGCTTCAAGTTCCTATGCAACCATGTAACAATTCAACGCTCAATCACTCACATATTAAATTCCGGCCCCAGATAAATCTCCCGCGCCTTGGGATCGTTCACCAGTTGATCAGCCGGACCTTCATAAACCACTTCCCCTTTATGGATTAAATAAGCGCGATCCACCAGCTTTAGTGTTTCGCGGACATTATGGTCGGTTATCAAAATCCCCAAACCACGCTCTTTCAAACGCCGCACAATCTTCTGCACCTCATAAACCGCGATCGGATCAATCCCGCTGAATGGTTCGTCCAGCAAAAGCAGCTTCGGACTGGTCACAAGTGCGCGGGTGATTTCCAGGCGGCGCTTCTCGCCACCACTCAAAGTGTAAGCTTTGCTTTTCGCTAAACGCGCAAGATCAAGTTCATCGAGAAGATATTTCAAGCGGACCCGGCGTTCTTCACCGCTGATGTCGCACGTCTCCAGGATGGCTAAAATATTCTGTTCAACCGTCAGTTTTCGGAAGACCGAAGGCTCTTGTGTGAGGTAACCAATCCCCAATCGCGAACGCTTGTGCATCGGCAGATTGGTGATTTTATGTTCCAGGAATTTAACCTCTCCATCGTCTGGTTTCACAACTCCGACGACCATGCTGAAGGTCGTCGTCTTCCCTGCCCCGTTCGGCCCCAGCAAACCGACAATCTCACCAGCAGCAACGTGAATTGAAACCCCATTCACAACGCGCCGCCCGCGATATTCTTTAACTAGCTTGTCGGTTTTTAAAAGTGGTTCCATACATTTGCTTGCTTCCGGACCCGGATCATTCAATCACAAAGGGCCCCTCCGCGCTGAACTCGCCGCTCTTCGGATTCCAACGCAACACGTCAGCTTCCTTGATCCAATAGCTGCTCGTTTTCCCATCAGAAGTGGTTTCGCTTTTGCGCGCCAAAGGTTGTCCGGTGATCTCAAAAAGTTCAAAACCTTCTTTCACAAGGTAAAGGGCGCGTTGTCCGGTTGACCAACTGGCTCCCTGGTCGATCCGGACGTTGCTTTCCGCCAACAAGCTGTCCAACTGGTTTGTTTTGCCAAAGTTCATCGTCACGAAATCTGCGGTAAGTTTCCTGTCCGATTTCGGATCCTTCTCAATGAGCGAAACCTGGCGTTCAGCGAACAGCGTTCGAATGGCGCCGGTCTCAATCGAACGTTGGATGGTCATCTCTTCGCAAAGTAAACTACGACTGTGCCCTTCCGACACCGTTTGCGTGAGTCCCACGTTTCCTTTGGCGATGATGGTTTCCACCTGGTTGCTGCGCATCACAATTTCGAGTGTTTTGCACGTCAACAGACTCGGCGCTTTGCCATCAAGAAATTCAGCACTCACTCCTCCCTCGAAATTCGCCACGTTCGTTTGCAGTAAATATTTCTCGGAAGAAATCAGGATGAACTGGTTCGTCGTATTATTCGCCGGCAGTTTCAACGAGGCGTTGCGCTCCGCCTGGAAGGTGCGGTTGGTGCGATTCAGGATCAGCAGATCTCCCCTGGCGATCGTCTGGTCGCTTTGCCAGACTGCATCCCCCCTCAGATTGAGAACGCCGGTAGCATCATTGAACACCGCAGTCTTCGCCGTGGCGCGCGTCTGATCGGCGAGACTGGTAATCACGACATTCGTTCTTGCGATCAACCGGCGGAAAGGCCGGTTCGTGGTCACCAAAGCAATCTGAAAAAAATCCGCTGTGACCAGCACGAACTCATTGGTGTCCACAACTTTCCTGTCATTAGTGTCAGATTGAATCAAATCAGCAGAGGCCATCGAACTGCGCGGCATCTTTAGCTCTGCATTGGTCAGTCCATAAACGATCTTGTTTTTCCGATCAAAAATGAACTGCTGCGCGCGTCCTTCATTCTGCGCATCACTCCAGACTGGATTGCCGGAAAGAATGATAGTTTCGTTGGTCGGATTGCTGGAATAAAAAGCATAGTCACCGGTGGCCTGGCTATTATCCACCTTGCTGCGGATCCTCACGTTTTCGCGCGCCACAATGTTTCGCACCTGGTTTGTGCCGCCCGGAATCGCCACACGCAATGCGCCAGAAGTTAACAGCATTTCATGATCGTCCACCCGGACGTTCCTTTTGTAATTGGCGATCCGTTTTTCAGGGCCTTCAGCTTCTATCGAAACGAAATGGAGATGATCTGAATAAATGTGAACCGGTGGCGCAATGGTTCCTCGCTCCGTAATCGCCTCGCGATGTATCGTCGTGTGAACTTTGTTTGATACCTCCAGGGTGGCGCCGATTTTGGTCCGTTGAAAAACGAAGCCTTCACCCTCAATCACATAATTGGTTGATGCATTGAACGCCTTGAGTCTGCCGTCAGACCATGCGCGCTTTTCGTCATAGTCAAAAAAGCATTCCGGCGCTTTGAGAATCACTTCAATGTCCTCCGCTCCACCGGTCCCGAACGTAAACATCTGGAATTCTTTGGCGAAAATGTGACCACCCGGAACAGGATCAGCCGCTTCTGCCACGAAGTGAGCTTTCAACTGTGTCCGATCGAAGTACTGAAGGTTAACTCCTTTGGCACTGACGTTATCCGGAATCTGCGACTGCATCAGCCCGCTTCCAATCAGCAAAAGTCCAATGACGAATGGTGCAACTTTTAAGAATTTAAAATTCATCCAGATGTTTATTTATCCACGTAGTCGCTAATTACCGACGTCCATTTATTCTGCGCCTTCAAAATAAGCTCGGCAATTTCGCGGATGGCGCCTTTGCCCCCGTGCTTTTCGGTCACGTAATCGGCCACTTCCTTCGCTTCAGCCACCGCGTTGATTACAGCGATTGCCACGCCAGCCCGTTTCATCACGCCAACATCAACGATGTCATCGCCCGCGTAACAAACCTGAGCAAAGGTCAGACCAACTTGTTCAAGGATTTGTTCAGCCGCAGCCACTTTGCTGGTCTTGCCCTGGAAAAGAAAATCGACCTTCAACTCGCGGCCACGCTTTTCCGTCACGGGCGAAGGACGGTTCGAAATCCAACCTACTTTGATGCCGCCTTTCTGGAGCAAAATCTGCCCCAGGCCATCCTGAATGTGGAACTGCTTGGTCTCGGAACCTTCGCTCACGAACACGGTGGCATCCGTGAGAACACCGTCCACATCACATAACAACAGTTTTACTCCCGCCAGTTTCTTGCGGAGAGCCGGGCTGATACGAGAACCCGACTGATTCGTCTTTTTGGTAACAGGCATCAGCGGGCGGCAAAAAGTTTTAGAAAACCCGCCAGGAGCTTCGGCATTTCAGCGAGTGGGATCATGTTCGGCCCATCGCTCAACGCCTTCTCTGGTTCCGGATGCGTCTCGATGAAAAGTCCGTCCGCACCGGCAACAATCGCGCATCGCGCCAAAACAGGCGCAAACTCGCGTTGGCCGCTGGAACGATCCCCTGCTCCGCCGGGAAGTTGAACGGAATGAGTGGCATCAAAAATCACTGGATAGCCAAACCGGCTGAGAATCGGAATGGAACGCATATCCGCCACCAGGTTATTGTAGCCAAAAGTGGTGCCGCGCTCCGTCAGAACAATTTTCTTTCCCCCGGACTGCTCGGCCTTTTTCACAACCTGCGCCATGTCATTTGGCGCGAGGAACTGACCTTTTTTGATGTTTACGATTTTTCCGGTGCGAATGGCGGCCTCGATTAAATCAGTTTGACGACAAAGAAACGCGGGTATCTGCAACACATCGGCCACCTCGGCAGCAGCCCTGGTCTGTTCTTCGGTATGGACGTCCGTGAGCACCGGCAGGTCGAATTCGCTGCGGATTTTCGCAAGCACTTTCAATCCTTCATCCATCCCCGGACCACGGAACGAACTTCCTGAGGAACGATTGGCTTTATCGTAGCTCGCTTTAAAAATGTAGTTAATGCCGAGCTTTGCCGAAGTTTTCTTCAAGGATTCAGCAATTTTCAGGCAAAGCTTTTCGTTCTCAATCACACAAGGACCAGCAATCAAAGTGAGCCGCTTCCCCGAACCGAGCGATTTCCAGATTTGTGAGTCGTTCAACACGGCGCGAGTTCTATCAGTGGAACCGATGAAAGTAAATCGCTGGAGTTGGTGAGGGATTCCGGGCGTGATTAAAAGCGGGTGAGATTGGCGTAGGAACGGAGCGCGGCTGTGCGAAGCATCAGCCGCAACGCGTAAGGCAATGCGATCAACGTTGGTAGTCCTGAAGCTATGCTTTCAGCCCTGGCCGCTGCGGCTGATGCTTCGCACAAACCAGAACTCTAGAAATCACGAACCGCCCTGCGGTTACGCCGCGCTCCGAAGATCGTTAGAATCAATGTTGAACGTCGGCTTGTGCGCTGACTGTTTTGACTTCACCCCTCAGTGAAGATCGTTAGAATTAACCCCGGATGTGTCCCTTGCGCAATCGAGGTTTTGACTTCACCCCTCGCGTAAAGTGCTGATTTTCTTCTATTTACGCCCGGGAGAAGGGTTCCTCGCCTGTTTTCGGTGGAATGCGAAATCCGGCCCCCCCGAGATGATCTTTCACGAATGGTGGTCCTCCAATCTCTTCAGAACACCAAACTTCTCGTGATGGGCTTCCGCCGAGAGTTTAAAAGAGGGAAACTTTCGTGACAGGATCTCCCGAAAAATTTGAACGAGGATCTTACAAATTGTGACCTGTTTTGGTCTTCCAGAGAGTGCGATCTTCGCGATGCTTGCTCACTTTGGGGCTTAAAATCTCCAACTTTTTCGTAACACGCTCTTTTTAAGGCTTAAAAAGTGCAAAAGTTTCGTGAGATGGTGTTTTCAAGACCTGTTTGGAGCATCTTTTTCGTGAGACGCTCTTTTTAAGACCTG
>JACDHS010000073.1 GCA_013820875.1 Verrucomicrobiota bacterium | reverse complement strand
CGCGAATCAAACGTTGCAGTTCAGATCGTTGTGTTTGGGTGAGTTCAACAGCAGGAGCGTTGCGAGCCATAGCCCGAGTTTGGCAGTTTTTACAATTATGTAAATGATTTACAGGACACTACACTAGCCAGACGGTAGAAAAAGGCCTTTTTTTCTAGTTACATCAATACATAATCTAGGCTATCCAAAGGCACTGCATGCAACCAAACTGTAAAATCCGGTGCGCTGGCTTCAGCGTTATAATTTTGTTTTCGATTCTCATTCAAGCACTCCCGGCCAAGGCAACATCATTCACCGATGCGAACTGGACGTCGCTAGCCGGAATTCCAGGCACGGATGGAGTCGTATATGCTACCGCTACAGACGGCGCCGGTAATCTTTTCGTTGGCGGAAATTTCACAGTAGCTGGCGAGATCGTGGGCCGTAATATAGCCAAATGGAACGGCACGAACTGGTCGGCGTTAGGTTCAGGAATGAACGCGCCAGTACAGGCGATCGCAATCTCTGGAAATAACGTTTATGCCGGCGGCATATTTACAAACGCAGGTGGTGTCGCTGCGAACCGTATCGCGAAATGGGACGGAACAAATTGGTCAGCACTAGCTTTGGGAGTAAGCGGTCCGGTCTATGCTTTGGCTGTTACAGGCACGAACGTTTATGCGGGAGGGAACTTCACATCACCCGGGACTGGAGTCGCTCGCTGGAATGGTACTGCATGGTCGTCTGTCGGAGCAAATTTAAGACCTGTGTATGCTCTTGCTGTTTCTGGCAACGTTCTGTATGCGGGTGGCGCGTTCGAGACAAGCAGCGGCGCATCGGCCAATTACATCGCGCAATGGAATGGAGTTAGTTGGTCGTCGCTCGGCACTGTAAGAGGCCCTGTTCAAGCTTTGAGTGTTAACGGTGGCGGGCTATACGCGGCAGGCAGCGAGAACTACCAAGGCTTCATTTTAGGATGGGTTTCCCGTTGGAACGGCTCCTGGTCTCTTCTTGATCCCAGCGGACTCGACAGTTCAGTGCTGGCCTTGGCAACGTCCGGCACGAATATCTATATCGGGGGATACTTTGTTAATCCCTTTCATTTGGCAAAACGGACCGGAAACAGTTGGTCAGCGGTCGGATCGGGATACAAGCAACAAGTTAACGCCCTGGCGATCTTTGGAACGAATCTGTATGTAGGCGGTGAGCAAGGCCCTTCAGGTGGACCTCCAGCAAAAAATTGCGCGAGATGGGATGGAAACAAATGGTCCAGTTTAGGAGAAGGATCATTGGGTCCCGTCAGGACGTTAGCCACTGTAGGAAACGATTTATACATGGGGGGTACGATTACTTCGCGGACCAACATTGTGCAAGGGGTTGTAAAGTGGGATGGCACAAATTGGTCATCATTGGGCTCTATTTCCAGCCTTCTTTGGTCGATGGCGGCAAACAGTAGCAACATCTATGTGGGCGGAACTTTTACGACTGCAGACGGTAATCCAGCAAAATATGTCGCGATGTGGAACGGAACTAATTGGGGCGGACTGGGAGCGGGTCTAAACAACAGTCCTTACGCATTGGCATTGTCGGGTAGCACTCTTTACGCGGGCGGGAGCTTCACGACGGCAGGAGATTTGCCAGCGAATCGTATCGCACGATGGGATGGGACAACCTGGTCAGCTTTGGGCAGCGGCATGAACAGCACAGTATTGGCATTGGCGGCCAAAGGGAATGACGTATATGCCGGTGGCGCATTTACCAACGCTGGAGGGAGCACGGTTAATCGAATCGCGAAATGGGATGGAACCAATTGGTTGGCGTTAGGCTCGGGTATGAACGCTGTGGTTCGGACGATCGCCGTCTCAACCAACATGGTTTACGCCGGGGGCGATTTCACCATAGCAGGGGGAGTTGCGATTCAGCGCGTTGCCCGGTGGGATGGTGCGAATTGGTCAGCGCTCGGGTCGGGGCTGAGCTCTAATGTGAATTCGTTAGTGATTTCAGGTAACAATCTTTTTGCTGGAGGAAACTTCACCAACTCTGCTGGAATCATCGTCAACTATATCGCGCGTTGGGATGGGAATAGTTGGACTTCCTTGGGATCTGGAATGAATACGAACGTTTTGGCACTCGCCATCTCAGGTAATTATTTGTTCGCTGGCGGTGACTTTACAACTGCGGGTGGCAAGGCTTCCGGTTACCTTGCGCGCGCAGATATTTCAGGATTTACGCCATTGCAGTTGCATCTAAATCGTTCGGAAACGCAGATCAATCTTTCATGGGCGGAAGCCTTTTCTTCGGCAATTCTCGAGAGTTCTCCGGTCTTGGGAACTGGCGCAGAATGGACCACGATTTCTGGTTCTGGCAGCTCATCTTCCGTTCCCATCAATTCAAGCAATCAGTTCTTCCGCTTAAGAATACCTTAACTCAAAAAGGCGGGAAACTGACAAGGAGTGCTTCGAAAGGGTTCAGTCCTTAGTATTTACACTCAGTTCAACTGACTTTTCCTCATGCCATTGTCAAAAAGGGAAAGAATTTAGTGTCAATACTAAGGACTGACCGGACTGATCCCTTTTTAAAACCACCTTAAGGAGAACTTTCCCGAATTGTTAGTACCGATAAACGCTGTGAATCCCTAATCCAGCTCAATAATCGCCGGCTTTTCGTCTGAAAAGCACCCGGTAGTTTCTCAAAGTGATTCGGAACATTTCAAAGATACTGTCGCATTCAAGGGATCGCTGCAAGAAGAGGGAGCCATGGTTGTGCCTGCAATTTCAAACTCATCCTGTTTTGAACCTATCACCGCGTGGTGATACCACTTTTTCATTCTGTTTTTGAAGCGTCGCTCGAGATAGCCCTCGATCCTTGGCAAAAACAGTTGAACGGCGGACAAGACAACGCTGTAATCACGAAGATATGAGCCTACCAGCCAATACACCTCCAACGAGCGTGGCAAAGCCACGACTTTTCATAGGCTGCGCAAGAGAAGACCTGTTCATTGCAAAAGCCCTCCAAGAAAATCTTTGGCGTGAAACAGAAATTACAGTTTGGGACGAAGACCAATTTGACTCTACTCATTGTCCCATTGAGGTTTTGCTACAACGGGCAGATGAAACAGATTTTGCGGTGCTTGTTTTTTCTCCGCTGGACCCTTCGTGTCATGCAGGGTCCAAGTCCGCTCGGGATAATGTTGTCTTTGAAACAGGTCTTTTTTTGGGAAAATTAGGTCGGAATAGAGTTTTTCTTTTGAAGCCGCAAGGTGGCCATCAATTGAAATTACCTTCTGATCTAGCGGGTTTAGAACCGTTACCTTTTGACAGGGAGCGTGCGGATGGAAATTGGACTTCTGCTGTGGCTCCTGCATGCACCCACATTCGAAAGAGAATTATCGCACTTCGGGGGGCGTTAAAATCCCCTGCTCACCACGCCCACGACGGGCCGCAGGTCCCGTCGCAAGCCGCTTCAAAAGAATCAACAAAGCAAAACTGCTTAGAAAGCCATGGTATTGTTGTAGACGAATTCTCGGTCGTGGGAATTCCAAATCGCTCGACGACGGCTTTTTTCCATGAAGAAAGGTTTACAAAGGCATTCCCAGGAGTTCGAGAAGTGAAGTGGTTCTCCGAGGTTCCTGACATAATTGAACGGTTGAACATATTACTAGCCCCACCTCTGAAGTTTTACGACACGGACGCCCAATACGGAGTATGCGGGTGGGATCCGATTTGGTGGTGGCGTGGAAGGGGCAACAATTCAATAGATTCGTTTCGCATTCTTAGTCTACGCAAGTGTCTGCTCGATTCCCAAGAGTTGCTCCCGTATCGGCTTGCAGCTGTGAATACTGGTAGTTACCGCCGCAGTTTTGTTTATTTGGAATGCGCAGCGGATAAGCCGACAGGACTTTATCCTGCAACGGCCACAGATATTGAGCGAAAGGTCCAATCCTTTGGATACGCTTACGAAGAGTTTGCTGAATTCGAGGGCCAACTTGTGACCAGAGAAGAGTATGATGATGGTGCTGCTGTAATCAAAGGCGTTGTAGATCAACTAGAAGACCGGGCCGCGTTGAGAGTTCGTTATTTAACTCCATATAATCTGATCATTGCCTCAAAAGAATCACCAATCAACAATTCTCAATTCGACTTCACGTTTGCTGATTTGATGAACAGAAGTATCCGCGACCACAAAGCGCTCGCTGAACTTTTCGAACTAATAGCGACTTTGCCACTACAACCAGAATTCATGCAAAAATTCTCTGCATCGCGAAAAACGAGTTAAATACTTCAAAAGGGGGCAGTCCTGGGGCAGTCCTTAGTATTTACACTAGTCCATCAATACGAAGATGTTTGTGTCATTACTAAGGACTGCCCCTTCACGTGCACCCCATCGGGTCACGCCTTGACCAACTTCTCCAAAGAATCGACGACGTGTTTGCGTTGTTCGATCACATCGGCGATCAATAATTCTAAAGTTCCAGCAGGCAGACGGGCCAAATGCATTAACACTTCGGCGATTGAGCAACCATTGGGAACGAATTGCAATAAACGCCGCCATAACTCGCCGCCTGATTGCAACATCCATGGTTCTAAATCGAGCCGGTCAGTAGCTCTCAACACCTGTTCGTACGTTTCATCGTCGAGCTGGTTCAGCCCATGCAGGCAAATTAACTCAGCTGTACCTTTGACCAATTCTTTTGCCAGCAACTGCCAATTTGTCGCTTTTGCGACTACAATGAGTTTGCCCTCCCTTCGCACGACTCCACCGAGCCCCACAATGCCTGCCCGGAACGCGGCCCCTGTCAGGTTTCGCGCCTGAAGGAGATCCGGAGGCAACACGATTTTGGATGCCAACTCGGCGTCGAGCCGCTCCATAGGTATTCCCCAAACCAGTGAGGCCGTCCTTTTGCCAAGCTGAACCAACTTTGTTTGCTGAGGAAGTTCCATGGCTCGCAAGCGTTCTATCACCAACAATGTTTGGAACGTGAACGCGATCGGAAGCTTGGTGAGGCCCTTTTCTTCACATCGACTAAGTCCGCGCTGTCTGGATTCCTCGGCGAGCACACCTCCGTACTGTGAGAGCAGCGGATGGTTGAAAAATGGATGACTGCGCTCCTGCGTAGCGCGCTTCCAATATCGAGAAGGCGACCCAAGCAGCATTTTCGCTTCTGGCTGCCAGTACTGAAGTAAGTTTATCAGTGCGTACTGATCATAGAGCCGAACCAATTTTGGATTGAGGACGTTTAGTTCGTCCCTTACCAAATGATGGAATGTCATGCCGGCGTGCTGAGCGGCACCTTGAATCAGCCAATTCAGGGTGAGCCGCTTTTGAATCTCCATCAGCACCTTACTCATAACTTCTCTGCCTTCGGTGGCGGCGTGGGCCGCTTCTCTGGCCAATCAGGGTTGAATGGATCAGGTTCAGGTTTCGGATCAGGAGGAGACAGTGGTGGCCGGACCGGCTGCGGCTTGGGTGGAGCACTCGGTTCTATAATGGGTTGAGGTTGAGGCACGACAGTAGAATAAATTGAGGCGCGTTAAACAACGAGCTTATGTTTTTATGCTGATCACATTGAGACATTGTTAACCGAGGAATCATGCGCCACCACGAAGCTGAGATTGCGAAAACGCCTGCGCACGCCTCTTGAATGCGTCCACGAATGCGGAAGTCAGTGCGGTGGGTTTGCTTTGCCACATTAAACCGAAATGAACGGGGTCAAATCCATCCAGGGGCAATGCCCGGAGGTTTTTTGATAGAGACGCGTTTGGAACCGGCACGCTGAGTCCAATCCCATAATCGTTTTCCACATACATCCGCAACCAACCAGAACACCACGCCCGCGGGGATTTCCAAGCCGAGTATCGTCAATTCTGTGAAAAGAACGGCAAACCGGTCGATGAACGATATGTGTGGGATTGAGGTCAAACGTTGGGCCCCTTGATATGTCGGCCCTACAGGCCTCAGAGATTTTTTTGAAACCGTTTACCCGGGGCCAGCCCGCAAAGCGGGCCTCGACTCTATAGTTCTGGCTCGCTTCGCTTCTCCCCGGGCTTTCACATGACGGGCTTTCAGCCCTAAGACATCACGACGCAGACGCTCGGTGCATCTTGACTAAAACTGCAATGCACTCGGGAACCAACCATCGCCATTCGGTCAGGGCTGCAAGCCCGCCATGTTAAAGCCCTGGGCAGCAGCGAGTCCGACGAGCAAGGCCCAGGTAAACGATTGCAAAAAATTCTAGAGATCTGTAAGAGCGACACCATAAGAAAGGGGTCCTCACTATTTACACCAAACCAACCAACTTTAGTTCGCTTTGAGTCATTGGATTGCTTCGAGTTATAGAGACGATTCGGATCATCCGTGTAGTTCGATTCCCTTTGATCTCCCCGATCATCAGGTGAATTTCTGATGTCATTTACCTGAGCGTGCGCTCCACTGCCGTTTAGATAGTAGAACTGGAAACACTGAGCTATTTTCGACCGTCCCTACGGCACGAAGCACCAATTGATTCGAGTAGACTGAGATCAACATTTCGCTACTCTTGCTCGCGATTCAAGTCGCCGCTTATGAACCCTTTCTTTGGCAAAACACATCTTTTCTGCGCCTGCTTAAAATTTGGCGATCGTTTTTTCGATGTGAACCTTTACGATGATGGTTCCAGCAACTGGTATGATAATCTCGGAGAAAATGAAGTCCTGAAGGTCGATCCCCATTTTGACCAAAGAACTGAGTTTGCGCCAAGGCCCCAGGATCTTGCCCTGCAGGCGCTTTTGGTTCGGGAATATACGGTCGTCGCCCAGCTACCCGCATACGAATTCAACTTCATCCTAAAAAAACTGATGCCGGGCTATCGGCGGCGGAAAGTTTACCGCTCGACGGAAGAACTCTGTATTCGAGCGATTCTCGTTGAGTTTTTCTGGAAGGAAATCAACCCACAATTCTCCCCGCCCATTCCCGAAGGGACAGCAGAGGATTATCATCTCCTTGGTCGCAATCTGAAAAAGTAGCCAGAATGGTGATGCCTGGAGTCTACATCCCATGAGCTCTCGCGTGTTGGGTTAAGCGAAGATCCTCATTCCTAAACCGCCACCGGTCAGTCCAATCGGGATCAATTTTTCTCCCGGTTGAACGATTGCGATCGTCAGAGTAAGACCGCAAATGTCCCCTGCCCTTTGGGAACGCTCGCCGCGGTTTCCACCTTCTGGCTTTTCCGGTGCGGACGCTCGTTGTAAGAGTTACATCGAGGGGCAAACCACAACGGAACATCGATGTAACTCTTCCCGAGTGGTCTGAAAGAAAAAGGACGTGGATGTAAGACTTACATCGGTGCCCAAACACAGAAATGGGGTCGATGTAGGAGTTACATCGACCGGCAAAACTAATTTTGACGGCCCATGTAAGTCTTACATCGGTGGTCTAAAACAATTTTGGGCATCGATGTAACTCTTCCCGAGGGGATTTTACGAGTTTTGACGTCGTTGTAAGAGTTACATGGGGGGCCAAAAACATTTTTGACGTCTCGGGAAGACTTACATGGGTGGCCAAAACTAATTTTGGCGTCTCCGTAAGTCTTACAAGGGCGCCAAAACCAGTTTTGCCGCCTCCGTAAGAGTTACATGGGGGACCAAAAACAATTTTGACGCCTCGGGAAGACTTACATGGGTGGCCAAAATTAATTTTGGCGCCTCCGTAAGTCTTACAACGACGCCAAAACTCCAATGATTCCCACTTTTTCTCCCGTTTCGACCCTTGGAACGCGCTTTTTTCCGGTGTTTTAGCTTTTCTGGGGCCACAAGACCCGGGCGCCTGTGAATTCATCAATCGAGAATTCGTGAGCGGTAGAAGACAACCTGGGCGCCGCTATTCGCCTGGTCAGTGAACGTGACGACGCTGGTTGTGTTTGTCACAATCTGAAACGGCGTCCAATCCCCCTCGTGCACCTTCTTTTCAATGACGTAACGATATCCCGGTTGTCCCTGGTGCGACCAGAGGACACTGTTTTGTTGGAGGCGTTCGACGAACTGAATGATGCCGATGCTGAACTGCGGCAACCCGGCCTGCAAACTGAAGCTCTGCAGTCCATCCAGGTTCCCGGGCGGCGTTGGCCCTCCCCCGGTCTGCGTCGTGACAATCACGGATTTTCCAAACCGGCCACCGAGTACCCGAGCTTCCTCGAAGCTCGATCCTTTGGTGACGTCCCACGCGCGCACCTGCGCGACGACACTGGATCCGGCGGCAATATTCGGCATTGTGACGATCTTGCTGGCGAAATAGCCGGCGTTAAACCCGCTTTGGAATGGAGACGGGGAACCGACTGGTTGTAAAAATTCGAGCGACGGCCCGGCATATAACTGCGCGACAAAATTCGAACCATTCAAACGCGTCACTCCATCGATGTCGAAGACGGGCGCATCCATATTGGTTCCCATTCCCGGCATTAGAAACCTGTTTCGGAAATGCAGCGTTCCGGGAGTGGCTATGGCGTTTGTGACACGCAAGGTTGCCGGCAAACTCAAAACGGCCGACCCGTAATTCTGGACGCGCACGTGGTAGGTGCCTGCATCGTCCGGTTCGACGGAAGGAAACATCAGGTTCCGATTCGTCGCATCCGCCAGCGGTTGATTGTTGAAGAACCATTGATAGGTCAGCGGTGCTGTCCCGGCCGCCACCACGCTCATATTGAAGTAACCACCTTCTGGAACTGTCCCGCTATAAGGTTGGACGAGGATCGTCGCATTCGTCGCTGAATCCACCACCAATGTGGCCGCTGCACTCGTCGCAATGCCGAGGTTATTGCTGACCACGACATGGTAACTGCCGGCCTGCGATACCGAAACCGGTTCAAGGATCAGGATCTGGTTCGTCGAAACAACTGTGCCATTGAAGAACCATCGGTAGTGCAGCGGCGTGGAACCAGTCACGCCAACGATAAATGCCGCCGTCCCGCCCGCAAACGCGCTGATCGATGACGGTTGAGTCACGATCACTGGCGGCGCGCTCAGGTCCACGACACTGAACGCATCGACTTCAACATTCCGCGCCTGGTTCTCGAGCGTCAGCCGTGTGGTTGAGTTCGAGGCGATGGCCACGTAATCCACCCAATGCCAGTAAGCCGGTTCACCTGCCTTGATTTCTGCGAGCCCAAGTTGATTCGTATCCCACGACACCTTGATGCGGGCGTCGCCGCAGCAGCCGCTGAGATTGCTGCCCACGTAGTAGGCGAAACGAACGCGATAACTGCGTCCGGGAACAGTCGGGAAATCCTGCCAGATTTTCGCACCACCCCCGAGCGCCGGCCATGTCGTGCCATCGCAGCCGCCCTGTTCGTTGACGTAACCGCCAATGCTGCCGGACATGCCCCAGTGTTGCGCGCTTAAGATCGCGGTTCCTTCCCAGCTCGGTTCCTGCAACAGATTTCCGGGTACGGCACGTGCGGCGCTCGACCGATTGATCTGGGAGTAGTAGAGGACGTCTCCCACCGCATTCGTCGGAACCGCAGCGGCCCAGTAGTAAGTTTCACCACCGGTAATCGGAAAGGAAAGCTGGTTCGTTCCCTTCGCCACGAAAGTCAACGCTTCCACTGAAGAACCTTTGTAAACACAGGTCACTACATTCGGAATCAGACTGGGGGAAGAGTTGATGGAACAAGTGCCGTGTTGTGGTGCCTGCCACTTCCACCAGAGACTCTTTGAAAGCGTGGCACCAAGATGTGCCGGTTCGCCGAGTTCCAGCGTTGCCTCGTTCGCCGACTTCGGTTCGTAGTAAACAACAGCTCCTTTGACCAACTGGGCATCGGCGAAGTTGTCATTTGTGACGGCGGGATAGGGCGTAAATTCCAGGTAGAAGGTAATGTTATCCGCGCCCCCCGAAAACTGAAAATGATACACCGTGCCCTCCACCGCAGCGAACCGGAAGATGCTGTTATAACCAATTCCAATGAGCGGCACCGGCTGCAACTGATTCACCGTTGGGCCGGTGTAAACCGCATAATATTGAAATTGATATGCAGTCGCTTTGCGGACCGTCACATAACCCGTCGCGGGCGCAGCCCACGACATCCAAACGGTGTTCGTTGCCCCATTGTTCGGCTCGCCGGGCTCACTTGTTGCCCGGGTGAAGTTACCGACATATGTAACATTCGTTCCTTCGATCTGCTCGCTGCCCGCGAACATGTCGCACCTCGACGAAAAGAACCGTGTGTTCAATGAAAAGTCGCCGACCGCGACATTGCTGCTGGACAATTGCAGCGCGTAAGTCGTTCCGGCAGAAATCGGGAACCACGCTCCATTCACCGCTGTGACCGGCGTGAGGGAATTCAGCTGGGTGCCGGCATACAGGCGAATGGCGGAATTAAATGTTGGCGAATTCACCGCCGGGTACAACAGTCCGGAATCGGTCGCAGTAAACTTCCACCACAAGGTTTGTGTCATGCCCGAGGGCAGCGGTTCGCCCGGTTCATTGGTTGCTCCGTAAATGCTTCCAGCAAAAGAATGAACCGGCATGGCCAGTGTAAACGCATTGGCGAACAGATCATTCGCCGACACCGGCGTGGGCTGGATCAGATTGGCCGTCAAAGTGAAGTTACCGGTGCCACCGCCTCCACTCCAATAGGGGTAATAGGTCGATGTCACCTGGATGGCAATTGTATCGCCGGGTGCGACGGGGTATCCGCCATCGGGAGCAGCCGTCACCGGTGTCAACGCATTCACCGCCGTCCCATGATAAGCCCGCACGCCGAAGAAAAAGCTGGGGTTGGTGACGGTGCCGGACAAGTAAACGACACCTGTTGCCGGGGCCGTCCATGAGTACCACACTGAATAAAGCCACATACCGCCCGCGCTACCGGTCGGCTCGCCTGATTCACTGCTCGCTCCAGAATTATTGCCATTCACCGTTACATTCGTGCCGGAAATGGTGATCCGGTTGGCGAATAGATCGTTCGCTGGAGCCGCACTGACCGAAGCCGTGGCTAAAGCAAAGAGGAAGAATGCAAGACCGCCGATTTTGAAGAACGTTCCCATAAGATTTGGTTGCGGGAGTTCCGTGGATATTGTTTGGGCCGGAATCCAGCAAATTCGAAGAATAACGATTAGATCAAGCCGGTCAAACAGTATTGCATTTACCTGCGTAACACTCAGGAAAGGCGACCGCTGGGTACGTCCAATCGGGATGAATTCTTCTCCGGGGTGAACGATTGCGACCGTCAAAACAAAATCGCAAATGTGTCTATCTGTGGTTTCCCTTCTTTTCTTAATTTCCAACTGCCGGATTTAGGTTTAGTTCCGGCTTGGGAGTTCCGGTTTGATCATACGCCACCGCCTGCGCACGCCTCTTGAATGCGTCCACGACTGCGCACGTCAGTGCCGTTGGTTTGCTTTGCCACATCAATCCGAATTGAACCGGGTCAAATCCATCCAGTGGCAATACCCGGAGGTTTTTTGATAGAGACGCGTTGGGAACCGGCACGCTGAGTCCAATCCGCAATCGTTTTCCACATATGTGCGAATCAAATCGAGCGAACTCAGTTCAACGCTCACCGGCCAATCAATCTGAAGCTTGCGCAGCCCGGCTTGAAAATTGCGGGTAATCGCTTCACTGGTCGGGAGGCAGAGCAAGGGTTCATCGATGCGGTCCCGCGCCCACAATTTGGTTCGCGATATGACAAACCTTTTTCTCCTTCGTTCTCATACTCATCCAGGCGCACGCGGAAGAAGCGGGTCAGGGTATTGTCGATCGGGCCGCAGTTCAGGGACGAGGCTGAGTTTGTTGCGTTGATAACGGGGACTGACGTCGCTCCAACCCTCGGCATGGAGGTTAGTGTTTGATTGGACGCGGTCACCGGCGGAACTTGGGGAATTACTGGTCGCGTCCGCCCGTCGGATGATCGAGAACCATCGTATGTGGTCAAAGCCGGATCCGAACTTTGGTGATAGTTTTGCGGAATAAGCACGGTTCGCGAGTGCCCCGACCTTCTTTAAGGCTCCCACACGGCACGGTAAAATCTTCGCGGCATCGCAGAAGAGTCCCGGATTACCGTGTCCGAGGCAGTAGCCGTGAAGTTTGTGACGCTCGTCCAGTTGGTCAGGGTGGAGGAGACCTCGACCCGGTAGTCCTCGCCCGTTTGTCCCAGGACGCTGAGTTGAACTTCTCCCACGGGAGGGTTCTCAATAATTTCGAGTCGCGGGCGCATGTCAATGAGCCGAGCCACCCCGGACCGGTTCACTCCGTAAAATTTTGAGAAGTCGCCGGCACAAACGACCCAACCGTTTATGCCAGTAGATATCGTCAGCACCTGGTCAAACATCGGTTGAGTAGAAGTAAACTCCGTGTCGATCTGCCCATCCGACTGGAGCCGTGCGAAACGCACCGGCGATGGCTTGTTGACCGTCCAGAAACCGCCACCGAAGATCGTGGAGCCGTCGGCGAGCGAGCCAAGGGAATGCACCATTTCGGAGAATTCCGGACCGGTCGCCAGCTTTTGCAAGAGTGTGCCGTCGCTCCGCAGGCGTTGAAGAGTGGTCCAATTGGTGTCGCCGCTCGTATAATAAAAATACCCCCCGAAGAGAATGGTACCGTCGGGTTGCACCGCACAGACTTTAGCTTCCGTTAATGAAACCCCAATGGGGACAAAGCTGGTATCGATTAGCCCGGTTGAATGAAGCCGGGCGCGGCCACCGCGATTGGTGCCATTGTACTGGCTGAACGTTCCACCAATCAGAACTTTGCCATCCGGCTGCAGCGCGATGGTGGATACCTGCCCGTTAGGTCCGGCTCCATTTGTAAAGGTCGTATCCAGCGTGCCCACACTGCTGAGCCTGACCAGGTTCGGTTTGCTGGTGCTGTTGTAGGTGGTGAAGTTGCCGCCCGCGATAATCTTGCCGTCGTTCTGAAGAGCGAGGGCGAACACGCGGCCATTGGAACCAGTACCCGGATCAAACCCGGTATCGAGCGTTCCGTCACTATTCACCCGGGCAATGCGGTTGCGCGTAATCCCGTTGATGGAAGTGAAACCGCCTCCCACCACTACTTTGCCGTCACTTTGCAGAGCCATCGCGTAAATATATTGCAGCGAACCGCTCGGACCGGTGCCGGGATCAAAGCTCGTATCCAGCGTCCCGTTGGGGTTAATCCGGGCAAGGCGCCGGCGTGGCATTGAATTGACGTATTCGAAGTCACCCGCCACCAGCAGTTTGCCGTCGGGCTGCAAAGCAGAGGCGTAGATGATCGGGCTGTTCAACATCGAAACGTTGAAGGTGGCATCCTGCGGACCCGAACTCAGGAGCCGCTCCAGCGCAAATTGGTTGGTCACATTGGCAAAGTTGCCGAGCAGGATTTTGCCATCGGTCTGCACGGCAATGGAAAAGGTGGTATGTCGGGCAGCGTCTCCCGGATCGAATGTGGCGTCCAACGCTCCGCTCGTGGTTAAGCGGGCGATGGAAGTACGGGTAATGCCTCCGAGGGTGTTGAACTCGCCACCGACAAGAACTTTGCCGTCGCTTTGCAGGGCGATGGAAAACACGCGGGTATCTGAAACAGGGGCGCTGAAACTGGAATCAAGAATGCCCGACGTGGTGAGCCGAGCCAAATTGGTGCGGCTCGATCCGTTGACGCGGTTGAACCCGCCACAAATGACGATCATTCCATTGGCCTGCAAAACCAAATCCGAAACGGTGGCAGAACTGAGTGTGACTCCCGAAGGAGCAAAGGTGTCGTCGACACTCCCGTTCGTGTTCAAACGGGCAATGCCGCTGCGTGTCTGCCCATTGATGGAGGTGAACTTACCTCCGATAACGATTTTGCCATCTCCCTGCTGGACCATTTGAGAGATGTAGGAGGAAGAACCGGCAATCCCGGTGCCAGGATCGAAACTGGTGTCCAGGGTTCCATCTGTATCCAGGCGGGCCAGCGTCGAGCGCGAAATACCGTTGACTGAAGTGAAGTTTCCACTGATGACGATCTTGCCGTCGCTTTGCAGGAGCAAACCGGTCACCTGGTTATTGGGCCCGGTGCCGGTGTTGAATGATGTGTCCACGGAGGCATCTGCGTTAAGACGGGCCAGGTAGCTGCGAGCAACCCCGTCGACATGAGTAAAGTAGCCTGCTATCACCACCTTCCCATCGGACTGACGCGCCAGGTCGACAATTAAACCGCCTTGCACGATCGTCCCCGGATTAAAAGTGAGGTCCACCGTGCCGTCGCTGTTCAAACGGGCGAGGCGATGTCGGATGCTTCCGGCGATCTCCACAAAGTCACCAGCCACCAGGATCTTACCGTCGCTTTGTAGTTTAACTATTTGGACACGGGTCGTAATCCGAGTCAGGTGCGGATTAAAATTTGTATCTAAAATCAACGATTGTGCAGAGATCGGAGAGCAGGCGAAAAGGATGGCGATCAGACCGATCCATAGCGCTGCCTTGATGCAAATGGGTTCTTTCCCGCCGAACCCCGTAGGAATGTTCATGGCTTTGATTGAACCTTCTCCCTTAATTTCAAGCAATCAAAGAACACCTGATACGGTTCCAAACTAAAGGGGCGATCCTACGTCCGTGCTCACTTTTCGCACATTCGCCGCTAACCACTTTTGTTGACTGTCACCTGATGCGCACGCCTCTTGAATGCGTCTACGAATGCGCTAGTCAGTGCGGTTGGTTTGCTTTGCCACATTAAGCCGAAATGAACGGGGTCGAATCCATCCAGGGGCAATGCCCGGAGGTTTTTTGATAGGCACGCGTTTGGCACCGGCACGCTGAGTCCAATCCCGTAATCGTTTTCCACATAAGTACGAATCAAATCGAGCGAACTCAGTTCAACGCTCACCGGCCAATCAATCTGAAGCTTGCGCAGCCCGGCTTGAAAATTGCGGGTAATCGCTTCACTGATCGGGAGGCAGAGCAAGGGTTCATCGATGCGATCCCGCGCCCACAATTCGTTTGCCGACTGGATGCGCCGGGATTTCTTCACCAACAACACCAACGGCAGTTCCAACAAACGAAGAGAATGAATTCCCGGTTGCGGCCGCTTTTCAATCGCCGTGGCCGCGAGGTCTATTTCGTTTCCGCTCAAAAGCCTTTCCAGCTCCGGTTGCGGGCCCTCGCGAAGAGAGAGCTTGAGCTGTGGATACTCTTTGCGGACTTCTTTGATGACGTGCGGCAAATGATCGCGCAGAACAATCTGCGAAGCGCCGATCCGGATCTGCTGAGTGGCGCCGCCTCTGATTTCGTCACCGATCGCCGGCAGGTTTTTAAAGAACGGTTGAATGAACCCATACAGTTTCTCTCCGGCGGGAGTGAGTGCGAAAGGCCGGCGTTGAAACAATTTCGTACCACACCAATCTTCCAGTTGCAAAATTTGGGAGCTTACAGCGGGCTGTTGGATTCCATAAGGAATGTTCCGAACTGCTTCACTGATCCCTCCGTGCCTGGCCACATAATAGAAGAGTTCGAGGTGATGGATGTTCATTGAGGAATTCGATGCGGAGTACAGTTTTATCAATTAACGACCGTCGCGCAAGGCAAGCTACCGTCGCCGTGATGAAACTAATTCTTCTTTCTATTGCCCTTCCGTTATCCATCGCGCTTGTTGGATGCGAAACCACCGGCCTTTCGTCCCGCGAACAGGGCGGTCAATACGCGACCTTTGTCACGGCTCTTTACCAGGACCAACCTTCCGGCTGGCGGCAACCTGTTTCATTACGGGTGCCCGCGCACATTGCGGTAGCGCAGATTGGGGAGGTCACTCCTTCGAGAATTCTGCTCGAACGGCTCGAACAGGAACCGCAGTTGATCTCCAGAATCTCCCCACTTCCGTTCCCCGGGGAAAAACAACCGCGCTACTATTCTTCAGGTCGCAATGAAACAAGTTCTGAGGAACTTAAAAAGCAGGCCACCGGGTTGCGAAATCTCGCCAGGGAAATGGGGGCGGAATATCTCCTGATCACAGGTGGAAACATTGATTCCTATGAAACCCGAAACCCGGCAGCCGCGCTCGACCTGACCATCGTCGGCGCGGCGGTGGTGCCCGGGACGCGCATTTCTTCGGAAGGCAAAGGTGCCGCCGCCCTGCTCGATGTCGAAACGGGCCGGGTTATCTTTCTCGTCAGCAGCGAGCTGAACAAATCTTCGTTGTCTCCAACTTTTTTTAGCGACAGCAAACGGACTAAACTGAATCGGGAACTACGCGACGAACTGATCGGAAAGTTAAGCGAAGAATTCCTACAACGACTGCAAACTTCAACGGCTACTCGCAGATAGGAACCCCGGTTGCATAAACTCGGGCGAGGTTTTGAGGGGGGCGATTCTCGGTTAGCCAAAAATCTCTGATCATCCTGGCAATCTCCCGGAAATGAGCTGTGTCTGAAGGTTTTACCAGATAGGCGTTAGCCCCGAATTCATAGGCTGCGGCAATGTCTTCTTCGTTTTCGGATGAGCTGAGGACGACAACCGGGATGCAAAGTCCCGCCTCCTGGCGAATCCACTTGAGCACTTCAAAGCCGGAAAGATGGGGGAGCTTCAGATCCAACAATATGACAGATGGCATCAAGGAACGGTCGCGATGACTGAAGTCGCCAGTCGCCTGGAAATAATCGATCGCTTTTTGTCCGTCGGTTGCCACATGAATCGAGACAGGAGAGCCCGCTTTGCTGATCGCGCGCTGGAACAGAAAGACATCGTCCTCTTCGTCTTCGATATGAAGAATAATTTTTGACATGCTTCAGGCGCGATTCAGCTGAATCCAGAACTTACTGCCGTGGTTGAGTTGCGAGTCGAATCCAATCTCACCTCCCATGCGCTCGACGGCTCTTCGGGCGATGGTCAAACCAATTCCTGTCCCTTCGTATTCGGTAGTCGGGTGGATCCGCTCGAACATACGGAAAATGCGAGGGTGTTTTTCTGGAGCGATGCCGATGCCGTTGTCTTCAAAATAAACGCGAACCTGGGGCAGCGGCAGTAATGAGGGCGGGATGGAATTCGGTTCATCGTGCTTTTTATCTTTACTGCCTGGCGGGAGAACGCTCACTTCTTCCGCCCAAATGCGAACTCGAGGGACTCTCCCTGGAAGGACAAACTTGATCGCATTGCTGACGAGATTCGAAATGCACTGGGTTAGAAAGGCTTCATTTCCCATTACCATCGGCAGCGTGCCCTGGATTTGAACATCCGCATGAGGGAGATGCCAGTTTGGATAGGTGTCCACGACATCATGCATGACGCGATCCAGCTCCAACGGTGCGATAACGACCTGGCCTTTGGCGATCTTGCTGTAGTTGAGCACGTCTTGAATCAGGTGGTCCAAACGCCGCGCCGAATTGGCGATCCGGCCCAGGTAATCCATGCCCTGAGAGTCGAGCACGTTTGCGTAATCCTCTGCGAGAATCCCGGCAAAGCCCTGCATGCCGCGCAATGGGGCACGCATGTCGTGAGCAATGCTGTAGGAGAATGCTTCCAGTTCACCAACCGTTTCGCGCAAGGCAACGGTTCGTTCGTCGACTATTCTTTCGAGCGTTGCCTCCTGCAGTTTTTGCGCTGTGATATCCCGGAGCCCGATGAGCATCAACATCTGCCCGGCCCGATCCAACCGGTGCGCATCCAGTAAAACTGTCCGCCGCCCAATCCCGGGGAAATCACCTTCGACTTCAATAGTTTCGAACTCACTGTTTTGGAGCAGGTTTTCTTTGATTGATGCCCAGAGAGCCAGAGAGTTCCAGCCGTGGTTTGCCAGATTGCTGATTCGTGCCCCTCGCGTTGCGTCCCGCGAGAGTCCAAACAGGGTGTAGAAAGCGCGATTCCCTGTCTGCACCTGCAAGTCAGCATCAACCACCACTAAAGGCTGGGCGACGGTATTGATGATTGTCTTGGTGTATTCACGCTCGTAAATAGCCTGGGCGAGACTCGCACGGAAAGCGGTCACATTTGTAAAGGTAAGGACCGCACCCTCGATCTGGCGGTTGGCCCCGCAGTAAGGAGCTATCCGAAGCTGGAACCACCGGTCGCCATTTCGAATTTCACACTGACTCGGCGTTCCGCAAGCGATTACCTCCGCGGCCAGGATCTGGATATCCTGCTCGCCGATCAGCCGGCTATTGCAGGGAAGCCGCCCAATGTCCGATGATTCAAAGCCAAGGGCATCGGCGGCGGCCTGGTTGAAACGAGCGACTTTACAATCACGTGCAACTACGATGATAGGGATGTCGAGTGAGTCGAGGATACCGGGGAGGTCGGCATCGGGCAGCTCTGCTGTCGGGGCATCCTGTTGCTGGGAAACAGCATGAGTCCTTATATGGTCGAGACTCGATGGCATCACATTTTCGAATCAGTATAGAGTTTGCGGCTCCGTTTCAGCACCGACTCCGCGACATGAGGGAGGCTTTCCCTCAATGCCAGCAGCAAGGCCTGGGATCGCGGCATTTGAAGGCCGGGTGAATAGTGCGCCAAAAGTTGTTCTTCCAGGACACGGGCATCGTTCGTGCCCACGGTATCCTTGAGCGCTTCACCCACAGCGCGTTCGAGCCGGGCGTAATCTTCCACCGGAATCAAGTGAGAGTGGTTCGTTCCCAGACGAGGCAGCATGCGGGAATGCACTTCGCTATTGAAATTGTCCATTACGAAGGAGCAAAAGATCGCAATTTCATGATGGTGGGCCAGGTGATGAAACTGGTCCTCCAGCCCCATGCTTGCGGCCACGTTTCCCTGTTCCCAAAGGATGTTTACCATCTCTCCCCACCAACGCACTTTCGGGTAGCGTTCCCCATCGCGTGCTTTTGTAATGACGTCCGCCGCCAGGCCAAGGAACACCGGAGCATCCGGCATGGCATCCCGCATAAAGCGGGGCAGGAGTTCATCGGCGTCAACAACGGTGAGCTGCCCGCGGTTCTGTGCATCTTTTACATCCACCCCTTCCGCTTCCAATCGCGGACGAAACGCTTCCCAGTGAGCAACTGTTGGCACCAAAATCACACCTTCGCCATTGGCGATGGCGCCGGCAGCGAAACGACAGACGGCACGGTTAAGAAACGCCTGGTCCTGGTAAAGTTGCACGATGTGATCACGCGGCCCGGCACTGGACAAAAGCCCTGACCACGGCTCCTGCTGGTCCAGGCTGGCATCAAAATCCAAGGCTGAGCCCCATGGGATGTTGGTTGGGGTGTTAGGCGATGTTTGTATAGGATGGCTCTCGCGGTTCATTGTCGTGGATCTATATAATCAGATAGAATTGCACTCGATTGACATGTCATTGACTCTCGGACGACTTGCCTCACAAGCCTGCACCGAGCGAGTGTTTATAATCTGACTGCACTGCTGTGTTCGCAATGCCGTTCATGGCAGGTAAAGACCGGAATCGCGCATAAGGGTTTGACCGAGAAACTTGCCCAGACGGTAAAAAAGCTGCTGTTTGCAGCGGGATTGCGTGATATCCAAATGATCAAAATTTGACCAACCCCGGGGCTCGCTTCCATTCCGCTGCAGCAGCTACCCGCCGTTCAGAGCCGCCAACTCCGAAACAGCGCGTTTTACTTGACTAAACAAGTAATTTTTCTTAAAACTCAATGCATTCCCGTTAGTCCGATCCGAACGTCCTTGCCGTTAACCTTATTAAACCTATGAAGTATACAAAAATTAAACTCCTGGCATTGCTGGTGACGACTGTCGCCGCAACAGGTCTGCATGCGCAGACCACGCCTGCTGGACAGCCCAGCATCTGTAACCGTGCCTGTTGGAGCGCTCGCGCTGGTAGCTGCGGCACATCGCTCGGTTCCCTGACCCGCGCCATTATCCATCACACCGCTGGACCCAGCGATTACACGACCAATTACGAGACTGGAAAATCCAGAATGCGCGCAAACCAGAACTATCACATGGATAGCAACGGTTGGTGCGATCTTGGATATCACTTCTGCGTGAATGCAGCCGGCCATATTTATGAAGGTCGCGCCGGTTCAATCGGTTCAAGCGGCGGTTGGAAGAAGGGCGCCCATGATGGTTGCAATTCCAACAGCATGGGCTTCACTGCGCTGGGTTACTTCCACACTCCTTACAATCATGCCTTTACGCAAGCGTTGCAGGATGGTCTCGCGGCGGTGATTGCCTGGAGAATGCCTAGTGGATGGTCTCCTTATAATAGCGGCACTTATTGCGGCAACTCTGTCGGAACTTTGGACGGCCATTACAAGGTTAAAGCCACGGCCTGCCCTGGAACACTGATCATTAATGGACTGGGCGCTCTCCGAACCAACGTTGGCAATCGCAGAAGCGGGGCACCGCCACCGCCACCACCGCCGACCTATCAAAATCCGCCCTACCTGTTCGATGCGAATGGCCAGGGATGGACGGCCGGCAATTCTTCAACAGCTTTGACCTGGACGGGTAGCGGCTGGCCGGGGATTATTTACGCAGACCAAACTGGGAACGATTGTTTCTGGTACAGTCCGGAAACCAGTTTCGCCGGCGCCGCCGATGCGAGCATCAACGTGAGTTTCTTTCCACAGAACGGAACCAGTGGGGCACGCGACATGCAGGTCTTTTGGAAAACGAGCGCGGAAAACTTTTTTGACGCGGTCAAGTCCACTCCACCTGTCACCTATAATGGGCTGAACGGTTGGGTGAATCTGAATCTTAATGCCTCGAACGTGAAATGGTCCGGACAGACCATCAAACAGTTGAGACTCGATTTTGATAACAACAATTCCGGCACTCGCTGGATCGTGAATCATGTCATCACCCAGACCACACCGAAATATTGGTTCGGAGCGAACGCCTCCGGATGGACTTTGGGGAACGGTCTGACTGGCCTGAACTGGACAGATTGCTGCGGTTGGCCAGGTGTCATCTACGCCGATCAAACCGGGAATGACGCCTTTTTCTACAGTCCGGCGATCAGTTTCTATGGCGCGGCAAACGATCGTGTCCGCGTGCGCATCTACGCACAAAACGGTGGAGCGAATCACGATATGCAGGTTTTTTGGAAGACCTCGTCGGAAAACTTCTTCTCGGCGGATAAATCAACACCGGTCGTCAATTACACCGTGCAGAATGATTGGGCTGATTTGACCCTCGATGTCGGATCCAATCCGAAATGGAGCGGCGCACACATCAACCAACTCCGGTTGGATGTGGATCAGAACAACACGGGTGTTCGCTGGTTGATTGATTATGCTGTGATCACCCAGGTGACTGACATCACGACAACACCTCCGCCATCCGCCCCGAGTGGACTGGCTGCCGTAGCGGTGAGCGCATCCCAGGTGAACCTGAGCTGGACCGATAATTCGAACAACGAAGATAACTTCATCGTGGCCCGCAGCACCACTTCTGGTGGACCTTACACAGACATTGTTACATTGCCGGCTAACACCACTACTTACGGAAACGGCGGCCTTTCCGCGAACACCACCTATTACTACGTGGTCCGCGCTGTGAATGCGGGCGGCGCTTCCGGTAATTCCAATCAAGCGAGCACAACGACGCCGCAAACCGCTCCCTCTGCTCCAAGTGGATTGGCAGCAACCGCGGTAAGCGCATCCCAGATCAATCTGACCTGGAGCGACAATTCATCGAATGAAAGCAACTTCATTGTCTCCCGGAGCACCACTTCTGGTGGACCTTACTCGGACATCGCCACTTTGGCAGCGAACACCACCGCCTACAACAGCACCGGGTTAACGGCGAACACCACCTATTACTACGTGGTGCGCGCGAGCAACGCAGGCGGTTCATCGGCCAATTCGAATCAAGCCAGCGCCACCACATTGCAAAGTCCTCCGGCGGCGCCGAGTGGTTCAAGCGCGAGCGCAGTAAGTTCGTCGCAGATCAACCTGAGCTGGACCGATAACTCTGCCAATGAAAGCAATTTCATCGTGGCACGCAGCACCACCTCTGGCGGACCTTACACGGACATTGCGACTCTGGGAGCCAATGTGACGTCGTATAACAACACCGGCTTGAGCGCGGGCACCACCTATTACTATGTCGTCCGGGCAAGCAATGCTGGAGGCGCTTCGGCCAATTCCAATCAGGCCAGTGCTCAAACATTGCCACCGCCACCGACTGCGCCAAGCGGGTTGGCCGCTACAGCGATTGACTCCACCCAGATCAATCTGAGTTGGACAGATAATTCATCGAACGAAGATGGATTTATCATCGCGCGCAGCACGACATCCGGCGGGCCTTATACCGACATCGTCAGCGTGGTCGCCAACACGACTTCCTACAGCGACCTCGGACGCACCGAGAACACGACCTACTTCTACGTCGTGCGCGCAGTGAATGCGAGTGGCGCTTCCGGGAATTCCAATCAGGCCAGCGCCCAAACACCGCTTGGCGTGTTCATCCTGGATAACACCATTGCCAACGTGGTTGGCGTCTGGTCAACCGCAACGAGTGCTGCCGATAAATACGGAGCCGACTACCGCTTCCGCGGTCAAGGCGCGGGCGCATCGTATCTGGAATACACACCAGCGATTGGCACCGCCGGAAACTACCAGGTTTACGAAATGCATCCGCAGGGTGGCAACCGCCCCACAGACGCACCACACGTCATCACTCACAGCGGTGGCACTACCACTGTGAACGTGAACCAGCAGGTTAACGGCGGAACATGGAACCTGATCGGCACCTACCATTTCGCGGCTGGTTCAAGCGGAAACGTCCGCATCACGGACGGATTCGCAGTTGCAGGACAAGTGGTCATGGCTGATGCAGTAAGATTGGTTTACATCCCGGCTCCGACAGCTCCAAGCGGCGTTGCGGCAACTGCCGTCAGCGTCTCCCAGATCAACCTGACCTGGACTGACAATTCGTCCAACGAAGATGGGTTCGTTATCTCACGCAGCACCACTTCCGGTGGTCCTTACACGGATATCGCCACCGTGGGAGCGAATGTTACCTCATACAACAACACTGGTTTGGCGGAAGGCGTTGTTTATCACTACATCGTTCGTTCCTCGTTGAATGGCATTCGTTCCAGCAACTCCAACCAGGCAAGTGCCCGCACACTGGTCAACGACATCATCGTTGATAACACGAGTGCAGCCGTCACCGGCTCATGGTTTGTGTCGGGCAGCGCCGCGGACAAATACGGCGCTGACTATCACTACAAAGGCAAAGGCACTGGCGCAGCTTATGTGACCTTTACTCCTAACGTTGTGGCCGCAGGAAATTACAAGGTTTACGAATGGCACGCCCAGGGCAGCAACCGGACGGTCGGAGCGCCCCTCACCATTGCTCACGCGAGTGGTTCGAGCAGCGCAAGTGTCAACCAGACTGTAAGCGGCGGATCATGGGTGCTGGTCGGCACTTATACCTTCGCTACCGGCACGGGTGGTTACGTGCGGATCAGCGATGCCTTTGCCGATACCGAAGCTGGCAAGGTCGTGATGGCGGACGCCGTCAAGTTTGAGTTCGTTCCGTAATCCGGTTTACAGACCAGATCACATTCACATCGGCCATGGACAAAATCCGTGGCCGATTTTTTCTTTCCGGTGGTGAAACCGACTTGTACGCTCGCGCTATTCTCGTATGAAATCAGCCTGCTCATGTTGGTCACTTCATTTTCTGTTCACACTGCTCGCTGCTTCGCTTTCGTCACACGCATTGGAAGGGCCGCTCACGCCAGAGCAATCTCTTAAGAGTTTTAAATTGGAGCCCGGGCTGAAGATTGAGCTGGTGGTCGCCGAACCGCTGGTGATTGATCCGGTGGCAATTGCTTTTGATGAACTGGGCCGAATGTATGTCGCTGAAGATATCGGTTACCCAACCGGCCCCGGAAAAGGGAATCCGCCCGCGGGAAAAATTGCGTTGCTCGAAGATACCAACGGTGACGGGATCTACGACAAACGAACAACTTTCGCCGAGGGTTTGACGTTTCCCAATGGTCTCATGCCTTGGAAAGGCGGCATTTACGTCACCTGCGCTCCAGATATTTTCTATTTAAAAGACACAGACGGGGATGGCAAAGCAGACCTCAAGAAAGTTGTGTTCAGCGGGTTCCAGGCGCAATCCACAACACAACTCCGCATCAGCCATCCGACCCTCAACCTCGACAACTGGGTTTACATCAACTCCGGGCTTACCGCTTCCCGGGTTACATCGCCGGACTGTAAGAAAGAGCCGCTGCAACTCAACCGGCTCGACTTCCGTTTCCAACCTGACACCTGCAACTACGAAGAGTTTTCAGGAACAGGCCAATTCGGCGGCACCTTTGACAAGTTCGGACGGCGCTTCATCTGTTCGAATCGGAACCACAATCAACATGTCGTCATGCAGGGCCGTTACTTGAGACGCAACCCAAACCTCACCTTTTCCAGCTTTGTTGAAGACACTCCTGAGCATGGCGCGGCCTGCAAAGTCTATGCCTTGAGCCACAACATAACGACGGCCGCTTCTCACGCCGGCTATTTCACAGCGGCATGCGCTGTCACCATTAACACCGGCACCGCCCTGCCCCACGATTACGATGGCAACTCGTTCACATGCGAACCAGCCGGCAATCTCGTTCATCGCGACATTCTCACTCCCTCCGGCGCAACATTCAAAGCCAGGCGCGCCTATGCAACGAATGAGTTTATCGCGTCCCCTGATAATTGGTTTCGTCCGGTGAACCTGACGATGGGCCCGGACGGAGCGCTTTATCTCTGCGACATGTATCGCAAAACCATCGAGCATCCCGATTACCTGCCCGAAGCCACCCGGAAGATTACCGATTTCGACAGTGGGAATGACATGGGACGCATCTATCGAATTGTTGCGGCTGATAAAAAGATCAAGCCCGTGAAGTTGAACTTTGCAAAGGCAACCACCCGGCAACTTTGCGAGGAGTTAAATAATCCAAATGGATGGAACCGGATGACCGCCCATCGTTTGCTGTTGGAACGCAAACCAGCCGATGCACCGCGCATTTTAAAGAAGTTAAGCCGATCGGCGAAATCACCGGAAACGCGAATTCAAGCATTGCATCTGCTGAGCGCCATGAATGCATTGGATGACGCTGAAATTACACGTGCCTTGGGCGACAAAGAAGCTCCGGTCCGTGAACACGCGATTCAACTTGCGGAGTCCCGCTTGTCCACATCGCCCGGCCTTGTCGAAAAGATCATCCCGCTTGCAGAAGATTCGGATCCCCGCGTCCGTTTCCAATGCGGCCTGACCCTCGGCGAGACCAAAGATGAAAAGGTTGTTCCAGCGTTGGTGAAGATTGCGGTGCGCGATGCGAGCGACCGTTGGACTCGCGCGGCGGTCATGAGTTCAATTGGGGACTTTCCAGAGAAGTTTCTCGGGCAACTCACACCGGAAGCGTCGAAACTGGCTCGGACAAATCTCACACAGCTTGATGCTCTCCTGCCCCTCTTTGCCGATCTCGGCCATTCGCTGGGCAGCGACCCACAACAGGTTCGTTCGACTTTGCAATTAATCACGCGCTCCAAAAACACCGGGGACGCCCTCTGGCAAATCGCCCTTCTGAGTGGATTTGCGGATCTCTTGCGATCAAACCAAACAAACCAGGATCATCCAATATCTCCGCTGATGCGCAACGTGAAGACCGATATGTCCACCCCTGCCCGCGTTTTTGCCTTAATGAAAAGCGCCGCGGAAATCGCCATCGACTCCCATCAACCGATGGAACGGAGGTTGGTTTCGATCGGGCTCTTATCACATGGAGCGTCCGACAATGCAGGTGTTGCTTTGCAGAAGCTGATCGATGCACAACAACCATCGGAAATTCAAATCGCAGCCGTCCGCGCCCTGGCCAAAATGTCCGGTCCAAACTCCGGCATGGCGCTGGTGAAACGAGAGCATTGGAACAGCTACACGCAACCTGTGAAGGAGGCTGTTTTATCTGTGATGTCAGGACAACCGAAGTTGTTGGATGCCTTATTGTCCGCGATCGAACGAGGGGACATTGCGGCGAGTTCACTAAACCCCGAACGGCGCAATCAATTGATGCGGCACAAAGACGCAATCATCAGCAAACGCGCAATTGCCTTGTTCAAAGAGATGAAACCAAGCGATCGCATGGCGGTTTATGAGGAATACAAGTCGGTGCTCTCACTCAAGGCGAATCCTCAGAATGGGAAGCGCATTTTCGCTGAAAGTTGCATGGCTTGTCATCTGTTCAGCGGAGAAGGTTATCCCGTCGGACCAGATTTGACAGGCATCCGAAGCCAACCTGCCGACGTTGTCCTGTTGCATATCATCGTGCCGGAATTCGAAATGATGCCGATCTACACGCAATACAATGTGGAAACCAAAGATGGCGAAAGTTTTTCCGGGATTTTAGCCAGTGAAACTCCTGCGATGATCACGCTTAACCAGGCACTTGGAATTCAGCAAACGATTCAACGCTCCAATATTGCCTCCATCACTTCCAGTAGTTTGTCCCTGATGCCGCAGGAAATGGAGAAAATGATGTCCAGGCAGGATATGGCGGATTTAATCGGTTTCTTAAAAGGTGAGTAACCCGGATCAAGGGATGATCCGTGGGATCAAATGAGGGTTTCCCCGAGTTTACACTAAGACAGCGGGCGGTAAGATAACGCAAAACTAAAAGGTAACTATATGCTGATCAGCAAAAACATGAATAGCGCTCTTAATGAGCAAATCGGATATGAATTCGCCGCTTCACTTCAATACGTGGCGATTGCCTCCCATTTCGCCGGCGAAGGTCTTACCTGCCTGGCTAATCACTTTTATAAGCAGGCGAATGAAGAACGCGATCACGCGATGCGCTTCGTGAATTATGTGGTGGATGCCAGCGGCAGGGTGGAAATCCCCGACATCAAAGCGCCCAAATCCAGCTTTGGCAGCGTGGAAGAAGCCATTGCGCTCTCGCTAGCCCAGGAGAAGGAAGTAACTGCGAAGATCAATAGCCTGGTCGAACAATCAATGAAGGAGTCAGATCATATTACCTTCCAGATTCTGTCGTGGTTCGTAAAAGAACAACTCGAAGAGCTTTCGAGCATGGATAATCTGCTAAAAGTAGTGCAACTCGCCGGTCAGAAAAATCTGCTCTACGTCGAGGAATACATTGCCCGCCATCATGGAGCACCGAGATCCATTCCTGGCGCTCCAGGGCCAGCTTCGAGTTAAGCACTCGATTCAAACTATATCCGGCAGTTCTTGACCGCTAATCTGCGCTAACGAACGCTAATCCGAGGAGGATTGCGGGAAATCAGCTTGAAAAGTGAATCACTTGCCGGGTGAAGCCCTTGTTTCGCCTAACTACTCCTCTATTAGCGATTATCAGCGCAGATTAGCTAGAGCTCCCATTGCTTCATCTTCCGAAATTCCGCGGGTTTTCATGACATGTTCGTAACCGGAAAAGCTGAGTGCTATAACGGTTCTCAAAAATCATTTCCGGATCCGTTGTGATTGGAAGCTTTGTTAAGCTCGCCCTGATACGAATCCTTGGTTCCCACCACGTAAAGTGGTTTAGTGAATAATTTGTTTCACACCAGTGCGGATGCACGGAACGCCGCATTATGCGGCAGCAGACTCCCGAACCCCAAACGGTGCCCAGAACAACTGCCGCGTTCGGAACAGATTCACGTTCCTGCCGGATGGATCCGGCGTTCCGGTGCATTTTCAACTGAATCGTTCCGGCTTAACGTGGAAAAAGGGTGAAATCCGAGTCAAAAGGTCGTAAGTCATTTCGCTGGAGAGAGTTCCAGCATGGAGTGGGTTAAAAAAAGGCGCGATGGAGATCCTCCAAACTATTCTGGAGCACTAAAATCGGCAATTTCAGTCCTCCAAACTATTTTGGAGCGTTAAAATCGGCAATTTCAGTCTTCCAAAACATTTTGGAGACCCAAAATTGCTGTCGGAGCCGTCTAATCTGCGCTAACAACTGTTTCAACAGCTATAACGGTTGCCAAAAGTAATTTCCGGATAGGCACTGAGTCGAGTTATTCTAAAGGAGTAGGAATAAACGATCGCACAGCTTCGGTGCAGCTGGCCGGAGGCCCAAAGGGCCGGCAATCCCTCAGCCCAGCCCACCGGCCCACTGCCATTTAGTTAAGCAAAACGGACTATGAAAGTAACGGAATGAAGGCAAAAATCAGGGCAAACCGGCAGGTTTGCCC
>JACDHS010000072.1 GCA_013820875.1 Verrucomicrobiota bacterium | reverse complement strand
ACTCCCTCCAGCGAAATGACTTACGACCTTTTGACTCGGATTTCACCCTTTTTCCACGTTAAGCCGGAACGATTCAGTTGAAATTGCAACGGAACGCCGGATTCATCCGGCAGGAACGTGAATCTGTTCCGAACGCGGCAGTTGTTCTGGGCACCGTTTTTGGGTTCGGGAGTCTGCTGCCGCATAAATGCGGCGTTCCGTGCATACGCACTGGTGTGAAACTCGTGTTTCCAATTCGTCTCCAGGCTGAATCGGTTTTTCTGCTCTCGAACCTCGTTCGGAATCACGATCTGGCCTTTACTGCTGAGGGTCGTAGTCATTCCAGGAAAACTGTATCTTACCGGTAAAATTAAGCGAGCAAAGCGCAGCAGGCAATCAGCGATATTGGCTCCTACGAACGGATCGGCCACTAATTCAGATATCACGAAGCAGTAAACCTGATTGTTCAACAGGGCCGAGCGTAGTGAGGTTCCGCTTCCGTTTGAGGGAATTCGCTGCGCTCAACGGAAGACCGTAATCCCAAGAAGCAGGACGATCACACCGAAGGCAAAACGAACGATGCTGAAGAGGCGGGTGCGTTTCTCATTTGCCACACTCCAGTTGATGATGTCGCGCACACGCCAGGGAGCAACGGTAAACCAGATTCCTGCAATGATCATCACATAGGCCCAGGTGACAATCACGAGACGCCAATCGCTATCCGCCCAACGCGCCGTATCCACCATCAACTTTGCCAGCAGGAGCATCAGGATGGCAGCACCACGGACTGAAAGAAAATCTTTGATGAAGATGCAAGCTCCCACACCGACCGCCAGGAACAGCATGATCAGGTAAGGTTTCATCGGTTCGAAATCAGCGATGTTTTCGTTATACACATTCAAGACGAACCATGCGGTGGCCGCGAGCATGAGGAGATAGCCGACCGTGGTGTTCCGTGGAAACTTGCGGAGGGTGTCTGCGTATTGGGCTGGCTTGAGGATTCCGATAAGGTTCGGCACGGCGACGGCGAGTCCAAGCAGGATTGAGAGGGTCGAAAGTTGCATTTATCTATGATTAATAATTCAGGAGGCCAGAGTTCCGCGTTTTTCGAGAGCACTAAGAATGCTCTGTTTGTTGCTGTCGAACGAAATCTTTTTTAGATTCGTCAATATTTCCTGTTTGGCTGCATTGCAGAAGGCGGGGTTGCCAATGAGCAAGATCAGGACATGCACTTTGTTGTTATCAAAACTTATGTTCCGCAATGCCCTTGCCGCGAGATAGGTTTGCACGGTGGGACTTAGACCTGGCCGTTGCGCGATTGAGGAGAGTCTTCGGACGCGATCATTTTCGAAATTCAACGTGAACGCCGCATCGATTTCGGCAATCACCATGGAATCTTCGCCAGTCAAGATATGACCAGGAACGACAACGACCGGCGGCTGTTTGGGGGCCACTTCTATATTGATACAGCCACAGCCCAGATACGCAGCGAAGACGATCCCAGTGACTGTTTTAAAATTCATTAGCAGGCGAGTGTCAGCTTTTACCAGAAATCTTCAATCCAAATTGAGAATGGCCGGATCACCGTAAAGGGTGAAGCTGCCGGTGCGGGTGATTTTCACATCCATGAGATGGCCGCGATGCCGTTCGCCACCGTCGAAAAGCACGATGCGATTGCAACGGGTGCGTCCCATGTAACGGGCTTCGTTCTTGCGACTTGGCCCCTCCACCAGTATCTGCACGGTTTGGCCAACGAGTTGATTGTATTTCTCAGCAGCAATTTCGTTGATGAGGGTGAGCAGGCGTTGATTGCGCTCTTCCAGAATTACCTGCGGAGTCTGGTCCGGCATCGCGGCGGCGGGAGTATCTTTGCGTGGTGAATATTTGAAGATATAGGAATTATCGAACCGCACTTGTCGCCCAAGGGAGAGCGTTTGTTCGAAGTCTTCTTCAGTCTCGCCCGGAAACCCGACAATGATGTCTGTCGTAATGCCGATGTTCGGACGTGCCTTGCGCAGTTTCTCGACAATGGTGAGGAAACGTTCGGTGGTGTACCCGCGATGCATGATCTTCAGCAAACGATCGCTGCCGCTTTGCAACGGGATATGCGCGCTCTCGCAGAGTTTGGGGAGACGCGCGTAAGCTTCTACGAGGTCATCGCCGTAACCCTTCGGGTGCGGGGAAGTGAAACGAATGCGTTCGAGCCCGTCAATTTCATGGACGGCATCGAGCAACTGAACAAAAGCGGATTTGCCATCTTTCAATTTGATGTCGCGTTTTCCGTAGCTGGTGACGATTTGACCCAGCAACGTGACTTCCCGGACGCCGCGTTCCACCAGGGAACGACATTCGTCCACGATATCGGCAATCGTGCGACTCCGCTCCTCGCCACGGGTGTAAGGGACAATGCAGAAGGTGCAGTATTGATTGCAGCCTTGCATGATGCTGACGAACGCGGTGACTTGTTTCTCTTTGGCAGTGCCGAGTAACAGATGTTCCTTGATCGTTGCTTCACTCCCCGTCTCTTCCTCGGTATCAACGATCTTACGGCGGGTGCCGGCGAGCAGTTCGTTGACGTAATCGGCGGCGCGATGAAATTTTTGGGTGCCCAGAACGAGATCCACATCAGGAAGTTGATCGATGAGTTGTTTGCCACGGCTTTGCGCCATGCAACCCATGAAACCAAGGACCACGCTGGGACGCGACTTGCGGAGTTTCCCCACGAGGTTTTCCATCTTGTTGATGGCTTTCTGTTCCGCATTATCACGGACGCTGCAGGTGTTCAGAAGGACGACATCGGCCGCGTGTTCATTTGGCGCCAGTGAATAGCCTTTGGCTACAAGTTGAGCGGCCACTGCTTCAGAGTCGCGCTCGTTCATCTGGCAACCGTAAGTTTTGATATAAACACTCGGCATTAGTCGAAAAGTGGCGAGAAACTACGGCACAACCGGGGCTTTGGAAAGGGGGGAGTTTAGGCGACAACGGGATTAGAAGCATTAGTGAATAATGTTTTCCCTCACGGCTTTTCCCTTGCAGCACCAGTGTGGTTCCAATTTAATAAGGCTCCATGAACCTCTCGTTGAAAACTCGTAAAATCGTACAACTAACCACAATCGCAGCCGCTTGCTTTCTCGGAGCTACTCAGGTGTCAGCACAGACTTTGTTGCTGCGATATACTTTTGATGAATCAGCCAGTAGCAGTGTTGATGCAGTTGATACCGGGGCGACTCCGGCAGCCAACGGCGTTTTCACTGGTGCGGATCGCGTCGCGACGACTCCTGGCGGTTTCTCCACTGGAGCAATGAATTCAACAGGAGCGGCAGCGCCCGACAGCCTCAAGTATGTCATCGCCAGTGACGAAAATGGTGAGGTGGATAAGCTGGATGGCCTTACAAGCTTTACGCTGACAGCATGGATTAATGTGCAGGAATTGCCGAATGGGAATCGCCGAATTTTGGCCAAGCAAGCGGGCAGCACTGACGGTTTTTCCTGGAACTTCTCGGATTCAGCGGCGACAGGCCGGAGTGCGGGCAACTTCGGGACGCGCTTGTTTATTGGTGGTACGGAGGGGTTCGCATTTGACGGTGTGAACAACACCATAGACGCAGACAATAAATGGGTATTCATCGCTGTGACCTATGATGGCACCGATGGCGGTGCGGCAGTAAATAATGTTAAGTATTACGTTGGAGATACCACTGCTACGGCTACAAACCAAAGCACCACGACGATTACAGGCGGAACTACAAACCCTTCGGATGTCCCATTTGGCGTCGGGTATACAGGTGCTGCGCCGACCGCTCTTCTGAATTTTCCCGGCTGGGTGGACGATGCACGCGTCTATAGCGGCGTGCTCGACGCTGCAGCACTCGATGTCGTCCGCCTTGAAAACCTGCCGTCTAGCGGACCTACGGCTGTGCTGATCACGAATCCGAATCGTTCCGGGACTACCGTAACGTTTTCGTTCGAAAGCGAAACCGGCAGAACCCATACACCGGAATACAAGAACACACTTGATGATGTCGCATGGGTAACCCTCACACCAATCGTTGGTGATGGAACAACTAAAGTAGTCACTGATGCCGCTGCAGTGCCTGCCACCCGTTTCTATCGTGTCGTGACACAATAAAAGTTAGATTTTCCACTTGGAAATGCGAAAGCCCCGGTTTCAACCGGGGCTTTTTTTGTATAGGAGTGCTATCGCGCCTTTTGCATCGTTGCCCGGTAAATTTTCAATTGCCCGTGAGAGTAGCGTTCCCCGAGTGACTCAAGCGCACCGACTATATTCACAAACCCGAATTTCTCAAACGCTACGGCAATATCCGCTTGCGCTTCGGCACTCAGCAAAGCATTCAGATCAACGCTCTCACCCCCTTCGATCGCGGCGGCGAGATGCCCGTAAATCGTGTTCGAAACAAAACCGCGCATCTGCGCAATTTCTTCAACGGATGTCCCAGCGCGGAGAAGCCTCAGCGACTCCAGAACGGTTGGTGTCAGTAATGACCGCCTCGGCGACGCTGGCGGCGTAAAAGAATCATCCGCGAACATTTGCCGGGGATTCGTGCCGAGATGAGTATCGATTTCCCCAAGAAACGTCGCGCCGAATTCGCGCAATTTCTTCTCGCCAACACCGCTGATCTTCGCAAACGCAGTTTCGTTCTGCGGATAATACCGGGCCATCTGTCGCAGGGCGACGTCGGAGAAAATGATGTAAGGCGGCACAGCTTGTTCGTCAGCCAGACGTTTACGAAGTTCACGAAGCTTTTCAAAAAGCCCTTCGTCACATGCGATTTCACCGACGCTATGCTTCTTCTCAGCCGCAATCACGGCGCGAGTCAGAGTAATTTTCTGGCGGGTCTTCAGTGCGGCACGACCTTCGTTTGTCAGTTCGAGAATATTAAACTTTTCGGCGTTTTGGTTTAACAAACCGAAGCGCACCAATTCGCGACCGATGGCTGACCATTCCGCACGGCTGTGTTCTTTGCCAATGCCGTAGGTGGAAAGTTCGTGGTGACCCCATTTGCGGATTTTTTCCGTATCCGCTCCGGACAACACCTCGACCACATGGTTGATCCCGACGCCGAACCGGCTCTTTTCCTGGATACGATAAACGCAGGAGAGAAATTTTTGGGCGGCGAGAGTTCCGTCCCAGGTTTGACGCGGAGAGATGCAGTTGTCGCACGCGCCGCAGTTGACGGAGAGGGGAGTGGTGGAGTGCTGGAGTTTTGGAGTGTTGGACTCGTCTGCCTCATTGTCCACGCTTTCATTACCCGAAAACGTTTCTCCAAAATAATTCAGCAAAAACGCGCGGCGACAGGATGAACCTTCGGCGTAATGGACAATTTGTTCGAGTTGCGCCCGCGCGATCTCGCGCTCTTTGGGGTCGGGCTTCTCGTCAATGAACTGACCGTATTTAACGCGATCACCCGCGCTGAACAGCAGAAGGCACTCGCTCGGAAGTCCATCACGACCAGCGCGGCCTGTTTCCTGGTAATACGACTCCACATTCTTCGGCAGATCGTAATGAACCACAAAACGCACGTTCGGTTTGTTGATCCCCATGCCGAAGGCAATCGTCGCGCAGACAATGCGCACTTCATCGCGTAGAAAAGCCTCCTGATTGCGAGCGCGCTCCTTGCCTTCCAGTCCTGCGTGATAGGCGGCGGAACGGATGCCGTCCATATTCAATCTGGTGGCAAGGTGCTCGGCAGTCTTGCGCGCCTGGCAATAAATGATGCCACTCTCGTTTTTTCGTTCCCGGATGAACGCAATGATCTGGTCGTAAGCGCCCGATTTCGCTGCGACGCGATAGGTCAGGTTGGGCCGGTTGAAGCTGGCGACGTAAGTTTTGGCCTCGCGGAGATTGAGTTGGTTGAGGATGTCTTCGCGGACCCGTTCCGTTGCGGTGGCGGTGAGCGCCATTACAGGAACATTCGGAAAAATGTCGCGCAGCCTGGAGATCTGCCGATATTCCGGGCGAAAATCATGTCCCCACTCGCTGATGCAATGCGCCTCATCAATCGCGAACAAATTGACATTCCAACGCTGCAAATCGTCCAGAAAGCCCGAAAGCATCAACCGCTCAGGTGCAACGTAGAGCAAACGAAATTGTCCGCTGTGCAATCCGCGCAAACGGGCGCGTGCTTCATCGGCCCCCAGTGAGGAATTCAGAAAAGTCGCGGGCACTCCAGCCGCTTGCATCGCATCCACCTGGTCTTTCATCAATGCAATCAACGGCGACACCACAACTGTCAAACCAGGACGCACCAGCGCCGGTAATTGAAAGCAAAGCGATTTCCCGCCGCCAGTGGGGAGCAAGGTAAAAACATCTTTGCCCGCCAGCGAGTCCAGCATGATTTCTTCCTGGAGGGGACGGAACGAACTGAAACCGAAATATTGTTTCAGCAGTGTGCGAAGCTGTGTGGATTCCCTATTCACGAGCGTTGATTTGTAGCGGAGTCAACCCGCGCTTTAAAAGTAAATCTTTCCAAAACAAAAAGAAAAGGACCGCGCAAAGCGGTCCTTTCGTGAAATGATTGGAACTTATCGAAAAAGTTTATTCTTCGATGAACTTCAGCACGCGTGATTTCTCAGAGCGTCTGCGTTGCCCCTCGTCGAGAACCTTTTTGCGGAGACGCAAGTTCTTGGGAGTCGCTTCGACGTATTCATCCACGTCGATGTATTCCAGGGCGCGTTCAAGGCTGAGTTTCATTGGCGCATTGAGCTGAATGCCTTTGCCATCGCCTTGCGAACGCATGTTGGTGAGTTTCTTTTCTTTCACCGGGTTCACAGGGATGTCGTTTTCACGCGCATTTTCGCCAACGATCATGCCGATGTAAACAGCGTCACCCGGCTGGACCATTAAACGACCGCGTTCCTGGGCCATGTTAAGCGCATACGCTGTGGCTTCACCATTATCCATCGAGACGAGGGAACCATTCTTGCGCGCGGCAATTTCCCCGCGATCAGCACCATATTCATGGAACAAATGGCTCATCACACCCATGCCTTTGGTTGAGTTGACGAGGTCGGTTTCGAAACCGATTAACCCACGCATCGGGACAATCGCTTCGATTGTCACAGAGTTGCCGTGATGATTCATGTTGGTGATCTCGGCTTTGCGGGCCGCGAGATTTTCCATGATCGTGCCCATGTTTTCCTGGGGAATTTCCACGAACAACTTTTCGATTGGTTCCAGCGGCTCGCCATCCGGGCCCTTTTTCCAAAGCACTTCAGGGCGTGATACGAGCACTTCGTAGCCTTCGCGGCGCATTTGTTCCACGAGAATGGCAATCTGCATTTCGCCACGACCGGATACTGCGAAGATCTTGGGATCACTGGTCTGTGCAATGCGGAGCGCAACGTTGGTGCGCGTTTCCCGCAGGAGACGTTCCCAAAGATGGCGTGCGGTCACGAGTTTGCCATCCTGGCCACCGAGCGGCCCGTCGTTCACAGCGAATTCCATCTGAATCGTTGGCGGATCGATTGGAATGTAAGGCAATCCTTCGCGCGCTTCAGAATCGGAAATACTTTCACCGATGAAAACCTCTTCGAAACCGGTTACACCGACGATGTCACCGGCGTGAGCTTCCTGGATTTCGATCCGTTTCATCCCCTCGAAGTGATAGATCATGGTGATCTTGTTCTTGGAGATCTTTCCATTGCCGTGGCGACAAATGGCCGGGTCGCCTACTTTGATCTTGCCGGCATGAATCTTACCGAAAGCGATACGGCCGAGGTAATCGGAGTAATCGAGGTTGGCGACGAGCAATTGGAATCCTTCACTCGCGGCAGCGCGTGGCGGGGGGATGTTCTTCACGATTGAGTCGAAGAGCGGTTCCATCGTGCCACTGGCATGCTCAAGTTCCATCTTGGCGTAGCCACCCTTGGCGGAGCAATAAATGAAAGGAAAGTCGAGCTGTTCATCGGTCGCGTTGAGCGACATGAAAAGTTCAAACACCAGGTCGAGAACCTTTTTCGGGTTCGCGTTTTCGCGGTCAATCTTGTTGATGACCACAATCGGCTTGGCGCCAGCTTCAAGAGCTTTGCGGAGCACGAAACGGGTTTGCGCCTGCGGACCTTCCGCGGAATCAACCACCAGCAGCACCCCGTCAATCATGTTCATGATACGTTCCACTTCCCCGCCGAAATCGGCGTGGCCTGGAGTATCAACGATGTTGATGTGGTAATTCTTGTATTTGAACGCCGCGTTTTTTGCGCGGATGGTAATCCCCTTTTCTCGTTCGAGATCCATCGAATCCATCAGGCGTTCAGCCTGAGTCTCAGCCTGGTTGGAGCGAAAAGTGCCAGATTGCTTGAGCAAGCAATCCACGAGAGTGGTCTTGCCGTGATCGACGTGGGCGATAATTGCGATATTCCGAATGTGTTCCATAATGAACTAGCTAACTGCAAACGATAGGTGCAGAGCCGCGTAATCTGCATTGTTACAGCCAAAGGTCAAGAACCGGAACGCCTGAATTTTTACCTTCATGGACAAAACCCGTGCGCCCACACCGCGAAATCCGACAGTTTTCGCTGCTCGGTTCACCGCTTGAATTCACGGGCGGAGCCATTCCTGATGTGCGTTTTTTTGGAATGTTCCAGCAGGACAGGTGACCCAGGGCCGCGTTGCCTGTCTGACACGAAGTGTTTGAGGAAAGCTTTTCCAGGCGGGATTCTTCAGGCAGCCAGTCCTGATCCTTCGATTTTTCCGCCTTGAGCGGATTCAGCAGTTGGAAAAGCGATTCATCGTTAATGTCTTTTTCGTAGGGTGACGAACCCTTTATCGGGGCCCCATCAGCCTCCATTGCGTGCCCACTGAGCCGTTCCGCAATGTGCCAAAGCGAAAGGCGCTACTTCCGCTCATGAACCACACTTGAATGCGACCGTCAGTATGGCGCCAGATAAAATCGTCTTGTCCGTTACGGTCGAGATCAGCCAAAGCCCCGAACTTCCATGAGTGGTCGGGGCGCGGGGTGTCCAATAGTTGGCTCTGCACATACTCGAAACCGTTCATGATCCATATCGCCAGGCGACCATCCTGGTGGCGGAACACAATGTCTTTGGCGCCGTCAGCATTGAAGTCACTGACAGCAATCGCACGCCATTGAAGGCCGATGGATTGCCCATCTCGCAGAGGAATGGCCTGCGCAAGGCGGGTTCCGTTCATTTTCCAAACGGCTAGTTTCCCGTTGGCCCGTTGCATCAAAATGTCTGGTTGATGATCCCCATCCAGATCGGTGGCACTGACAATCCGCCAACCAGCCGCAACCGGCAACCGATCTTGCAAATGCTCTGCCCTCAGCAGTTCCGTGCCATTCATGAACCAGACCATCAGCCGGCCGGTGGTCGGTTGATGCCAAAGCAGATCCGCCTGTGCGTCTGAATTGAAGTCGCTCATAGCGGCCAATCGCCAGTGCGATGGAACGGCATAGCCACTGCGCAGGAACGTTCCCTGCAGAAAGTTTGTGCCATCCAGAAACCAGGCCGCGAGTTGTCCTTTGTCGTTCTGCCACAGCAGATCTACATGCTCGTCGAAGTTGAAGTCGGCCACGGAGAAGTAACGCTGGATATTGAAGTTACTCTCGTTCACAGCGAAGAAAATGTTGTTGGCAGCTTCAACCCGCAGGCGCGCTCCTTCAATATTTTCGTTTGGAAACAACACTCGTTCCGAGCCGTCGTTCGGTGTGTTCGCGGCAAGCACGATATTAAAATTCAGGCCGCCATTGGTGGAGAGCAGTATGTTTACGTGCGTGGCATTGACGGGCGCAAGATCTGTTCCAGCCACTTCCCACGTGATGGTTTGCCCCGCGAAAAATGTTTCAGCGGAATTATGCGATGTAAAACGAAGCGGCCCGGCATCGGCCACCGTGACCACTGTATCCGCCGTTCCGATTCCACCCCGGTTGTCACGCGCGGTGACCCGGAAATGCAGTTCACGCGGCCAGCGCGGAAGCTGTTCGCCGCGCAAACGTGTATTATTCAACAAGTCCACCATTCTTGGAAAACTACGGAAGGAAAAGGGTGTCGGCTCCATTGAGCGGAAGATCGGGCTTTGACCATTATCTGAGTCGTAAACAGATTGCGCAGGGCCGAGATCGCGTTGTTCCCAGCAGAAAGTAATGGCATCACCATCCGGATCCTGGCCGCTGGCGTTCAGTCGAAAGGCTGTGTTCCTGGGAATGATAAAATGCGGCGGCGCATCAACCACCGGCGGATTGTTTCCGGTCGGGGTGATGACGGGACAACTCGCCCCGGTTCCACTTGTGACAAACTGTTGGATTTCGTCGTAGCTGGCCGAATGGAAGTAGCTGTTCCAGTGCGCCTGCAGGTTGTCATTATTACAGAAGCCGGCGTAACCCATCAGGGTGGAGCCACTTCCCGGCTCATAAGCACTCGCCGGATGCCGGCCCCCGAAACAATTTCCATCGATGCTATTGAAAGTGTGATGCGCTCCGAACTGATGCGCCATTTCGTGAGCAACGAAGTCCGCGAAATACAGGTTGCTACCGGGAGTTCCCGTGCCGATGCAACCGCGCGCCTTCCAATCCTCACGACAAACCACCCCGATATAAGCCAGGCCGAATTCCGCCGTGTTGAATAAATGTCCCACATCGTAATTGGCCGAGCCGATGATGGTGTCGATCGTCTCTTGATTTTCGAGCAGCGTGGTTACGTTCGCCAGGTTTGCGGAGTAAGGGTCGTTGTTAGGGTTCAGAAAAACGAGTTCATCAGTGTTCGGAACCAGTTGCAGACGAATGCCCAGCTCCCTTTCATAAACGCCATTCACCTGGTTAATCGTTGAAACAATGGCCGACATGGCACTCGCAACTGTTCCGCCATTGGCCCGGGTGAATTCACCGCTGGCCGCGATTGCCAACCGATAGGTCCGCAATTGACGACCACCGCGCTCCACCCCAAGGCTTGCGAGACGGGGTGAGTCATCCTCGGGCCCCGACAACGAGGACAGGCACTGAAGACTGTCATCCTGCAGCAGATTCTTTTTCGCCGTGGAAACGTATTCCGCCGCCCCGTCTGCCGGGGAGAACACGTAAATCGTTTCTGTCCCGGTGAAAATCTGCGCCCGCAAACCATTGGGACAAAAGTTTAGCCTCACGGAAGCCTGGTCGCCCACGAGGGATCGTCCGCTGTAACTCTTGATCTCTGGATATTTCAATGCCAGTTCCGGCGGCATCACCTGTGAATCGGTGAGAATAAACTTTTGGAGAGTGCCGTCCGGGAACGGCAATTCAATCACGCTCTCCGATGAAGTTGCCGCTGAACTGTTTGCATGGTGAATCGTTGACGAAGCTCCGCCCCGGTCAGGCCGTCGGTTCGCCGATCCGCGGAGGAAACAATTTTTCAGTTCGTCTTCGTTAAGGAGGAAGCGTGAGACATTGTGTTCGGTATTCTCAACGCGTTGCCAGAGCGTTCCTGGAGCATCTTCATGCGCCGGAGTCTGTGATACGCTTAAAACGGCAAGCGTTAAGCACCATAATGTGCGCGAGGACATAAGATTGCGTTCATTATGTTTGATCGACACCAGCCAACAATCAGGGGCAGACCTGCGGATGATCTGAGATAAGTGGAGAAATGGAGGGTAAAGGCTAATGAGTAGGCAAGGTTCCGACGGCATTTCTGACCGTCCCCCTGATCCAAAGCCCGGAATCCCGACGATTTCCCACACCGTAAGGCAAAAGCAGTTTCATCTGTAGGGAAATTTCCTAGGCAAGAGCCTGTTGATCTGCTAAATGCGTCTCTATGAAAGTTGTTTCTCTATGTCGGATTCTGCCCATTTTGACACTCGCGGTTGTCGGCGTAATCGTCAGTGGATGCGCCTCCCACAAACACACCTCCCATATCAATTTCCAGCCGAACGTCTTTCAACCGCTGGTTAGCTCCCCGAAAGCTTCGCTGCGGGTCGCGGAATTTCAGGACTATCGTCATGTCACTGATAAGGCAGTGCTGGTGTCGCAAAGAAACGGGCATGGCTATACCACTTCCGGTGTCGTTGCTGGACAGGAACCTCTTGCTGGCATCTTCCGGGACGGGCTGATTCAGGTTCTTGAGGAGAACAACTTTGAGTTGGCTCCAACATCGGGCATGTACGAATTGCGCGGCGGAATCCGGGATCTCACTTTCAATGTTGTCACCGATTTCTGGGGAGCCACTGGCCGGCCGAAGTTGCAGGTACACTTCGAATTAGTGAACAGATTTAGCGGCAATTCTGTTTGGAAGAAAACCTACACTGGCGGCCACGCGCTTTCCACCCCGTGGAGCGCCGACGCAACCATGGTCAAGCTGTTCAACGAATCCGCCAATGATGTGCTGCAACAGCTCCTGGCAGATAATTCCTTCCGCCGCTATTTCGAAACCCGAGATTAATTGGCCCAACGGGCCGGTGATTTCCTCAGCCCAAGCCCATCGGCCTGGGTATCTCGTTCCAGACAATAAAAAGGGCCGCCCGGAGTTACCCAGGCGGCCTTGCGTTCTAACTTTAAACTTCAAACCTGAAACTTCAAACTTCCCCTTAGAGCGTCTCGACGACCACCACCGCGCTCTTCCCACTCTCGCCGCCGTTATTCACGGCAGAAAGGGCGATCTCCACTTGGGAGTTGCCCGGCAACTGTTCCAGCAGGAAGTCCAGGTCAGACGAAATGCCGACCGATCGCAGCTCCGTGTCCACACCGATCACACGAATCCAGATGCGGCAATGCTCAGCACGAGCGACTGCCGGCCATTTGATTGAAATGGCGTTCGTCCCGATCAGAACCGCCGTCACACCTTCCGGCACAGGCGGAATTGGTAGCGCACCCGGTTTGTTGAACCCGAACTCAGACCAACGTCCATCGAGCGGACCGAACTTCAAGCGCAATGCGCTCAACACCTCGCGCAATCTCAAGCGCACCGCTGCTGCCTTTTCGGCACGGTCATCGAATTTCTGCCGTGCTTCACTCTTTTTCACGTTCACTGCCGTGATCGCAGCCATCAGGTTGGTTCTCAATACCCCGGTCTTCGCGGCATTGAGGTTCAGGTCGTCGCTGCCGAATTGCGGATGCGTTTCGAGGTGTCCGGCCAACGTGCCCAGGATTGACACCATGCCACTCGCGGAGCGCGGCACCTGTAATGAACCGACGAAACCGAATGCGGCCCACTCCTGGGAATACTTGTGGCCGAGGGTTGGTTTCGCTGTTTCGCGGATCAACGTGACCAACGTTTGTCCCGCCTTCAGAGCGACCCGTTTCGCAGCGTGGCTCGCTTTTAGTTCCGTTATCTTATCGAGGAACTGGTTGTGGGCTGTTTGCAACGCCGCTTCCTGCGTCGTCATTGTTGTTGCCATATCCGCCGGCAACCCGACTGCGACCGCATGGGTCGTGACACCCGGAATTGCTTCCGCGATTTGCGGGAGCAATTGGGCTGCTGAACTGCTTATTTTATTTTCCATAGTTTTTATTCCGATCTAGTTTTATCAGAACACGCTGGCCTCCACATCGGCGGCACAACACTCGTGCTCTGACGGGGTAGTTTGTCTCATATCCACTGGGGCTTACATAAGGACAACATTCTGTCGCAGTGACTGTCCGCCCCTCCGGAGGCCCGTCTTTATTGGCGATTCTCACGCAAAATAGTTTCATTTTTTGTTTAAAAAAAATGGAGGCAACCACGAATGCACACTTACAACCACGAATTCTCAGAGCCCGGATGGTGTGTAACTATCTATCTATAGGGCACTTACCGTCAGCATGTGTCGGAGGAGTTTTTTAACCAGGATAGTCACGGATACACACGGATTTTGAAAAAACCAGCTTCGAAAAAGCGTGAAAATCGAAAAAAGCCAATAAACACAGGGGTATTTCTCTTAGAGCCTGTCTGAAAATGGGTGGAACGGGCCCTGCCGCTTTGCGGCATGCCCACCTCCACGGGTTGGTCAGACAGGCTCTTAGCTTTTCTGTTCTCTCTATGCGTTCTTTTGTGGCTAATAATTCCCTCCCCATCCGTGGTTAAATTCCGCCAAGAAAAGCGCGTCAATCGTAAATCTTAAATCGCAAATGGAAATATTCGTGGTTAACAATCTCTCCATGGCCAAACAACCCAAACTGCAACTCACGCCCGACGAGGAATTTGCTGAACTTTGCGCATTCGTGGCTACCCTCGCGTTCAACCAGCAAAAGAAGGTCTCCGCAATGCTGCGCGAGATGCATTGCCTGTACCACACACCGGAATACGCCCGTTACCGCCCATTTCTCAAGCTGATCCGGGGGTGGCTTGTAGTGCCTTTTTCGCTGTGGGGCCGTGACTTTATAAATATGGGAAAATACCTGGCCGAACAACTCCGTGCCGGTAATCCTCTCTCCCCGCGCTTCGTTCTCGTGATGCGACTCCTGCGCGAATATCCTCCCGAAGCAGCCCAATTGCTCGTGGCCATGCACGAGCACGATGTGCAAAAAGGCAAGTACGACGGTTGGACTCGTAAAAACAAAAAATTTCTCGCCTACGAAAAGCGCATCCAGAACAACCCGGAACTGCTCAAGGAATGGGCGCTGATCAAGGAAGAGTTCGACATCACGCTCTATCGCAACCCTGCCGGCATCATTCGTCGTTACATTTTTTGCGAACGCAATTTCAAAAATGCCGATTGGGAATTCAAATTCGATGACGATGAAGAACAATTTTACGAGGCGTTTACCGATTTCTGCCTGAAGTGGAACCTGTGGTGCATGGAATGTCTCGAACAAGACACCCCGATGCTCCTGAAACTCACCATCAACCTGCTCCCGATCGGTTTCATGATTGTGATCCCCGATTACATGCTGGTGGATGGCGGACGCGACATTCGCTGGAAGAAAATCACGGATGTCCTGGTCGCGTTAGGGGCGATTCGACTGGACGCCCGGCGATTGGCCAACCTGGAAGATGCAGAGGCAGAAGCCTTGGGCATTGATGCCGCGAACGAACGCGCCCTCGCCGATGGCAAGGAAGGAAAAGAGCGCATCGAATACATCATCCGCGAGATGAATCTCGCCTCGAAAACCGACTCTCGCGTCATTCGTCGTCGCCTTGCAGAAGCGAAAAAGATTTTAAAGAAACGCGGCCAGGACGGCTCCGAAGATCCGAGCGTGTGGGATCCCCGCTCCTACCGCGCCGAATACCAGGAATGGCAAAAGACCGCTCCACCGAAAGAAAGCGTCAAACTCGCCAAAGCCAAAGCGCGTGTCGCTTCCCTTACGCCAGAGGATAAAGCGGAGTTGATAAAGTGGTTGGGGGACGGAAGTTTGAACTGATTTGAGGGCTGAAAGCCTGTCATGTGATAGCCCGGGGTGAAGCGCCGAGCGAGCCCCGGGGAGCACGATATCCAATTTTTCCAAGCCCTGCAAGGGCGACACAAATCCAATGGAACTTTTTTTGTGGGGATTGGGTGTCGCTCTTACAGAGCTCAGGATTGTTTCTTTGCGTTTTACTGGGCCTTGCTCGTCGGACTCGCCCCAGCCCAGGCTGTCACATGACGGACTTTCAGTCCTGAGCAGTTAATAATTGATCAATTCAGATTTGGCATGGCACGGAGCATGAACTCGTCAAACAGAGGTACCGTGAAGGCCATGTCGCCATGGGTAGGACTATAGATCATTCCTTTTTTGATGAGATTCGCTCGTCCTGGTCCGAGGCTGTTGATCTTCACGCCAAGTGCATCGGCGATGTCACTGCTGCGGTGGGCACCGGAGCCAAGGCCGGCCATGGCGCGAAGGAAACGTTTCTCGCCGGGGGTTAGGCGATCAAAGCGGACCCGGAAAAAGTTTTCATCCAGACGTTGGATTACGGTAGAGGTGGCATCCTGAACAATGAGCAATGTGATCGGTGAGGCTTCGGCACGGTTCCATGATTGATATCCCCATTCCTGGAGGAAATACGGGTATCCCTGAGTCAGGCGGTAAATCTCTTTCAACGCGGAGTCTTCGAAGTCGACGCCCGCAACCCGGGTGGGATCACGAAGTGCCTTAATTGCGTCCGGTTCGGAAAGGGCACCAATGTCCGGAAAACTGAATAACCGTTCGGCATAGGACTTGGATTCCCCGGCCAATCCAGGAAGAATGGGCAAACCAGCACCGAGCAGGAGCATGGGTAGCCTGCGTTGCTGCATCTTGTGCATGGCCATGATGAGCGCGCTGAGTTCTTTCTGGTCGAAATATTGCAGCTCATCAATGAGAATCGCGACCGGTATTTTGCGTTCTTCAGCCGCTTCCCCCACAGCCAGAAACAGGTTGGGCAGATCTGCTTCCAGATCACCACTGTCAGCAGCACCTTTTTCCGGATCAATATCCAAGCCGACTTCAATGTCCCCAAGGGATACCTTCACACCGTTCATGAAACCCTTCAGTACGGCCAGGCCGCGCTTTGCTTTGTCACCAGCACCAGCTGCACGGTCCAATTCAAACAGCAATTTGCGGAGGTGAGGCACTAGCAAGGCCGCGAGCGATTTGTTATCATGCGCTTCCAGGAGCATCGTTCGATAACCGGTGGTAATAGCCATCCGCTCGAGTTCATTCAGCAATACCGTTTTTCCGACGCCGCGCAACCCCGTAAGCAGAATGCTTTTCTCAGGTCGGCCTTCTTTAATCCGACCGAGAAGAATTCGGCCTTGTTCCAGGATGCCTTCTCGACCGACCAACTCTGGCGGCGGCGATCCAGCCCCCGGGGGAAAAAGGATTTTTAATCGGATCCATAAAGTTTCTAGTGATTTCTAGTAAGTTCTAGCCAGTCTTAGCTAGAAATCAATAGAACTTTGTAGAAAGGCCAATCCAGTCCTCATGGTAATGTCCCGGAGTGCTCCCGTCCCGGGGGCAGCCACGCATGAACGACCGGCGAGCTTTCAAATATTCCATGCCGATCGTCGTCCAATGTTGCTGTGCCCGAGGATGGCATATTTGGTGCGGATTGGGTGTCGCTCTTACAGAGCTCAGGATCGTTTCTTTGCGTTTTACCTGGGCCTTGCTCGTCGGACTCGCCGCAGCCCAGGCTGTCACATGACGGACTTTCAGTCCTGAGCAGGGGTGTTGCCGACAACGCGCCAACAATTGGTAGCAGACGATGTCAGGAGGCTCTGACCTTTTCTTCGCGAGCACCGTCCGAGAGCGATTTGCGGATTACAATTTTCCGATTGACTACTCTACAACACGGCGATTGGGCAGAGATTCGTCCAATCGACTCACCTTATAGTTGGAACGCATACCTGGTTGAAGAACGTTGATAGAAAGACCGTTCCCAGTGGGAACCTGGTCAAATAGCACTGCCACGCGAACACCATCTCGCCCTTTGAACTTCATTGCTTTGGCATAGACATTCCGAATCGAGGGATAACCGCCGTTGTCAGCGAGGCAAACCATCGGCTCGGAAGTGGCGCCCGTCTCTATGAAGAAAATGAGATTGTGGCTGTCACCCGGCGTTCTGGTTGGTCCTAAATCGACGCGATAAACCTGCAGACCGCCGGTTTTTGCTTTGTTTTCCTTAGCTGCGACGACAAAAAATAAGCAAACGAAAGTAAGTGCCAAAACGCTGAGGTGTTTTTTCATAGATGTACAGGCTATCCATAGGTTCGAAGGGGTGCAAGTCTGTGCATTCCGGAGACCCGATCCGGCCGGATTGTCTCCCGGTTACGCTAACCGAGACCCGATCCGGGCGGATTGCCTCTCGGTTATGCTAACCGAGGCCCGATCCGGACGGATTGCCTCTCGGTTATGCTAACCGAGACCCGATCCGGACGGATTGCCTCCCGGTTACGCTAACCGAGGCCCGATCCGAACGGATTGCCTCCCGGTTACGCTAACCGAGGCCCGATCCGGACGGATTGCCTCTCGGTTACGTTAACCGAGACCCGATCCGGACGGATTGCCTCTCGGTTAGCGTAACCGAGACCCGATCCGGACGGATTTGGTCTCGGTTACGCGGGAAAAATGGTGATTTTTTCGGTTTCGGTCTTTGTAAACGTAAGAATGGGAGGGTTTTACGGGGCTGGGCAGGTTTCGTCGCCGTTGTTACAGGGAATCCAGTCGTTCCAACATTGCCTACGAACGGCGCACACAGGAGTGACGCGCCCTACCTTCCTGCATTTATCGCCCAACCCACAGTTTACAGCTCTTCTGTCGCAAATTCAAAAGGTAGGGCGTCGCACTCCGTGCGCGCCGCTGGTTGGAATCGCGATATCAAAGTTTTACCCTCCCGATGATGGCAGGAGCAGAGCGCGGGAGAAGAATTGAGAACCTTCATGAATTTCCGTTTCAGGCTCAGGGGGCGATTTGCAGCCGGTAATAATGATTGCCATCGGCTTCGACCGGTTCCGCAACGGAGATCGTGCCATTCACATTGGTGAGGTTCCGGACAAATAACCATTGTACAAGATTAGTGGAAGTTTCGAGGATGTAGCGGTCCCCGGAATCGCCCGAAACAGAGAAGCCGAACTGACCGGAGTTGATGGAGTAATTCTGAAATGCCGGTGGCGTGGGCGGCGCTATCTGGATAAGCGCAGTGGTGGTGTAAACTTCGCCTCCGGCGTTTTTGATTCTCGCCCGATAGTCTCCCGATTGGGCGGGCTGCGCGTCGGTGATTGCCAAAGCCGAATTGGTTTCTCCTGCCAGGGGTGTGCCATTGTGTTCCCATTGAAAGTCGAAGGGGAGCGAACCGATGGCAGCCGTCGTTAACAAAATATTCGTTCCATGTTTGCCGCTGAAGTTCTGCGGGTTCGAGGTGACTGTAGGCGCTGTAAAGCTTGTGGCTGCTGGAGCATAGGCGGTCAATTCGACTCTCAGCCCCGTGCGGTTTGCTATCGTTGTCCCCCCATTGCGAATCATGATGTCGATCACGTTAGTGCCTTCCTTTAAACCGTTCGTGATGGTGAGGGTTCTCCACGTTGTGAGAGCCGTGACATTGGCAAACCGATTGGACACCCCGTTGACGGTGATGTTGGTAAGAATGTTGTCGTAAAGGAATCGGCCTTCCAGGGTGACGATCCTTGGATCCACTCCGAGAATTGGGAGCGTTGTTCGATAGATGTAAATCCCGGGTGAGTTCGTCGCGTTCATCCTCGGAGCGATCCATTTCGAATTGGGTCCATTTGGACCGAACTGCGAAGGCAACGGTTCCACCACGACAGCATTTGGCCCAGGGTAACTCGGATCGGCACTCTGTATTAACTGGAAATGTGGATCCACTACGCCGCCGGCCAGTAACGCTCCGTTGGCATCCGTTCCGGTGCTTCTTTGCGCGACTATATCGAGAGGAATGATTTTAATCTCCAGCCTCTGCCCGTTCCTGGTGGTGAACGGCAGGGATTTCCCCAGCAATGTCGTGCCAGTCTCGTTGTAAACCTCCAGGTAGCCTGAATACAAATTAGTGGTGGGGAACTGGACGAGTCCACGGTTGGGGCCATACGCAAGATTGTTGGTGTGACGCGTTCCGTCATCAGCCACGAACACTGTTCTTTTCTGCACCCAACGGGCAAAAATTCGGTTTTGATCGAGCGAAGCGGTGGCTCCCGCCCCATAAAGTATGCCCAACAACTTGCGTCCTTCCTCGTTCTCTTTCCCCCGCACCACCCAACCCATCGCTACAATGTAGCGGTCGGCTGTGTTCAGGTTTGTAAACAGGAGCGAACTCGTGGGGAAGCTGGCCCCATTGGTGGAGAGACTTTGCCAAACACCCCAACCGTTGAAATGTATGCCCATCAGGTACGAATCCACACCATTGCGGCGGAATTTTTTCACATCGTTTGCCAGGCTATTTCCCTGGTTCAGTGCGACGCCATCGTAGGTGTAGTTTTTTCCATTTTCACTGGTTGCCCGATAGACCTTGAAACCAGCCCCGCCAGCATTGGGGGCGTCCTGAAAGTCCGCGAAATAGAGGCGGTACACACCGTCCTCGTGCACCATCACATTGATGCCGTTGATGTCCGAAGCAGGAAACTTGTCGCCGCCGAGGTCGTTCGTATAACCTGAAATGGTGATGAAGTCCGCAGCCTTCGCCGTGTAAGGCTCGCCGATTGTGCCGTTCCAGTTGGTCCCGGTGGTATCGCTGGAAAAGAAAGCGGGCCGATTCTTGTGCGGGTTGGCCGTGAATTCCACCGTCCCGAACATCCGATAACTTCCGTCATCGAAACGCAACGCATTCACGTTGCAAACATGGCCGAACGTTCCTGGCAGAACGATGCTCTTCCGATCTTGCACGCTCAAAAACTCGAAGTCCGTCGTGCCAGCGTAGATGCGATCTTTAGGCGGATGCGGCAAACCATCCCAGGCACCATAGAAAAAACGATAGCCAGTCGGAGTTTCCGTAACGGAAGGGGCGTAAATGTTCCTGTAAGTGCCGGCCAGCGGGTTCAAGAATGGATGTCGTTGATCTGGTAGAAAATTTTTGGGCTGGAGAAATGCCGGGTCAAATTCTCCTGCTTCAACTCCAGCAATTTCAACAAAGCCAGCCGGCGCACTGCCCGCTTTCAAGGTGACATCCACGTTGATGGAGGATGACTGGGCAAAAAGTTCTGGAACCACGGCACCAAACCAAAGCGCGGCCAGGGACAGGTAAACTAGGGGACGGGACGACATCTTAGGGATTAAAACAGCAAGGCAAGGCGTTTGAAAAGCAATTCAACCATTGTCTACTTCAAGAACCCTGATGCGGCGGGTTCCTTGCAGCGGCCTCTATCCGGGGAATTCTTGTAAATGACTTCTCGTCCTGGGCATTTCAGGCCTGTTTTGCGGCTTCCATTCTCTCTGAGTCCCACAGTAAGAGACGATCCGAAGAGAACTGGCAATCTGCTGAATCCTCCGCGGGTTAGCTAAATTTATGCCTTAACTAAGTGGCAGTGCGCCAGCAAGGAGAGAGTCAATTCATTCCGATTCTCACCGGGTTTAATATTCCCAAACCAAAACCGCACAGGGTTCCAGCATTGACAAAGCTTCCGTCCGCTGACAAGTAACGGCCCGCTTATGAGTCAACTCGCCAATCAAGTTGCTGTCGTCACCGGTGCCGGACGCGGGATCGGCCGGGCCATCGCGTTGAAATTCGCGCAGGAAGGCGCTGATGTCGTCTGCGTTTCACGCACCGCCGAAAATTCTGAAAAGGTCGCCAACGAAATTCGCGCGCTCGGTCGCAAGGCGTGGGCCCATGCCGTGGATGTGTCGGATGCAACCGCAGTCGCAGCAGCAGGTGAAAAGATTTTGGCCGACACGACACGCGTGGACATCCTGGTCAACAACGCTGGTGTCACCAAGGATGGTTTGCTCATGCGGATGAGCGATGCCGATTGGGACACGGTGTTGAACACGAATTTGAAAGGAGCCTTTTCTTTCACCAAAGCATTCTCTCGCGCGTTCGCAAAGCAACGGTCCGGACGCATCATCAATATCAGCTCGGTGATCGGCCTGATGGGCAACGCTGGCCAATGCAATTACGCGGCGAGCAAAGCCGGGTTGATCGGCTTCACGAAATCGATCGCTCGCGAACTGGCAGGACGCGGCGTGACCTGCAATGCCATTGCTCCCGGCTTCATTGAAACCGACATGACCAATGTGCTGAACGAAGAAATGAAAACCGCTTTGCTGAAGCAAATCCCGCTGAACTCCTTCGGCAGTGCTGATGATATTGCCAATGCGACGTTATTCCTTGCAACTCCCGCTGCGCGATATATCACAGGACAAGTCTTGACCGTGGACGGCGGGATGGTCATGTAGTCGCGAGCGCATTCTCAACCAGGAGATGGAGGGTGCGGACAAGATAAAGCTGAGAGAAAATAAAATTCTCTCTCGACACATCCGATGGTTGCCGTTAGGGATGAACGCATTGGGGGGAGAGCGGAGCGGCAAAAAGAAATTTCGTTACAAAAAATTAAAGAAACAGAACTTGACGCCCCGTCGTTACGTGGCATAGAGACAACCAAACAAAACGGAGAAACCCATGGCTGAAAAAACAATTGAACAGAGAGTAAAAGATATCATCGTCGAGCAACTCGGCGTGAATCCCGATCAAGTGACGCCGGACGCCAAATTTATTGAAGACCTTGGCGCCGATTCACTCGACACAGTGGAATTGGTCATGGCTCTTGAAGAAGAGTTCGGCAACGAAATACCTGACGAGCAGGCCGAGAAACTGCAAAGCGTCGGCGACGTCATCAAATACGTCGAAGATTCGTCCTCGAAATAAGGAAGAGATAATTTGCGGGGCAGCAAGCTTTACTGGCATGCTGCCCCTTGGTTTTTTTTATGGCAAGCAACTGGACTGAGCGTCGTGTCGTCGTAACTGGCTTGGGAATTGTCGGCTCTCTTGGGGCTGACGTGGATACTTTCTGGAAGAACATTGTCAGTGGCCAATGCGGCATCGATAAAATCACGCATTTTGACGCATCCCAGTTTGATTGCCAAATTGCCTCCGAAGTTCGCGGGTTTGATCCCGCTCCAGCTTTTCCTTCCCCGAAAGAAGTTCGCCGCACCGATCGATTCGCCCAGTTCGGCGTTTATGCCGCGTGGCAGGCTTTGAAAGATTCCGGTTTGGATCTCGAAAAAGTGAATCGCGATGAAATCGGCTGCTTCATTGGCTCCGGCATCGGCGGCCTGCACACGACTGAGGAACAGCACAAGATTTACCTGCAAAAAGGTCCCGGACGTCTTTCGCCGTTCATGATCCCGATGCTCATCCTGAACATGGCTTCCGGCATGTTCTCGATGTATTACAAATTGCGCGGACCGAATGTCGCCACCTGTTCCGCCTGTGCGACATCGACTCACGCGATCGGCGAAGCCTGGCGCACCATCAAGATGGGTGATGCGCATGCCATGTTCGCCGGCGGCAGCGAAGCGACCATTGTTCCGTTGGGGATCGGCGGATTCTGCGCCATGCGCGCAATGAGCACTCGCAACGATGAACCGAAAAAAGCATCACGGCCCTTTGATGTCGGGCGTGATGGTTTCGTCATGGGCGAAGGTTCCGGTGTGCTTGTGCTTGAGGAACTCGAGCATGCGAAGGCGCGTGGAGCCAGGATTTATTGCGAATTGGTAGGTTACGGCAACACTGCGGATGCCAATCACATGACCTCTCCTGCCCCTGAGGGCGAAGGCGCGGCCCGATGCATGAAGATGGCGCTCCGCCATTCCGGGCTGAATCCTGAAGATATTTCCTACATCAACGCTCACGGCACTTCGACACCGCAGGGCGACATCGCAGAGACTCAAGCCATCAAGGCGGTGTTTGGTGAGCACGCGAGAAAACTGGCGGTCAGCTCCACCAAAGGCGCCACCGGTCACATGCTCGGAGCAGCGGGCGCCGTCGAAACGGTTCTCTGCGCGAAAGCGATTGAACAACAGGTCGCTCCTCCAACCATCAATCTTGATAACCCCGATCCACAGTGCGATCTGGATTATGTCCCGCACACCGCGCGTGAGATGAAGATCGACGCCATTGTGAACAATTCCTTTGGGTTCGGCGGGCATAACGCCACCGTGATCGCGAAGAGGTTTGTTGGGTAGTTCCTGGGCAATAGCGAGCAGGCAAAGAGAAGGGAAACCACAGATAAACACAGATAAGGCAAATAAATCACCGCGTTACGATGGTTCACTGCTTGCCGATCTGCCTCCTCTTATCTGTGTCCCATCTGTGGTTTCTCTCCTGAATTGTTCCTGCTTCCTCGTAACTGTTAGCAAGAGATGACAGGCATGAACTTCCTCTCCCTCATCGAATCTAAACGGGACGGGCAAACGCTCTCGCCGGACGACATTCAACGGTTCGTTTGCGAATACGTCACCGGCAAGATTCCCGACTACCAGATGGCCGCCATGCTCATGGCGATCTATTTCCGTGGCATGACGACCCCAGAGATCGCCGCGCTCACCACCGCGATGCGTGATTCGGGCGATGTTTTATCTTTTCCCAAAGAGAGCCGTCCTGTCGTGGATAAACATTCCACCGGCGGTGTCGGCGACAAAGTTTCCCTCCCGCTCGCGCCGTTGCTCGCGTGCCTCGGCTTTCGTGTGCCGATGATTTCCGGTCGCGGCCTGGGCATCACCGGCGGAACACTCGACAAACTGGAATCCATTCCCGGCTTCAAAACGGCGATGACCGTGGAAAAAATCATTGAACAAGTCCAAAGCGTTGGTTGCGTCATCTGCGGGCAAACCGAACGAATGGTCCCGGCTGATAAAGGACTTTACGCCTTGCGCGATGTCACTGGAACGGTTCCTTCCATCCCACTCATCACCGCGTCCATTCTTTCGAAGAAATTGGCCGAGGGACTCGACGCGTTGCTCCTCGATGTAAAATTCGGTTGCGCGGCTTTCATGCAGACGAAGGAAAAAGCCAGTCAACTCGCCGACAGCATGGTCACGCTGGGAAACGAGTGCGGTGTCAAAACGCATGCGGTGCTCAGTGACATGAACACGCCGCTCGGCCGCACCGCCGGCAACTGGCTTGAAGTGAAGGAATCCGTTGAATGCCTCGAGGGATGCGGCCCGGACGATTTGCGGGATCTCGTGATCGAATGTGCCGCCCATCTCCTGCTGCAAACCGGCAAAAGCAATTCCATCGAAAATGCCATGACGCAAGCGGCCACCATGTTGGCGTCCGGCGCCCCTCGCAACAAGTGGGACGACATGCTCCTCGCCCAGGGGGCGACTCTCCAGGCTTTTCAGCGCAAGCTCGCCTACGACAGCACCGCGCCCGTCACAACCGAACTCAGGGCAACACGCAGCGGTTCGGTGCAGAAATGCGATGCCCGAATCATCGGTGAAATTGTGCGCGATCTCGGCGGCGGACGTCTCACCAAAGAAACCATCATCAACTGGGACGTCGGCATGGATCAAATCGCCAAGCCAGGTGAACAGGTTCAGATCGGCGCAACGCTGGCGCGCATCCACGCTGCGGATAAACAGTCTGCCGCAAACGCCTTGAAACGTTTGGAGACGGCATTCGAGATTTCTGAGGGATAATCCGTTTAACGTGCCAGCAATGTGCTGCCACTTCAGGGCAATCTGTCGCACATTGCCTTTCGCAAATTCAATCACGTGAAATTTGACCACGCGTTGCTTCCAAAAAGGCTGTATTAAGAAAATCATCTCCCTAGAATCCGCCGCATGTTAGCCAAAATCTGTTCCGCTGCGGTCAACGGAATTGAAGCCTACCCAGTCGAAGTGGAGGTCAACGTTGGGTTCGGTGAAACGCTTGTCGTCATCGTCGGGTTGCCGGATGCGGCGGTGCGCGAATCGCGCGATCGTGTCGGCACCGCGCTGACCAATTCGGGTTTTAAATTTCCGATCGGCCGTACCACGATCAATCTCGCTCCTGCCGATGTGAAGAAAGAGGGGCCGAGCTTCGATCTGCCCATTGCCCTCGGCGTGTTGGCTGCGGATGGACAGATCGAAACCGACCAGCTTGATAACTTTATTATTGTCGGCGAACTGGCGCTCACCGGCGCCGTGCGCTCCGTGAAAGGAGTTCTTCCCGTGGCACTCCGGGCAAAAGCAGAAGGTAAAATCGGTGTCCTCGTTCCCGTTGAAAATGCACCGGAAGCAGCGGTGGTCGCCGGATTGCAGGTGATCCCGGTTCGCAATCTGCGCGAAGCCGCCAGCTTCCTGGAAGGCGAATTGACGATCGCTCCCACCAAAGTGGACACCTCCAAACTGTTCGACCATCCAGGTGACGATCCACTCGATTTCGCCGACGTCAAAGGCCAGGAAAACGTCAAGCGCGCGTTGGAAATCGCCGCCGCTGGAGGACACAATCTCCTGCTCATCGGGCCCCCGGGAACCGGCAAGTCAATGCTCGCCAAACGGCTTACCACCATCCTGCCGCCGCTCACTTTGGATGAAGCCCTGGAGACAACAAAAATTCACAGCATCGTCGGCCTGCTCCAACCCGGCCAGGCGCTCGTCACCCAACGCCCCTTTCGCGCACCGCATCACACTGCGAGCGATGCGGGTTTGCTCGGTGGAAACATCAACCCGACACCCGGCGAAATTTCCCTCGCTCATCATGGCGTTTTGTTCCTGGACGAACTGCCCGAATTCAAACGCAGTGTGTTGGAAACCATGCGCCAACCACTCGAAGAAGGAAAAGTCACAATCTCACGCGCCGCTGGAACAATGACCTTTCCATCGCAGTTCATGCTCATCGCCGCTATGAATCCCACGCCTGACGGAAAAATGCCGCACGAGTCGCGCAGTTCACCCCGTGAAATTCAGAATTATCTCGGGCGCATTTCCGGCCCCTTGCTGGATCGCATCGACATCCACGTGGAAGTTCCGCAGGTGCAGTTCCGCGATATGACTTCGCAGAAGACCGGAGAATCTTCCGCGGAAATTCGGGGTCGAGTCATCTGCGCGCGCAAACGTCAACACCAACGTTTCGCCGGAACCAAAGTCACCTGCAACGCCCGGATGGGAACGCGCGAACTTAGACAATCCTGCGCCCTGGACGAAGCGACCAACGAACTTCTCAAGTTCGCCATGAGCGACCTGAACCTGAGCGCCCGCGCCTACGATCGTATTTTAAAAGTCGCCCGCACCATCGCCGATCTCGCCGGCTCCGAACCCATCACCTCCGAACACGTCTCCGAGGCTATTCAATATCGCTCGCTCGATCGGCAATTGTGGACGTGAGCTGATTGGGCATTGAACAAACAGCTTGAGCGGAGCGCCATGTTTATAGAAGCATTCAACCTAAAAACCGCAGTTTAACCGCTAATCTGCGCTAATAGTCGCTAATGGAGAAACGGTTACGCGAGACAATGACTTCACCCAGCAGGTGGTTTTGTTTGCCAGCCTGTTTCCGGTTCCTCGCTGTTTTCGGTGGAATAGCCATGCGCCTTTCGAAGGGGCAGCAGTCCAGATCGTGGTTTGGACTTTTGAATTCCTGCCCCGGAGGGGCATCTGACAATAGCCCAATGTTTCAACATTGGGCTAGTATCAGGTGTCCCGTCCGGGACAGGGGCGGAGGAAACGCGAAACCAGAGGATGTGAAGCTCATGTTCGCTGTCCCGCGCGGCACGAGTTTTTTACACACTTTGACGCGATATTCCCTGTCCCGGAGGGACACCCGATAATAGCCCAATGTTTCAACATTGGGTACCAACGCACGGATTGTATAAGTCCCGAAGGGACGGCTGAAACCTTGCGAAAAGCGCAGCCGTTCCTTCGGAACTTTTCAATCTCTGCCTTTCCCCACTGTTGAAACATTGGGCTATTGTCGGATGTCCCTCCTGGACAGAACGCCAGGAGTCCGAGCAAACCACGAGCTTCTATTCCGAGCAAAAAAGCGACGAAACCTGCCCGGACCCGTAAAACCCTCTCATTCTTACGTTTACAAAGACCGAAAGAGGAAAAATCACCATTTTTCCCGCGTAACCGAGAGGCAATCCGTCCGGATCGGGACTCGGTTAGCGTAACCGAGAGGCAATCCGTTCGGATCGGGACTCGGTTAGCGTAACCGAGAGGCAATCCGTTCGGATCGGGTCTCGGTTAGCGTAACCGGGAGGCAATCTGTTCGGATCGGGCCTCGGTTAGCGTAACCGAGAGGCAATCCGTTCGGATCGGGCCTCGGTTAGCGTAACCGAGAGGCAATCCGTTCGGATCGGGCCTCGGTAAACATAACCGAGAGGCAATCCGTCCGGATCTGGACTCGTTAATCTTTGCCTCGCGGTGACATGTGATGGCCGCGCAGCAAGGCTCAGGGCTGCACCGCCAATAGAATCGCCGCACAGTAAGCGGAATGGCATGGACTCTCCGACTTCACAGGGCTGAAAGTCTGCTCACTCGCCCTCGTCAAAAAAGTCTCCCGAGCCGCGAAAGGGTTGTCGACCCGCTGTTGCCTTCTGCTCCCCTTCGCCTTTTCTCCTTTTCGCCTCTTCTCTGGTGTTCAGTATTCAGCATCCTCCAGTAGGTATCGCGTTTGTTGGAATGCTACGTTGGGGGATTAAGAGCCCGGATATCGCGGCCCTTCAGGCCGGAAAATAGTTTGGGGGACTAAAATTGCCGATTTTAGTGCTCCAGAATAGTTTGGAGGATCTCCATCGCGCCTTTTTTTAACCCACTCCATGCTGGAACTCCCTCCAGCGAAATGACTTACGACTTTCTGACTCGGATTTCACCCTTTTTCCACGTTAAGCCGGAACGATTCAGTTGAAATTGCAACGGAACGCCGGATTCATCCGGCAGGAACGTGAATCTGTTCCGAACGTGGCAGTTGTTCTGGGCACCGTTTTGGGGTTCGGGAGTCTGCTGCCGCATAAATGCGGCGTTCCGTGCATACGCACTGGTGTGAAACTCGTGTTTCAACACGCATTCAACTGAATCGTTCCGGCGGGGGAGAAAACCAGAACATATTAGTCGATAAACCACTTTACGTGGTGGGAACCAAGGATTCGTATCAGGGCGAGCTTAACAAAGCTTCCAATCACAACGGATCCGGAAATGATTTTTGAGAACCGTTATAGCCTGGGCTGAAGCGAGTCGGACGAGCGGAGGCCCAGGTTTAGTTCCCCACATGCAAAAAAGCCCTGTAGGGGCGACACGGTGCGCCTGAAAGGGTGCGTGTTGAGAGCGGTGAAAGTCCGCTTTTCGAGGTCTGAGAGATGACCGAAGGGTACGGAACCTTAACTGCGATATGGAGACATATGGTGGAGAGCAAAGGGAAAGGAA
>JACDHS010000071.1 GCA_013820875.1 Verrucomicrobiota bacterium | reverse complement strand
CTATCTGATTGCCTTAGGTGGGCGTCTGGGGCAAAAACCATTTGACTGAACCTTGAATTGTTACGAGGGAAAGTCAAGCCAACAGCGTGATCCAAGAGAGTCCGAAAGGGCTATTCCAGTTTCGCTCGAAACTGAGACTGCACCATTAGTGATTCCCGCCCTCCCGGGCACTCGTGCTGGCCACTCGGCGGGTTCCGCACACACACCTTTTCGTTCGTGCAATCCACACCCAAACGCACTCAGTCGTTCCTTCGGGACTTAGTGGCCAGTTTGGCCTTCCATTCTGAAACTGCTTCAAATCAAGAGGTTGCGATGGTTTCGCCCTTTATTTACGGGAGAAATTGTAGTTCATCCGGCTCCGGAATTCAATGGTATTTGATCTAATTTTTCAGTACTCAAAACACCTCGGTTGAACGCGGTTTGGTGTCCGTTTTGGTATCCGTTTGGTGTCCCTCTTTCCATTGATGTCGGAGGCTTTTATCTGCTCCCTTTAGCTCCGAATGTTGCCGTGAGTCGGCACGCCGGCTGGCCCCAATCAGCCAGCGAAGGGACGACGTGTTACCCTGGCTCGGGCTTCCCCCTTCCGGGCTCCGAAGAGCTCTTGTGAGGGATATGATCGGATGGACTGCTGCTATTTCTGTATCCGGGTGGAAAGGAATTGGCGGAAAAAATCCGCTCGCCAAGCTCAAACTGATTGGCGGGAAAAGAGATCGCGGCCGGTGAACACTTCGGTTTTTGCCTCAAGAGGGTTTCGGGGCGGGAGCTCCCTTGCTCCAGTCTCCGATGCCTCTACTGTGGTAGATGGGTCGCCGGTGTTCCAGGTTTCAACAGCCCGGTTTCAACGGCCACAATTGCGAGCTAAGGAGGCGTATGATTGGTAAACCAAATGAAATCAAGGAGTTCGAGGCGAGGGATGAAATTGAACGGGTGTTTCACGAGATCCGGCAGGTGCTGCGGGTCTCCGGGGTGAATTTGAATTTCAGGACCTGGGCCTCGTTCGAAAAGTTCCTTCCCGCTATGTGGGATGATTTTCGTCCCAATGCGGAAACCCACAATTTCGAGAGAGCCGCTGATGAAATCCGGCAACAAGCGGTGGAATCGGCCGATGCGCTTCCGAAGTTGAATGCATTGGATGGACTGGAGTTGGGCGGGAGTCGTTCGTGGCAAATTCAACAGGCTCTGGACCTTTATCATTACATCAATCCGAAGTTGCTGGTGTTGACTGCGGCTGTGCGCGGGGCGCTGGAAGGAGAGGAAATGGGCGGAAGCAACGAAGGGACGGATGTCATTGAAGCGGGTGTGCCTGCCACGATGTATGCGATGGAAATGGTGGATGAGAAACCGAAGGAGAAGGAGGTGCGCAAGTTGTTTGCCGACATTAAGAAGACGATGGCGCTGTCGTCGGTGAATAGTGATTACCGCACACTGGCGCTTTGGCCGGATTATTTGAGTGCAGCCTGGAAGCAACTGAAACCGATCACCAGGAGCGATGCTTTCCAGGAGGCGGCAAAGGAACTACAGCAACAAGGGAGAACGTTGGCGAAGCAACTTCCTTATCGGCTTTCGTTGACGCGAGCAAAAATTGAAGCGTTGGGTGAAGATGTAGAAAAGATCATGCACACGACGCAGCTGTTTGAACAATTGCTGCCGCCATTGATTTTAAACATCGCGCTGCTCCAACTGGATTGGAGTTCAGCCGCCGAATTGCGGCAGTCGCCCTTTCCGGGGAGGTCGTCGGTAAAACAGGAGGTGCAACATGCAATGGCGTGAGTTTCAGAAGCTGCAGGAGATGACCCAAATTGGGGAACGTTTCATCAGTTATGTCGAAGCAGGCGACGGTGAACCGGTTGTGTTGATTCACGGGATCCCGACCTGGGGATATTTGTGGCACAGCACGATTGATGCGCTGAAGGATGATTTCCGCGTGCTGGCACCGGACCTGATTGGCTTTGGGTATTCGGATAAGGGGGACAATTTTGACCGTTCGATTGCTGCCCAGGCGGAAGCTTTGGATTTGTGGCTCGAAACGTTGGACATTCCTTCGGCCCACATTGTTGGACAGGACATTGGTGGCGGCGTGGCGTTGCGAATGGCGACACTATTCCCCGATCGAGTCAGAAGCTTATGTGTGATGAACACCGTTTGCTATGATTCCTGGCCGATCGAGTTGATGCTGCAATTCGGGCATCCCGAGATGTACCGGAAGGTGTCCGCGAGCAAGGCAATGAAGCTGTTGAAACAGGCATTGAAAATGGGATTCGAAACGTCGCCGGATGATGAGTTCCTCGATGCGCTACTCGAGCCGTATTCGACGGAAACAGGAAAGCTCTCGCTGATTCGGAATGCTTCCGCGTTGAATACGAACCTGACTGCGGAGATCACGCACCTGCTGCCGAAAATCGATGTTCCGGGGCGAATACTATGGGGCGAGAACGATAAGTTCCAACTGGTGAAGTATGGAGAATGGCTGGCGCGAGATATTCCGGGGGCGGAGCTGGTCCGCATTCCCAATGCGCGTCACTTTTTGATGATTGATAAGCCTGCCGAAGTGAATGGTGCGTTGAAAAACTTCTTGGTTGAAGCATCGGCGCAGATGCAAAGATTAGAGACGTGATCTCGATAGTCATTCCTACGCTGAACGAGGCGGAACGTTTGCCGCTGACCCTTAAGTGTATTCGGGCCAATACTGTGGCCCACGAGATCATCGTGGCGGACGGAGGGAGCACGGACGCAACGCTACAGGTCGCAATGGACCGGGGAGCAAAGGTGGTCTGCTCTGATAAGGGACGTGCCAGGCAGATGAATGCCGGGGCAGAGGTGGCGCTCGGAAATATTCTCCTTTTCCTGCATGCTGACACGCAAATCCATCCTTCCAGTTTGACGCGAATTGAAGAGGTGGTGAAAGATCGCCGGGTTGTTGGCGGCGGGTTTGCCCGCAAGTTTGATTCGGATTCGATGTTCCTCCGATGTAGCTGTGCGGTGGCAACGTTACGTTGTTCCATCTTTGGCTGGTTCCTGGGTGATCAAGGTATCTTTGTGCGCCGGGAAGTGTTTGAACGGCTGGGTGGGTTCAGGGAAATGACCGCGTTTGAAGATGTGGATTTTTCCCGTCGCCTGGCTGGCCGCGGCAAAACCGCGACGTTGAGACCGGCAGTTCTTTCTTCAGCCCGACGATTCTCCCAACGCGGTCCGTTTCTGACGACCTGCCGAGACATTTGGATGACCTGCCAATACCTGGGTGGAAAGAACTACTCGGCCAAATAGTTTTTCTTCTTCTTGAGAGCATCCGGATCACGGCTCGTGGTGGAGCCGTCGGGTTTACGCCAATAATCGCGCTGACTGACAAAAGGCATGATCATCGTGCGCCAGAGAGTATTATCCTCCGGCGAACTGTAACCGGGCACACCAACTTCTATTTAGACTGGGGAATGTTCAGGCCGAGCGTTCTGTGCAGGCGATCCCACCAGGGGAAGACCACGCCGTAATTGGAATTGGTCTCGGGCCTTACCTGTGAGTGATGAATGCCGTGCATGCGCGGTGTGACGATGAACTTGTTCAACCAGCGTTCCAAGCGGATCGGGAGCCGGAGATTGCTGTGATGAAAAAGCGTTCCCGCCTGGAAGACCAATTCATAGAGGAGAAACATCCCGAGGGCAGGACCAATCAAAATCACCTGGGTGACGCGAAACAGGGTGGAGAGGAAGACCTCACCGAAATGGAAACGAAAACCGGTGGAGACATCGAGAGCAGGATCGATGTGGTGAACATTATGGAAGCGCCAGAGCACCGGAATCCGGTGGTTAAGGACATGCCAGTAATAGAAGCTGAGATCGAGCAAGAGAAAGGCGAAGACGAACTGGGCCCAAACAGGCAGTTGAAGGAGATGCAGCAAGCCGAATTGCTGTGCGGAAGACCAATCCAAAGCGGAGAGCGAAGAGGGGCGGACGACGAGCATTGCCACGAGAAACACGAGGCCGGACAGAATGCCATTCACGAGAAGGCGGGCAAACAGTCCTGTGCGCGTGGCGCGGAGCGGAAACCATTTTTCCATGGCAAACAGCAGAAGAAATATGGCGAAGACCGCAACCGGCGTGTAAACAAGCAAGTTCATATCATCAGGCAGCAAACCGAATATAAACGACTGTGACTGCAACCCGCATTAAGCACAACATGAGCGATGAAACTGCAACAGCCAAACTGATTATTTTCCTGAAAGCACCTCGAGCCGGCGAGGTGAAAACGCGTCTTGCCGCCAGCATCGGGGAGGACGGGGCGCGGTTGGCTTACAAAGCGATGGTCGAACACTTGCTTAAAAACCTGCGCGGATTAGATGCGGTGCAAATCCGATTTTCGCCTGAGAACGCAGAACACGAACTGCGAGAGTGGCTCGGCGGAGAATTTGAATTTCGATGGCAAGGCAACGGAGCCCTGGGTGAGCGGTTGCACAAAGCATTTGAGGAGAGTTTCCTGGAAGGAAATGAACGGGTGGCGATCATCGGGTCTGACTGCCCGTATATCACCGTCGAAGACATCGCATCGGCATTCGAGTCGTTGAAGGCAAAGGATGTTGTCCTTGGACCGGCTAACGATGGCGGATATTGGCTGATTGGTCTCCGGGAACAACAGGCCTGTTTGTTCCACGATATTCCGTGGAGCACGGAAGCTGTTCTGGAAACTACGCTTTGCCGTGTTCGCGAGCGGAATTTGTCTGTGAACTTGCTGCGAACGTTAAATGACATCGATGAAGTCGATGAGTGGCAGAAATTCTCAGGTGGGGCGTGACTGCATCCGATCCAATCGGACATGTATCTGAATAGGTCCTACAGCCCCCATTGGAACATTGTGTTGGGAAAGTGCAACAGGTGGCTGCGCAACCGTGAGACAGGATTCTCTGCTCCACCTAGCCGTCTAGTACAAGACCTGAGTTTCATTTCAGGCGCGTTTTCCCGGAAGCTCCAGCCCTTTGGGGCATCTTATCATTGAACACAACGTTCAAAAACAGGACCAACAATCAACGAGGAGGGAAAATGAAATTCAAATTATTCGGAGCGGTTCTTACGACCATAACGGCATTCATCGTCAACACTGCCCATGCCGAAGTTGGAGCGAAGCAAAGTGATGCAGCCCAGTTCCAGAATCATCAAGAGCAAATAGGCGAACCGGCAGGTGCTGCAAAACCATCTGCTCAACAAGTTATCCAGAACTGGAAAGCCAAGCCAAAGGAAGTCGCACAAACGATGATTCAGAAATATGGGCAGCCAGATGAAGTAACATCGCAACGCCTTGTTTGGCACGACAAAGGACCTTGGAAAGAAACGGAATTGGTGAACGAAGAGATCGAACACAATTTTCCCAAGCCGCACCAGGACATGTTGAAACAAACCGTTCTGTTACAAGTGCCAACAGAGAAGCTTCAGGATCTGGCGGAGTACGATGGAAGCGTGATTGTGGACAGGACACCGGGAGAAATCTCAGCCCGTTGTGACAAAGAAGAAATGAACTTCCTGGCGCTCAACCTGGCACACGACATCATCCAGGGAAAAAGATCCGCGAGTGAATCTCGCGATTTCTATGCAAAAACAGTCATGGCGTTCATGAAGGGTGACAAGCACCCCTACACTCAAGGACTTCAATTCCAGCCGATGCGTGCAGCCCAGGCTGCCACTCCCGATGAACCTTCTCCAATCATTCAAGAGAAGGCGGGAGCGCCGCTGGAGCAGAAAGAATAACTGAAAGGCCGCCCCGCAAGGGCGGCCCGTTTGGTCTACTAAACATGATTATTACATGAAACCTGATGACGAAAGCGGGAGACTGCCAACAGCGGAAAGACCGTTTCGCGTCCTTATCATCGCCGGCTCAGACCGACGGCAATACAACTGCCCCGGAGTGGATTCCAAAGCGCGCACCCTGATGTTGCGCATGGCGGAACGGCTGCCGCAGGATTGGGAGATTGATTACGAAGATCTTGGCAACCTGTTTGGCCGGGCGCGAATCCAGAGTTGCAATGCGTGTGTATCCACGTCGATGGCCCTGTGCGTCTGGCCCTGCAACTGTTACGAGCCTGAAAACTCAAAAGAGCCGGACCTGATGTGGGACCTCGATCTGTACAGTCGGCTCGACCTGGCTGATGCGTGGGCGATTATTGGACCGATCAATTGGTACGGACCCACCTCGAATCTCAAGCTTATGTTTGACCGGCTTGTCTGCATGAATGGTGGCAATCCGAAAGAAGAGTTGATTGAGCACAAGAATCCTGAACTGGCGATAAAGCTGGAGCATTCACCGGAATGGAAAGAGTTGAGTCAAAATCATTTGGAAGGTCGCACGGCAGGGTTCTTTTCTTATGGGGATGGCGGTGGAGATGAACTGGACGAAACCGGGCGACCAAAATTGCTGCGGCACAAACATTATTTCGATCCCGAACAGGAGCCGGGTGATAACCGGGATCTATATGCGCCACTGGTATGGCAATGTCGCTATGGGGGAATCGAGGTTCCTGACTCGTTGTGGCGGTATGTGATGTTTGGCCAGGGGAAGAAATACAGTGATAACCAGGCGGAAGACATGGCGGCGGAAACCAATGTTTATGCGGAATTCGATGAGTGGACTGACGCCTTTGCAGCATTTGTTCTGCGGAAGGGCAAAGTGGAGCCGGGAAGATTTGGTGCCTATGGCTACGAGGCTCGGGGGCATCGTTGGGCGGACCTGAAGTTGAAATGGCGCGAACACAAAATGAAAAAAGGAAACGGCCCACGAAATTCATCGCCGCACGAGCAGGAGATACTTGGGTTGAACGCGGATTCCGGCAGCGATGCAAAAAAGTCGGAAGGCGAGAAACTACGAAGTTGACGGTGAGGGAACGGAAGGCGCAGACAAGTTGATACGCAGTCTTTAATTTTCGCACGGATAATCCAGTTGCAGAAAGTATTCCGCAACAGCACGTCCAGCGGCAGCGCCTGCGCTTCGGGTCAAATGGCCAAGGCTGTCGGCGTAATCGGAACATGTCCGCACTTCTGGTGAAAATCCCGGATGCACTTCAATATCGCCGCCCGCGCGTCGTGTGACGACGTCCGCGATGGCATTATCAATATGTTTGTGTTGCCACGAGGCGCGGACAAGCTGGTCGCCCGAAGAACACGAAGCGTGTGCCGGGCCGCCAACGACCGGTTGCAAAATGATGCGGCGGGCAGTCGGCAATTTTTGGCGAATGGTCTTGATGGTCGCATCAATGGCATCCGCCCATGCGGCTTCGTTGCTGCCGTAAGGGCCGCTGATGGAAAGCACGACTCGCGTGGGAGCATTGGAGATAACCGGGCATGGCGACACGAATTTGTTCGTCCAACCGGAATAGTTCGGGTCCTGCCAGCGGTCCACACCCGCGCCGCTGTTCCAGAGCAATTGCCATTTAGCGTCCGGCACAACGGATTCGAAGACGCCATCGGTGACATACCAGCCGCTTTGCGCCCCCACCTGGCTGTAGCCGATGACTTGCGTGCATTCGAAGCAGTTTGTGTGAGGCGCGGTTTGGCGCAATCGAAAGAAGCGTTGCTGTTCTGAAGCAGGCAGGCGCACGGATTTTTGTCCGTCCCGAATGCCGACAGGGTAAGGAACGATTGACCACGTCCCCGCATCGAGAGGAGCAGCTGTTTCGAGAATGAAGTTGGTCGCCGTTGAAGGCCAGCGTAGAACGATTGCAGAGGGCGTTGCCGTGGCGGAGATCCGAGGGAAATCATCGGCCAGCGCCGCTACAGCCAACGCGCAAAAAAGTGGGGTGATGATTGATGTTCTGGAAAGCGATTTTTTATTCATGGCTCAAGCACGGCTCGATAAAAGCTCGAAGAACCCGAGTTGGTGCTGGTGAAAGTGAACGCTCCGCGATTGGTGATGACGGGAAACCAGTTGGTTAAATTGTCCGACCTTTGCACGACGTAGTTGTAATTCGTCGCGCCGAGCACCGCGAATTGAAACTCATCACCCACAATTAAAGGTCTGCTCAGGGCCACTGCCGCGACGCTGATTTGCGTTGAGCGTGACACATTGTTTCCATCGTTATCAGTCACGGTTACGCGTGCGGTGTAAACGCCCGGCGTTTTGAAAGTTTTCGTTGGATTCGCATTCGTCGCAAAAGTTCCGTCGTCAAACGTCCATTGGTAATCACGAATGGTTCCATCCGCGTCATTCGCATGCGCTGAAAAGCTCACCGTGAGCGGGATGACACCATTGCTCACATCAGCGAAGACCGCGCAATTCGGCGGCTGGCCAACAACAGTTTTCTTCAGAAACCACGGCGTCGCCGTCGGATCGGTTTTGAAAAATGCCAGCAGTTGGTCGGCAGCTTTTCTGACTCCGGTGTTTGACGGATGCGTAAAGTCGGTCAGGAAATCGCTGCATGCCCAAATGAACCCATCTGAGCGGCGCGGATTCAGGCCGTCCGCCCAGAAGTATGGTCCCCACGACAGCCACGGCGCAACCACTTCGCCCTTGGCTGAATCGAAATTCAGAGAGAGATCACCGTTGATTTGCTTTTCGATCATCCATTTCGTGGCGAAACCGACCTCGTAGGAAGCTGGTTCAGGATTTGTCGCACTGGGGGAATCGGTGTAGGCGCGGGTGCGGCTGGAAACGTAAACGATTTTTATGTTGGGATAGAGAATTTTCAGGTTGCGAACGACGATTTCCAGATGCTCCTGAAGCAGGTCGACGTAAGTAGGGAATCTGCCGTACTGAAGAATATTTTGAAGTGAATGCTTCACCCATGCGACCTGCACTTGATTGCTGGTGACACCCGCTTGAGTAAGCCTTGAATTGACAGTTTTCCATGTGGTCGAGGTGAGATTGGTCCAGCGGGTCACGTCCTGACCGCCTTGCGCGCCATCAACGATCAACAACTGCGGATGCTTTGCCGGATCGCCGTTAGCACGAGGCTTGAAAGCGCCACCGGCATCAATCCCGTCATTGGAGCCGATGGCAAATTCCTGCGTCGTGTTCGACATGCCGACGGAAATCATCACGACTTTGCCATTCGTCTCGTCCGCATGGCCGGCGCTGTCGAGCGGCACGATTTCGTTCAGCGCAATGTTCAAACCCGCGGAAAGATGTTGAGGGGGCGGATTGTTCGCGCCATTTGGATAGAGTCCGCCTGAGTAGCCGCGATAAAGATTAAAGCCCATGTCCGGCAGCGGCGTGAGACCGAGATTGGTCAACGTGCAGTTTGCGCGTGCGCTGATTTGAGAAACAACCACCATCAGTCCAATCAGGAATGACGCAAATGTTTTCATGGCTCAAGCACAGCTCGATAAAAACGCGATATACCGGAGTTGGTGCTGATGAACGTGAATGGCCCGTGATTGGTCACCACTGAAATCCAATTCGTCAGATCGTCCGACCTTTGCACGACGTAATTGTAATTCGTCGCGCCGAGCACGTTCATCTGAAATTGGTTGCCAGAGATCGAAGCGTCGGCCAGCGCCACAGCCGCGACTCCGATTTGCACTGAGCGAGTCACATTGTTTCCATTGTTATCGGTGACCGTCACGCGCGAGGTGTAGGTTCCGGGAGTTTTGAAAATTTTGGTTGGGTTCGCATTCGTCGCAAATGTGCCGTCATCGAATGTCCATTGATAATCGCGAATTGTTCCATCCGCATCACTCGCATCTGCGGAAAAATTCACCGTGAGTGGAGCAATCCCGTTCGTGACATCAGCGGAAATGGTGCAACTCGGCAGCTGGCCAACAACTGTTTTTTTCAAAAACCACGGTGTCGTGGTCGAATCAGTTTTAAAAAACGCCAGCAACTGCGCCCCGACTTTTCGCACACCGCTGCCAGAAGGATGGGTCAAATCACTGGACAGATCGGAACAAAGCCAAAGAAATCCATCCGAACGGCCCGCTGTGCCGTCCGCCCAGAGATAGGGGCCCCAGAGAATCAACGGCGCAACCACCTCGCCTTTGGCTGAATCAAAATTCAGCGATGCATCGCCACTGATTTGTTTTTCAATCATCCACTTCACGGAAAAAGCCGACTCAAACGCCTGCGGTTCGGGATTGAGAGTGCCTTCCGGCGCGCCAACCGAATAGCTGCGAGTGCGGCTGGAGACGTAGGCGATTTTCAAATTGGGAAAATGAAATTTCGCATTGCGTAGAATCTGTTCGAGATCTTCCTGAAGCCGCTGGGCGTGAAGGGGAAAATTATTTGGGGGAGTGGCGCGCGCCTGTTTCATCCAAAGCACCTGCACCTGGTTCGAGTTCACGCCGGCGTTGGCCAGTCGCGAATGCAACATGCTCCACGTCGTCGCGTTTCGATTGGTCCAGCTTGTTGAAGGCTGTCCGCCCTGCGCGCCATCCACAATGATGAGTCGTGAGTCTTTGGCCGGGTCAGCGTCTGCGGTCGGTTTGAAAGCAGCGGCCCCGCCGGTGGCAAACTCCTGCGTCGTGTTGGACATGCCGATGGAGGTCATCACGATTTTTCCGTTTGCTTCATCCTCATTGCCATTTACGTCCAGGGGTTTGATGCCGCTGTTGGCAATGTTTACGCTGGCCGCAAAATGTGCCGGTGGCGGACTATTGGAAAAATGCGGATAACGTCCGCCGGGAAAACCTTTGTAAAATTCGTAACCAAGATCGGGGATCGGCGTGATGTTCAGGTTAGTCAAAGTGCAATCGGCAACCGCGCTACTTGCTAGTAGAAGGCAACTTGTAAAAAGAAGGCATTCCTTCATTGGTATGACATCCACAGTGCCACAATCTTTGACTAAATGGAAGTCTGGACGCCGGGATTCGCAGCGCCAGCTTCCCGGCTTTTTGCTTTTTAGCATTCCATCGTCACGCAGCCTACTGTGAGACCCCAACACCAGCGCTGCGAAGCGAGGCTTCATCAACTCCCGCTTTGGCGCAGCAATCCGCCAACTTTCCATTTACTGCCACAGCCGGAACCGTTCGCACCCCATACTGCTTTGCCTTTTGTGCGACGTCGGGATTGTGCATGTCGAGCACCTCAACTTCGCACGATGGGCAGGCAATGCGGTTAACCAGTGCGATGGTTTCTTCACACGCGGGGCAGCCTGCGGTGAACACCTCAATTTTTCGTTTCATATCATTTAGCTCCTGTTGCGCTTTTTGGTTGATTCTCTTCGACCCCAGCGCAATCGAGGCATGAAAGAGAAATTTGTTTTTTCGTTGGCCATGTGTTCCAAACGGAAGCGCCGACGAGCAACGCCACGCCGCCATACAATGCCGGGGCGAAATCAAAATAGAATTTGCCTGTCAAAACTGTGACAGCCGCCAGCAGTCCCAAAATGAAAGGGCCGTAGCCGCGACGCTTTTTTGCGCGCCAGCTGAGCGCGAACAAACTCACGGCCACAAAAAGCGCTGTCAGCGACAGCAGATAACGTTCTGAGATGAGAAATCCGAGGCCGAGCGCCGACAAAATTCCTGCATAAGCCGGCCAGCACGCGGGGCAACTCAACTTGGGCAGCAGCGCTACCCCAATCGTCGGGACAAAAATCGAAAACTGCTTCCAGCGAGTTGTCGGTGGAGCAGCTGGATCTATTGCCGCAACCGGCTTCTCTCGATTCGCTTCCTGCATCAAAGATGCAGTGATCAGTTCCACGGACGGTACACCGCCTGGCTTTCCATCTGCCGAATAATAGATTCGGCAGCAGGCATTTGGATTGGGCGGCAATCCAGTGATTTCACTTCCATTCACGAGAATGGCGGGAGAGCCGAAATGCCGAACGTGCTTTGGCCCATCAGGGGCAGAACGGTCCCACTCCATCCATTTCGCAGGCAGACCTGCTTTAGAAAATGCCTTCAGCAGATTGGTCCGCGCCAGTGTCACGTTCGGACAGTCCAGATCATAGATGAACTCGACCGTAATCATGTTAATTCTTCCTCCGTTTGCAGCGCTGCAAGGATTGGGCATTCGCTTAGTGGCCCCCGTCCGGTGCAGGACTCGGCCAAATGCGCCAAAGCTTGTTTCATCTTCTTCAGCTGACGAATCTTTTCGTCGATATCAGCAACTTTGGCTTCTGCATGGCGTCGCACCGTTGCGCAGGTCGTTCCGGATGAAACGCGCAAGTCCAGTAACTCACCGATTTCCTTGAGCGTAAAACCGAGTGCCTGAGCTCGTTTGATAAAACGCACCCGTTGCACTGTTTCAGGGGCAAAAATGCGGTAGCCCGATGACGTTCGCGGTGCTTTCGGCAATAGCTTCTGCCGTTCGTAGAAACGGATTGTTTCCAGATGCACTCCGCTTTCCATCGCGAGTTTGCTCGTGGTTAATGGCCCGCATTGTTTCATGTCTCAATATGAGCCTAAACCCTGTAGTTATCTACAGAGTCAAGGACCCTATGCCGAATAAAAATGAGGCCGCTCGGGAGCAGAGTCCGAGCGGCCAACGGGGGGAGAGCGAAGGGCAACGATTTTGTTGCTAAGGAAACGGTACCGGAAGCTTACGCTTTGGCTTTTTCTTTCTTGGCCGCGCATTTGGCGCAGGGTTTTGCATCCTTATCCTTGCCTGCTTCCTTGGCGGCTTTTTTGCAACAAGCGGGAGCATCAGACAGGCATTTGGCGCAGGTTTCACCTTTCTTCGTCTGGTCTGCAGCCTTCTTGCAGCATTCGCCGGCAAAGGCTGTGGACACGGTTAAGGCTCCAGAGATCAGAGCGACAGCAACGTAACGGATTATGTTTTTCATAGATGTTGATTCCGGCACGCATGTCGCACCGGTCAAATTAAGAAGCGCGAGAAGCAGTTTTATTCCCTCGGGACTTGCTCGTTCGTCAGCCGAAAAATTTGGTTGCGCGGGAATAAACGGTTTTGACGGACATCTCACTGATAGAATGACGACGCGATTCTTCAGATTTGTTTTACTGGCCGCCGCTGTGGCTGCTGTTTCACTCGTGGCTTCGATCAACAAGGGCCATTCAGTCCAGGACGCTGAAACGGCACCGGCGTGGACGGCCACAGGTATCGATGGGAAAGCAGTGAGTTCTTCGGACTTCGCCGGCAAAGTTGTTATCCTGACTTTCTGGGCGACGTGGTGCCCGCCGTGCCGTGCGGAGATTCCGGGGTTCATTGATTTGCAAAAGCAGCACGCCAAAGAAGGTCTCGTGATCGTTGGCGCTTCGGTGGATCAGGGCGGAACCGATGCCGTGGAGCCGTTCGTCGAGAAAACTGCCATAAACTATCCAGTCGTCCTCGCCTCGGAAGAAATGCAGGAGGCGTTTGGCGGCATCGAAGGAATTCCGGCCACGTTTATTATCGACCGTGCCGGGAAAATCGTAAGCAAACACGTCGGGTTCGTGGAGAAGAAGCAGTTGGAGAAAGAAATCAAGCCGCTATTGAGTGCAGAAAAATGAAAATTACATTCGCAAAACCAATCTCGTTCAAACCCTCGCTCCTTACCTGCGCTGGGCCTTTGGCGAAGCCGCCGTCATCGCTAAACGCGATCACGCCATCATCGGCCCTCTCTCCCAACAACTCGAAGCACGGATGGGAGGCAACAAGTTCAAAGCCAACACCGTCATGGCCATCAAGCTGGCCCGCTCCGTTTATTTTATGCTCAAGAACAAAACCGTTTTTGATCCTGATCGCCTCGTCGCGGCGCTCGTGGAAAAATGATTTGGCCCTGGCGACAGTGAGCCCGGAGGCCTAACTGGATCCGATTCAACCGTGAGGCCCCGACTAGTCACAGACATCATTATTGGCGCAAGAAGCGCCTCTGTCTGCGTTGGGCACACCAGGAATCCGCCGCTTTGATTGGGACCTGTCGCCAGTGGCCTTTCGTGTCGCGAGACTTCAACCGCCAGTGGCGCGAGCTATGGGCTCGCATTCGCCCCCGGCTCGTTTTATTTCGCGGCCCACACATAACCTCAGAACGAAATAGAGAAATAATTTGGAGCATCCGCCCCAATGGCATGTCCGCAAAAAACTGGAGCGTTCAACTCTTCGGCAACGAAGAGGATGGATGCAGCCGCCTTCAAATTGAATGGATAGCCAATGGGTTTACTGCTGTGTGTTCTGGACCGTTCCGCGGCGTTTGATCGCGGGACTGGAAAGTCCTACGAGGTTCAGCCTTACGGCTGAGCTCTGTTTGACTCGATTGAGTCCGAATAGGTGTTTAGCAGGACTCCTTCCAAGAGAAGAGGTGTCCGACGCTGCCAATAGAAATTAAGACGGAGTTCCCGCTCTGGGTGCCAAACGGAAAAGAAGACCTTTTCCGTCATAATATTTTTTTGCCTATTGACCCCGCGGGCGTAATAGGTGATACGCCTTCGTTTTTTAGCATGAAGGGGTTGGTAACAACATTCTCCTGATTAGAGACTTAGTATTCACAGGAATATCTTCACAGCCAGCCATTCGGAACACAAGCGGCGGGAAATCCATGTCGGCTTTCAAGCCAAGCAATGGCATAATAAGCGGTGCCATAAAAGACGGAGTGGGGCGAAGTTCCCACCAAATGTGGACTTCTGTTGCCTTATCTGAAATCTCGACTAACTCCCATCCGCCAATCATTTCCGACGCCGGATATGGAAAGCCGTCTTCTTGGCAAAGAAACTCCATTTCAAGCCGTTTGCCTGCCTCAAATTTTGTGCATTTCTCAGCCCACTTCTTTCCACTCATGTCTTCACACTGGCGAGTGGCACCGACCTGTGGCTCAAGATGATCTCGAATGATAGAACTGCGGAGCGAAGGGAAATACTTGCTGATGCCAGACAGGTCAGAAACCACATCCCACATCATGGCTGTGCTTACGGGAACTCGCACCGCCACACAATGCCGGTAGAACTTGGAACCTGTCAGACGGTGAGCCTCTCCCGCACCCCAAAACTGCAACGAGCCGAAAAGACCTACGATCACCGAGACGGCGATCAAAAGGAATCTGCCTTGTTCATTTAGAGTCTCAGGAAACCAAAGCAACAATACAACCGCCCCAACAACCCACAATGCATCTCCAAGAGAAGCATAGAGTGCGCGCCAAGTCTGAATCCGCCGTCTGCTTGCTTGATGAAAAAGATCTGCTGAAAATATCCCGAGTCCAACTCCTATCCCGACGAGAATGAAATGGTTGGAAAGTCCGACAAGCGAGCCGACGTTTTGCGAGAACAGAAGGAAGACAACCGCTGAAATGGCGGAGAAAATGGCATTCCCAAAAAGTGCAGCGCGGAGAGGTTTTGTATTTTGTGTGTTCATCTTTGATATGAGGAGTGTAAAGGGCATTTATTCCATTGCCGTCCCGCATCACTGACCCCGCGCCCGTGATACTTGATTTGAAACCACAACGCTACATGGATGAACAGGGCGTTTGGACTGACCGACGCGGCAGAATCGTGGAAGGTGTTATTGGGTGGGAGCCGCTGTAGAAGCTGCGGACGAAAAATTTCGGGAATAAATAGCGCCTATGGCGCATCCTATTTTTGTGGAACTGGATTTTGAACAGGTCGTAAACAGCCATTATGAAGCGCTCTATCGCTTCGCGCTGAGTCTAGCGCAGAACCAGGCTGAGGCGTGCGACCTGACGCAGGACACGTTTTATACATTTGCGACCAAAGGCAGCCAGGTGCGGGATAAATCCCGCGTTAAATCGTGGTTGTTCACGACCTTGCACCGGAAATTTCTTGGAGCACGCCGGCACAGCAACCGGTTTCCCCATTACGAAATCAATGAGAGCAGTGAAGCGTTGCCAGCGGTGACGCCGAATATGGTGAATGAGATGGATGCGAACACGGTTTGGGATGCGCTGATGGAGTTGGATGAGATCTATCGCGTGCCGCTTACGCTCCTCTATTTGGAAGAGCATTCCTACCGGGAAATAGGAGAGATGCTCGATATACCGCTCGGAACCGTGATGTCCCGCATTTCACGAGGCAAAGCACTCCTGCGCGAAAGGTTAACCAAACGCGATGGCGTTCGAAAGATCGTCCCACTTGAACAACAAAAGAAAATGTCACAATGACCAACGAAGAAGCCAAATTTATCCTGCAGTCCTACCGGCAGAATGGAGCTGACGCGGATGATCCTGTGTTTACGGAAGCAATGGAACATGCGCGAAGGGATCCGATTTTGAGCCAGTGGATTGCCGAAGAACTGCAACTCGACGCGGCGATCAGTCGAAAAGTGAAATCGGTTCCCGTCCCCTCCGACTTGAAGGCCACCATCCTTGCAGGTGGAAAAATTGTGCGTCCTGCCGCGTGGTATCGGCGTCCCTGGCTGGCAGCGGCTGCTTGTTTCCTCCTCCTGGCGAGCGTGTTGAGCTTCTGGATGTTGAATCGGGCAGAGACCTTTCCGGCGTATAGAAATGACATGGTGCAATTTGTGTCCGGGATGGATCGGCTGGACTTGCAGAGCAGTGATTTGGGCGAGATTAAAGGGTGGTTAAGCCAAAATAACGCCCACGTGGATTTCACTTTGCCGGAAGGTTTGAAGGAGATGCCTGGGATTGGCTGTCGTGTGTTGTCATGGAACGGGCAAAAGGTAACGCTGATCTGTTTCGGCAAAATGGGGGTGGAGGAAGTTCACCTATTAATTGTAGACCGGTCCGGGATTGGCCAACCCCCGCCGGGAACCCCGCAGTTTGCGAGACACGATGGCTGGAATACGGCGAGTTGGTCGCGAGGTGACAAAGTATACATGCTGGCGGGACGGGGTGAAGAATCGACTTTATCGAAGTATCTATAATTACGGGAATCTCCCCCTGTCATGATCAGAACGGCACTCTAGATTTTATTATTTATGAGCACTTCAATGCGCGCGGAAACGGCAGTCAAGGAGCGTTATGCAGCGGCGGCGAAAGCGCCGGAAGCGGCGCTCTGCTGCCCTGTGGAATACGAGCCGGAATATCTGAAAATCATCCCCCAGGAGGTGATCGAAAAAGATTACGGATGTGGGAACCCGGCGAAGTATCTGAAAGCAGGTGAAACCGTGCTGGATTTGGGATCCGGCTGCGGAAAGATTTGTTTCATTGCGGCACAGGTGGTTGGCCCGACGGGTCGGGTCATTGGGGTGGACATGACCGATGACATGCTGGAAGTGGCGCGACGCAATGCTCCGCTCGTGGCTGAGCGGTTAGGTTATGCCAACGTGGAATTCCGAAAGGGGCGCATTCAGGACCTGGCATTGGATCTGGAAAAGCTGGATGCCGATTTGCGGCAGAATCCGATCGCGAACGCGGCATCATTCCTGGCCGCGGACGAGCGGGCCGAGGAGTTGCGTATCACTCATCCTCTGGTGGGAAGTGATTCAGTGGATGCGGTTGTCTCCAATTGCGTGTTGAACCTGGTCGAGGCGAAAGCGAAGCGACAGCTTTTTGCGGAGATCTTTCGGGTGCTGAAAAAAGGAGGGCGAGCGGTCATTTCTGACATCGTCTCTGATGAAGAAGTCCCGGAGGAGATGCAAAAGGATCCGACACTTTGGAGTGGCTGTATTTCAGGGGCATTGACGGAAGAGAGTTTTCTCAAAGCGTTTGCTGATGCCGGTTTCTATGGGATCCAGATTTTGAAACGTGACGAACAACCGTGGCAGACCGTTCAGGGGATCGAGTTTCGTTCCGTCACGGTGCAGGCCTTTAAAGGAAAACAAGGTCCATGCTTTGAGCGCAACCAGGCGGTGATATACCAGGGTCCTTTCAAAGAGGTGCTCGACGATGACGGGCACCGGATGGAACGGGGCAAGCGTTACGCAGTGTGCGACAAGACTTTTCAGCTCTACAAGAAAGAGCCTTACAAACCGTTCTTCAACTTTGTCGAACCGCTTCGTGAGATTCCGCTCGCCGAGGCGAAACCCTTCGATTGTGGCGGGACGAGATTGCGTCACCCGAAAGAAACCAAAGGGCAGGACTACAATTCAACCACCGAGGCCAGCCAATGTTGTGATGGTGGTAACGGGAATGGGAGTTGTTGATGGTGATGGTCAACGGTCACGACATTCGTGGGCCTGGCAGCGTTGGCTTACTGCCTCATTCATTCTCATTGAACAAACAAATGAAATTCCGATTAAACCAGTGTCGGCTGCTCGCATTGTGCGTGATTATGCTTGGTGCGGGGACGCTTTGGTCACAGGGAAACTCTATGAAAGTAGAACACATTCTAAATCGCGTTCGACAACACGATTTCCATCCTATTCGCGATGGATTCACCTTTGACCGTAAACTGGACAAACACGGTGTTGCGGATCTGGAGGATATGGACTGGCATATCCGCACGTTGGCCGTGCGCGACCTCGTCCGGCTTGGGCCAGATGCCACCACAAATCTCCTGACTGGTTTGAGCGACACCAATGCGCACGTAAGGCATGTCGCAGTAACGGTGCTAGGCATTATCCGCGCGACAAACGCAGTTTCGGCGCTGGAGAGGACGCTGCGCAAGGACAGCGATTCGGTCGTGCGATCACAAGCCGCCATTGCGTTGGGCCAGATTGGAGCAAAAAGTTCGCTGGCGGCGCTTAAAGAATCTCAGGAAGAGGACAAGTCGAAGGACGTCCGACATCAAGCTGAGTTGGCAGCCTATGCCGTTGAACACGGCCACAGCGCGACTCCTGAACTTGCCGACGCGTATCGGAGCCTGGACGAAAAGCGGTTTAACAAACTCCGTGTTGGAGAACCTGCCCTTAACTTCGAATTGCCGGATACCGAGGGAAAGACCTGGCGATTGTCTGATTTCCGTGGAGACAAGCCAGTTGTCCTGATCTGGGTGTTTGCGGATTGGTGCCCGGTTTGCCATGGGGAATTTCGCGAGTTGATAGAACTGCGCCGCGACTTTGAGGCGGCAAATGCGCAGGTCTTCACGCTCGAATGTCACGACATGTTTCCGGCTCGCGTCATGGTCGGGAAAGAATTGGAACCTAAATACTGGTTCAGCAAAACCTCTTTTAAAGAATCCTATACAAAAAATATCTGGTGGCCGCATCTCGTAGATCGCGCTGGAGTGGTGGGAGCAGAATATGGGGTGCAACCGATGGCCTATGTGGTTCACTCGGAGTGGATCAACAGGCCGGCAGTGGTGATTGTGGATAAGGAAGGCATAGTGCGATTTGCATATTACGGAACGTTTTGGGGCGACCGCCCCTCCATTCATGAAGTCCTCGAAATGCTCCGTAGCGGCAACTACGAATTCGAGTCACCAAAGCGGCTGAAATAACACCGTGTTTTCCGGGAATAGATTTGAGGTCTCATGCTTCTCAAATTAGGGGGCACATGCGCCTGGAAGAAAAAACTGAACGAACACGGACTTGGATGCTTCCTGCCTCGGCTACTACAATGAATGCGTTTGACGAAAAGTTAGCGGAGCACGGATTGACACTCCGACGGGGGAAACTGCAGACCTTGCAGATAAACGTGGGGCGAAAGTGCAATCAAGCGTGCCGTCATTGTCATGTGGACGCGGCCCCGTGGCGGACGGAAATGATGAACCAGGAAACGGCGCTTCGGATTGGGTCATGGATTTATGAATATCAGCCGCAGATTGTGGACATCACGGGAGGCGCGCCTGAGCTCAGCGAGTATTTCAAATATTTCGTCCAAACGGGTAAGGATGCCGGATGCCATGTGATTGACCGAAACAATCTGACCATCATTGAAACGGCCGGGTACGGGTATTTGCCGGAATTTTTGGCCGAGCATGAAGTCGAAGTCATTGCTTCGCTCCCCTGCTATTCAAAAGAGAACGTGGACAAACAGCGTGGCAACCATGTGTTCGAAAAGAGCATAGCGGCGCTCAAAAAACTCAACGCGGTCGGGTATGGAACAAAGCTTCCGTTGAACCTGGTGTACAATCCACTGGGTGCCAGTTTGCCGGGTCCCCAGGCGGAGCTCGAAGCGGATTACAAAGAGGTTTTGCTGCGTGAATTCGGAATCGTGTTCAACCAGCTTTATGCCATAACCAACCAACCGATTGCGCGGTTCGCGACCGATTTACGGGAGCAAGGCAAATGGGATGAATACCTGGAACTGCTGGCGAGCCATTTCAACCCCGAAACCGTGGAGGGATTGATGTGCCGCAGCACCATTAGCATCGGGTGGATGGGAGAAGTATTCGACTGCGATTTTAACCAGATGCTCCGGATGCAGGTAACCAATGGCAAACCGCTTTACCTCTGGGACGTGACACCGGAGGAGCTTGAAGGGTGGAAAATTCAAACGGGCGTTCACTGTTTGGCATGCACAGCGGGATGTGGCAGCAGTTGCACGGGAGCTGTGCGATGAAGGTGTTATAAAACTACTGAAGAATTTAATTTATGAAAAAGATCATTTTATCCCTGCTTCTGCTGGGGGCAACGATAGCGCACGCCGAAACCAATTCCGCTCCGTTAAAAGTTGGAGATTCCATTCCAGATGTCACGTTGCGGACAGAAGAAAATAAAGAGGTGAAGTTGCGTGGCTTGACGGCGAAGCAGCCCACTGTGCTGATCTTTTATCGGGGAGGATGGTGTCCCTTTTGCACCAGACAATTGAAAGATCTCGCGGGCATCGAAAGCGATTTGAAGAAACAAGGGGCGCAGCTACTGGCGATCAGCATGGATCAACCCAGCAAGCTGAAGGAAACGCCGGACCGGGAGAACCTCGGGTATCGTCTCTTGTCTGATAGCGATGCCAGCGCCATCAAAGCATTCGGGCTCGCGTTCAAGGTGGATGATGCCACGGTGGAAAAATACAAGAGCTACAAGATTGACCTGGAAGCCGCGGCGGGTCGGAACCACCATCTTCTGCCGCACCCGGCGGTATTCGTTGTGAATACGAACGGCGTCATTCGTTTCGCCCATGTGAATACGGATTACAAAGTGCGACTGGCCCCTGAAAAAATCCTGGAAGCGGTTCAAGACACAAAAAACTGAACTCGCCATTGCCAGGCGCTGAGTTGCGAGAGCAATTGCACCAAGGGAATTTGTCATGCCAGATGAGCAGGAAAGCACTCCAGGGCAGCGCCAATCCAAATGGAAGTGGTTGCTATACCTTGGAGTCGCGATTGCGCTGATTGTGGCGGCGCGATATTTCGGACTGCAGGAATGGCTGAAGCAGGTGGTCGAATGGATTGGAGGACTCGGCGCCTGGGGAGTTGTTCTGTTTATCGCCGTTTACGTGGTGGCGACTGTTTTGTTTATTCCGGGCTCGGTGCTGACGTTGGGAGCGGGCGCGGTGTTTGGAGTGGTATGGGGTTCCGTTTACGTTTCGATCGGTTCCACACTGGGGGCTACCTGTGCCTTCCTGGTGGGACGACATCTGGCTCGTGACGCCATCGCCCGGAAGCTGGAAGGCAAAGAACAGTTCGCAGCTATTGATCGAGCGGTGGAAAGGGAAGGCTGGACGATTGTGGGTCTGACGCGGCTTTCCCCGGTATTTCCTTTCACCCTGTTGAACTACGCGTATGGCCTTACGCGAGTGAAGCTGTGGCATTACGTCCTTGCCTCGTGGATTGGGATGATGCCCGGGACGGTAATGTACGTTTACCTGGGTTCGGTGGCCAAAGCCGTATCCGGTGAAAAAACCACGGGCGAATGGGTTCTGTATGGTGTGGGACTTGTGGCCACGATCGTGGTGACGCTCTATGTGACGCACCTTGCGCGAAAGGCGCTGGGGAAACGAATCGAGGATTGAAGCATGAAGGACCAAGAGGCTCAAATGATCAGCCCCTGGGATAGTCACAATCGAACGCTCGTATCGCACGTGCATCCGGTTGGCTGGAAGAATCCTGTTGCGCAGGGGCGATACAATCTGGTGGTGATCGGTGGAGGAACGGCCGGGCTGGTGACGGCAGCGGGTGCGGCTGGATTGGGGGCCGAGGTGGCCCTCATCGAAAAGCACCTCCTTGGAGGCGATTGCCTGAATGTGGGGTGCGTTCCTTCCAAAGCGTTGTTGAGAGCCGGGCGAGCGGCAGCCGAGATGAGGAAGGCGTCGGAGTTCGGGATCAGGATCAAAGGTGAAGTGACCGTGGACTTTGCGGCGGTGATGGAAAGGATGCGCCGGGTGCGTGCAGAGATCAGCCCGCATGATTCCGCAGAGCGTTTTCGTGAACTGGGGATTGATGTTTTCCTGGGTCACGCACAATTCACGAGCGCTGAGACCGTGCAGGTTGGTGATCAGAATTTGCGCTTTGCCAAGGCAGTGATTGCCACCGGTGCACGAGCCGCTGCCCCAGCTATTCCCGGATTGCAGGATGTTTCTTACCTCACGAATGAAACGCTCTTTTCGCTGACTGAGTTGCCCAAAAGATTTGGAATCATAGGAGCGGGACCGATTGGTTGTGAGATGGCTCAAGCTTTTGCGCGGTTCGGCGCGGAAGTGTTTCTCGTGGACGCCGATCATGGGCTTTTACCAAAAGAGGATCGCGATGCAGCCGAAATCATTCGAGCGGCCCTGATCCGGGATGGGGTGAAACTGCTCTGCTGCGGGAAAGAGTTGAAGCTGTCGAAAGGAGTGGATGGCGTTCGCATGCAGGCGGATTCGCATGGGAAGAGTTATGACCTGTCCGTGGATCAGATCCTCGTTGCGGCTGGGCGGGCTCCGAACGTTGAAAACCTCGACCTGGAAAAGGCTGGGGTGTTGTATGACAGAAAAGGTGTGCAGGTGAATGACCGGCTACAAACGTCGAATGGCCGGATCTATGCCTGCGGCGATGTGTGTTCGCGTTATCAATTCACGCATGCGGCCGATTTCATGGCCCGGATCGTCATTCAAAATGCTTTGTTCAGGGGACGCAAACGGGTCAGCGACCTTGTGATTCCATGGTGCACCTACACATCGCCGGAGATTGCGCACGTTGGGATCTACGAAAAAGAAGCAGGCGAGAAAGGGATCGAAATAGAGACGTTCACGCAAAAGCTTTCCGAGGTGGATCGTGCGGTGCTCGACGGCGAGGATGAAGGTTTTGTGCGGGTACATGTGCGGAAAGGAACAGATACCATCCTGGGTGCAACCATTGTGGCTGCGCACGCGGGAGAGATGATATCGGAGATGACTTTGGCAATGAGCGGAAAACTGGGACTGAAGACAATTGGCGGCACGATCCACCCGTATCCAACGCAAACGGAAGCCGTTCGGAAGCTGGGAGATGTTTACAACCGGGGCCGGTTAACGCCGCTGGTGAAGAGTTTGTTCAAGCGTTGGCTAGCCTGGACGCGGTGAGTTGAATGCGGGATTGCCCAATCGGCAACTCGTACCAGAGCATCCATCTGGTTCATCCAGTTTTCTTTTCAGGGGCAGGTTGCGAGAATTTATCTCTCCAGTAGGCGCTGGTGTATTTGTGCACAGAGTCAATCTCTCTCACGGTCTTCTGCCGTTCGTAGAAGGCGTCCGTGGATTTCTCAGCGCGATGCTGGGTGTAAATCCGAATGAACCACCGAAGCACGGGCGCAAGGTGCCACATCGGCCCGAGCGGATGGCGCGGGGGAAATGAAATGGCTTCATGGAAGAGATCATAGAGTTTCCAGGCGAGATCATGAATGTTGAGCTTACCACCGAAACAGGACCAGAAATCATCCCATGGAAAATTCTCAAAGAGCGGGTGTGCGGGCGGATGTTTTGCTGATCGAGCTAATTCAACCGGAGTCAGGATAATGTATTCGTCTGGAACGAACAGTGTTCGCACCTTGTTGTCGTGAAGCTCGGGGATTGCAGTTAAAGAGACCTGCACTCGCGATCCTTCTTTGCGTTTGATACCTGGGTAGTAAACGCGGAGATCGGTCCGTTCCAGGATATCCTCGGCGAGAGGGGCAGGCACGGCGGTGGCGGTCTCCTCGTTGAGCACATCGATCATCAAATGCTCGAACTTGCTGGCCTTTCCCTGGCGCCATTGAGGCTCTGTGGTGAGCTTCGAGTTGCCGGAAAGAAAGGTCGCTTCGATGTTCCATAAAAATTTGATATTGGAGGCGAGGCGATTCAGTGCGCGATGCACGATGAAAGCTGTATAAAAACGTTCCAGGTCTTTGTCGTCGAAAGTAAATCCAGTTCCCCAGGACCGAGCGGAAAGGACCTGATCGGGCCGGACGAACGTGTTAATGGGTCCGCGGACGACGGTCAGAGATGGTGGCGTCGGGTCCTGAGGGGTCCATTGCGACGAAGCGGTGGCGGGAAACGTTCGGATGGGTGTATGCAGAGCTGCCTGAAATTCCTCCAGGAGCAGATTAATCCAATTGGCGCGAAAGATCGGGTTATGTTGTAGCGGCTCGGTTGCCATGGATCGGTACCGTTCCGTGAGCAAGGGTCCCACTAAATATTGCAGTTCCGGTTTTTCAATCCTTTGCAAAAGAGATCCCTCAGCGAGTGAGGTTTCGAGTTCCCGGATCGCTTCGCCAACATGGCGAGCGAATACGCCCGGATCCTCTGCATGATCTGCCGGTGCAGCTGGGGCAGCGACCCGCCGGGAAACAGTGCGGGATAGTTTATCGAACTGCTTGATCCATGGTTCCGGTTGGTTGGCGCGGGCACGCCAAAGAGGAAACCCGCGAATCAACTCGCGAACCGGCGGTGACAGAAGCGCCAGGGGGCCAAGTGGATGCGTCGGCGGAGACGCGATAGCCTCTGCGAACAGGTCGCGCAATCGTTCGGCAACCCTGTGTAACTCTGGATCCTCTCCCACCCATGCAGACCAAAAATTTTCGTCCGCAGTACCGTTTGCGGCTTCGCTGAGAGCAAACCGGGCCAATTCGAATGGAGCTACCGTGACGTATGGGCCTTGCGAAACCGATTGACGCGGCGGCAGTCCGGCTTCTGCAAACAGATGGAGATGGGAGCCGCTCTTTAACTGGATGGTGGGCAACGACAATAATAACTCCGGAGGATCGACAACTTCCTGGGCAACCGGTGCAGATTCATTGAGGAGATCGATGACGAGCCGGCCGAATTGAAACTGCGCATCGGAATGCCACTCAGGATCGGTGCGGAACGTGGCGCGAGCCGACGTGGGCATGGCGTCCATGATCCGAAGGTTTCTCATCTGCTTGACGAGCCGGGAAACGGCATGGCGCACCGTTGCGGCCAGGTAAATTCGTTCCAACCATTCGTTTTCGAAGGTGAACCAGATACCCCAACTGCGGACAGAAATCACCTGGTCAGGACGCAGGATGATTTCTTCCCCGTTGTGGGCAATTCCGATCGGAGGCGGGGCTGCTCCATCTTTTGGCAGCAAAATTTTGCCGTGAACGGATACTACCGGGAAGAACACTGTGGGCGGTTGTAATGATTGTTTCAGGTCGCGCAGGAAGCGAGCTATCCATGGGGCGCGGAACAGCGCATCGTGCCTGGTCTTTTCCGTGATGATGGAGCGATAAATCTTCCCCAATTGTGGTCCCAGGACTTCGCGCACCTGGGGACGATCGATCACTTCTTCGAGGGAACCATCATGAATGGCAGTCTCCACCTCGGGAAGGGTTTCGGCAAGCCAACCGCTGACGAGCGCCGGGAAGTCAGCGGGCGAATCGTCCGGCGTTGTTGTTGTGGGGGATGCCTGCACGGGGTAATTCAATCACCTTCGCAGGGTTCGTCCAAATTTAATTGGGGAGATTTGGATCCAGACAGGCAAATAACAGCATGGTTCGCTTGTTCTTTCCAATTCAAAGCTATGCGGCGAGAGGCCAGTCTCTGAACATGGCTTCGGCTTGGATGATAACTTGTTTGGTAAGGGGTTCCAGATGCTCGGCTTTAACTCCGCGTCTGCGCAGAACATTTTTGACTGCGGATCGCACACCGGCCATTACGTCTTCGCGGTGAGGCTTGGTCCAATCGACTTTTAAATTGCGTTTAACGCTTTGAACGACGTCACGCACCAAGTCACATAGAAATTGCTGATCGTATAGGTTGGCGACGTTTTGAGAAACAGCATCGTAAAATGCGAGCTCCTCGCTGGTGAGGTTTAACTGCTTGGTGCGCTGTTGTTCGCAGTCGATATCCTTGCGTATTTCAATGAGGAGTCGGATGACGTCGGCGGCTTGAATGGCTCGGTTGTGGTATTTCCGAAGCGTGTCTTCCAGCATTTCGCGGAACGTTTTATACCGAGTAACGTTGGATTTTTCGCGGTGATGAATTTCGTCAGACAGGATCTTAGCCAGCAACTTAACCCTCATATTTTCCTGTTTTTGCGCGGGCACTTCGTTCAGAAAGCGTTCGTCGAGAATGGAAATGTCTGGCTTCTCAATTCCTGCGGCCTGGAAGATGTCCACAACCCCCTTGGATTCAATGCTTGTGTCCAAGAGCTGGCGAACCGCTTTGACTTTCTGTTCGTCCTTTTGCGATGGGCCAGAGGTGGTTTTGAGCAACTGCTTGCGAAGGAGCTGATAAAAGACAATTTCATCGGCAAAACCGATGCATGAGGAGAGGTGATTCACCAAGGAAAACGCAGCGTTGAGTTTTCCTTCCACGGTAAGAAAGCCATCGCGCTGCTCATCGGTTTCCATCAAATCGCCGCAAGCCTGATTGAACATGTCTTCGAACTCGATGTTCGACATGGTCCGCCAGTGGCCGTAGTTATCGCTACCCGGCAACATTTTGCGGACGTCATCAAGCAGTTCGAGGAAAACGGCTTTAGCTGTTTCGTCAATCTTCGGAGCCGGTTCGCCTGCGCCTCCGCCCTGGGTGTATTTCTTGGTAGCGTCGCGGAGTTGATCGCCGATGCCGATGAAATCCACAATCAAGCCGCCCGGCTTATTACTGAAAATGCGATTCACACGTGCAATGGCTTGCATAAGCGTGTGTCCCTTCATGGGTTTATCTACATACAAGGTGTGAAGACACGGAATGTCGGTGCCGGTCAGCCACATGTCGCGCACAATAACGATCTTGAGCGGATCCTTGACGTCTTTCATGCGAGCTTTGATCGCATCGCGTTGTGGTTTGGTGGTGATATGTCCAGCCTGGCTCCACTCGGGCGGGTCTTCGCTGAGATTGCCAGTCATCACAATTTTGACTTCGGGGCATCCGGGCAATTTTTGCAAGGCGTCGTACAATCGAACGCAATTGCGTCGGGTCATGCAGACAATCAAGGCTTTGCCATCAAGCATGGCTGTGCGCTTTTGGTAGTGGTCCAGGATTGTGGCAGCCAATTCGGCTATGCGCTCTTTAGTTCCTGCCGCTTCAGCCATTGCGGCCCATTTCGCTTTCTCGCGGTCCGCAATGGTGCTGCCGATCTCCTCCGTCACTTCCTCGAGATCGGTGTTGATGTTCTCGTTGGCCAGTTCGAGTTTTATCAACCGCGCTTCGTAATAGATCGGAACAGTTGAATGATCCTTGCGCGACTGAACCATGTCATAGGTATGAATCAGTTGACCGAAAACAGCCTGGGTATCCGCGGTCGCAAAACTGACCGGGGTGCCAGTGAAGCCGATAAAGGATGCGTTTGGCAACGCGCGGCGAAGTTGGTAAGCGAATCCTTCCGTCAGACCGTATTGGGTCCGATGCGCTTCGTCAGCAATGACGATCAAGTTACGGCGTGTAGAAAGAACAGGATGAACCGCTTCTTTTTCGTCCAATCGGAACTTTTCGATCGTAGAAAAGATAACTTCGCCACCTTCGCCGCGAAGCAATGATCGTAATTCGTCGACTGATTCCGCGTGTTGAACTTCACCCACTAGCGACCTAACAGCGACAAACTGGTCATGCAGTTGCTCATCCAAATCCGTGCGGTCGACCTGGATAACGAAAGTTGGATTCTCCATCGCGGCGGAATGTCGTAGGATGGCAACGAAGTAGGCCATCGACAGAGATTTGCCCGAGCCCTGGGTGTGCCAGATGACTCCGATTTTACGATCGCCATCCGGACGGGTGGCCCGCACTGCTTCTTCCACGGCGAATCGCACGCCGAAAAACTGATGATACTTCGCACCCTTCTTCTCGATTTTTTCGTTAACGACTTCAAAGGCGATAAAGTGGCGGATGTAGTCGAGCAATCGCTCCTTCGGGAAAAGCCCCTCGATCAGGGTTTTCATTGCTCCGATGGAGCTTTCGACGATATCGCGACCATTGATACTTTTCCATGGAGCGTACCATTCCCATGTTCCAGTCCACATACCGTGGAGGGTCGATCCAGAGGCGAGAGGAGTGTCATCGGTGGAGTTTCCGACCACTCCGCCATCCGACACGACAACAAGAGCGTTGTAATCGAACAACTGCGAGATGCCAGCTTTGTAATGTTGAACCTGGTTGAAGGCGCCGAGGGTGCTCGGTTCCTCCTCATAGGGATTTTTCAACTCGAACAAGACGAGCGGAAAGCCGTTTAGATAAATGAGGATGTCGGGGCGGCGGTCGTTCTGACCCCGAATTGTTAACTGATTAACGACACAAAAATCATTGGTTTTTGGATCTTTCCAATCGACCAAATAGATATGCTCGAACGTTTCAACACCGGCTGCATTACGATACTTTTGCTCAAAGCCACGAGTGAACAACTGATGAAAGTTTTTGTTACGCAGTTCCGGAGTAATTCCCTCTGGGCGTGTAGCCCGGACGAGGGCTTCCTCCAAGGCTTCTGAGGGGAGGTGGGAGTATCTTTCTTGCAAGAAATTGCGAAGCCAAACTGAATTCACCACTTCCCGCCAGTCACGATCAAGATCGCCACCGTATTGATATCTGTAACCCAGAGCCACCAGACGATCGATCGTGGTTTCTTCAAATTGTGATTCAGTCCCCTGGTTTGGCATTTGGTTGTTGTATTACAAAACCGCTTTCGAATCCCTATTTAGTGTCTGGCGGGAAACTAATTTGAAGTTGACTGGCATTGATTGGGGTGAGGATTGAGGGGAGTGAATGTTGGAGATGAAGATGAAGCTTTTCGAGGGATTGGACGTCTGAGAGTGCAACA
>JACDHS010000201.1 GCA_013820875.1 Verrucomicrobiota bacterium | reverse complement strand
ACCTTCGATAACCTGGACATCACTGCGGCAGGAGCGAAGGGTGTGACGGCGACAAGCGCCGGACTCTCTGATGCTGTGAGCGATCCGTTTACGATTTCCGCAGGAGCAGCCGCGCAATTGGCATTCGTGCAACAGCCGACCGATGCAGCGTCAGGGGTGACGATTGCACCAGCGGTGACGGTTCAGTTACAGGATACCTACGGCAATAACGTGAGCAGTGCGGGAGTGGATATTGTAATGGCCAAGAGCAGCGGCACAGGAACATTGAGCGGTACGGCGACAATCGCCACTGACGCCAATGGATTGGCAACATTCAATGACCTGAGTATTGAGTTAATTGGCACCAAAGAATTGACGGCATCAAGCGCCGGTTTGACGGATGCTGTAAGTGATCCGTTCACCATCACTGCAGGAGCGGCCACACAGTTGATTTACATCAGTCAGCCGAACGACGTGGTTGCTGGAGCTAACTTTGGTCCGGTGACATTGCAGTTGGCCGATCAGTATGGAAACCCAGTCACGACTGCTGGAACGAGCGTAACGCTGGCATTGACCAGCGGGACCGGTTCGATCACCGGCGCGACGACCGTGAATACCGATGCGAATGGTCAGGTGACCTTCGATAACCTGGACATCACTGCGGCAGGAGCGAAGGGTGTGACGGCGACAAGCGCCGGACTCTCTGATGCTGTGAGCGATCCGTTTACGATTTCCGCAGGAGCAGCCGCGCAATTGGCGTTTGTGCAACAGCCGACCGATGCAGCGTCAGGGGTGACGATTGCACCAGCGGTGACGGTTCAGTTGCAGGATACCTACGGTAATAACGTGAGCAGTGCGGGAGTGGATATTGTACTGGCCAAGAGCAGCGGCACAGGAACATTGAGCGGTACGGCGACAATCGCCACCGACGCCAATGGATTGGCAACATTCAATGACCTGAGTATTGAGTTAATTGGCACCAAGGAATTGACGGCAACGAGCGCTGGTCTAACGGATGCTGTAAGTGATTCATTTGAAATCATTCCCGGAGCGGCGGTTGGGTTGGTGTTCGTGGATCAACCCGTTTTGGAAACGGCTGGGGAACTATTCTTGGATCAGCCGATTGTCCGAACGATCGATGCGGCCGGTAACTTTACAAGTGATGTAGGGAACCTCAGCCCAGCGAACGAATTCGTGACGTTTTCCCTGATCGGCGGGCCTGGAGCTCTTTCTGGAACAATAAGCCTCGATATAGTCAACGGTGTGCCGGGAACAATCACAGGATTTGACATGTCCGCCAACATGGCTGGGACAAACTGGCAGTTGGTGGCTACAAACAGTGTCCTTGGATCGATAACCTCTCAGGTCTTCACGGTGGTCAGTCCGTATATGGCCCCTGGGCCGTTTGGAACCAATGGTGTGCCGCATGCGCTGTTGTCAGGCGCCGGCCCGATCGGTCTCTGGCTCGCTAATCTGCGTGGCGACCAATACCCATGGTTTAAGCCGAGCATCGGCTTGCTCTGGCGTGATCTGGTGGTGGCGAATTACAATTCGAACATCGTCACCGTTCGTTTGTGCAAAGATGATGGCACATTTGAAGATGCAGTAACTTACGAAGCTGGATTGAATCCGTTCGCGGTGCGTTCAGGTTTCTATTCTGACTACACCTATGAAGATGTGGCGGTGGCGAATTTCGGGACCAATACGCTCAGTATCTTTAGGTCGGTTAAAGATGGGTCAGGCCAATTAATGCCACGGTTTGACTACGTGATTGGCAGCACTCCGAATCCGGGACCGATTGCCATCAGCTCTGCTTTTGCTTCCGGATCCCGCTACGCAGATGTTTTCGTCGCAAATTCGAATGAATGCACCGTCAGCGTGTTGCGAAATGTTTCGGGCATTTTCGTTCTCGAAACGAATATTCCAGTGGGTCTTAATCCAATGTCAATTCACGCCAGAGATGTTGATGGTGATTCGATTGTCGACATCGTTACTGCGAATCAAGGGGATGGCACATTGACCATTTTGCGCGGCCAACCGGACTTCACATTTGTCCATTGGAAAACCATCACGTTGTTCCCGGGTGGAACACCTGCGCCGACATATGCCCTCGCGGGAGATGTCAATAAAGATGGTTTGATGGACATCGTCGTTGCGAATGGCGGATCAAACACCGTCAGTATTCTTCTGCAGAATTCGAGCCAGGAGTTTGTCATTGCCACAAACTACAGCGTCGGGCTGAACCCGCGCTGCCTGCTTTTGCGTGATTTGAATAAAGACAAGAACCTGGACATTGCCGTGGCGAATTTTGGAGGAGCGACTGTGGATATCCTGATGGGCAATGGCGATGGCACCTTCGAACGCGGAGGCAGAATCGCCACGGGTCGTAATCCGATTTGCGTCGTTGGAAGTAACTTCAATGGGGATGGGACGACCGATATTGCTGTATCCAACTTTGGAGATGACACGATTTCCTTGTTCCTGTATTCGGGGCCAATTGCCACGGATGTCCTGGCAACCACGAGTCGGAACCAGCCTGTAAACATTGTGTTGAAAGGTTCATTGCTGAACAGTTCGGACCTTGGCTATTTGGTGCTTGATGATCCTGCGAACGGCACACTTTCCGGCACTCCACCGAATCTGGTTTACACGCCAGCGGTTGACTTTGTGGGAACTGACACCTTCCGTTATCAGGCATTCCACACCGGTTACACCGGCCCGGAAAGTCTGCAATTCCCGCCGAACACCGGGTTTTTCAACACGAACTACGCGTCAACGCCGGCAACAGTCACCGTGACGGTTAAACCGGTCAACCAGGCTCCAAGCTTCACCTTGACCACAACCCGGATCGAAGTGCCATCGTCTGCCGCGCTGCAGACGGTCCCAAATGCAGCCAGCGGAATTTCCGCCGGTGCCAACGAACCCGAGCAGACGGTGAAGTTTGTGATTACAGGCGCGCCGAAATCCTTCTTCAGCGTCACGCCATCGATGACTGAGGATGGGACGCTGACCTTCAAGCCGGCCCACATGGCGGTCGGGACAAACGTCGTGCAGATTCGCCTCCAGGATGACGGCTCGACTGCAAATGGCGGTGCAAACTCCTCTCCAACACAAGAGTTGGAGATTGTCGTATTGCCGAATGTGGCTCCGAGCTTCCAACTCGCGACCAACCTCGTTGTTGGACAACAATTCAGCGGCACACAAATCATTCCCGACTTCGCCACTGATATTACCGCGGGTCAGGATGAAGCCGGGCAAACTGTGACCTTTTTGATCACCCTTACCAATGCGGCTTTCTTCGCTGAGAAACCAGTCATCGCAGCAAACGGTGCTTTAACCTTCGCCCCTTCCTGGGCGGCAAGTGGCACAAACTACATCCGTATCAGTTTGCGCGACAATGGATCGACGACACTCGGCGGAACCAATCAATCTGCAGATCAGGTTGTTGCGATTTCCCTGCCTTCTGTGCCTAACCCGTTCCTGGAACTGAAGAGTCTGACCTATAACGGATTGTTCAGTGACACCAATAATGGCATTGCCCATCACAGTGCTGGCTTCGTGACTATCAAGGTCAGTTCAAAGATGTCATACAGCGGCAAGTTGTTGTTGGATGGAAATGCCCTTGGCTTCAGCGGGAAATTTAATAGTGACGGCACAGCGAGTGTTACCACAAAAGCCCGCGTGAAGAAATTCGATAAACCGGAACTGACGCTGAACCTCCTCCTGGACATTGCAACCAGCAGCGACTTAATCGAAGGCACGATCGCCGAAGGATCAACCTGGACTGCTCAAATGAGTGCGGATCGGCGGGTTTGGACATTAAATCCAGGGGAAGAAGCCACTGCGTTCACCAATCGTTACACCATGTTGCTGGATGGATTCAGCAACAAGGCGGATGGTCCGATTGGAACCGGTTATGGCGTGCTGAGCGTTGATAAGCTTGGCCGCATTAGAGCGTCCGGCGCGATGGGTGACAGCATGTTGCTGAAACAATCGACCATCCTTTCAAAGGAGGGTTACTGGCCATTCTTCTCGCCCGGCTACAAAGTGGCGCGTTTAAATGCATCAGGTAAGACGATCATCGAAACCAAAGGATTTGCTTTAGGCTGGTTGAACTTCGAAACCAACGCCTTGGGCAACATGGCTCCGGAAGGCAATCTGCACTGGATCAAAACCGGTTGGACTAATGCAGCCTATACGGTTGGGTTCACGAACGATAATGTTGCAGTGCAGGGTTCACGCTGGCTGGCGCCTGTTCGCTTCGCGAGTAGCGCCGCAGTGGATATGACCGATGCCGTCGTTGACTTTGCGTACGGTGACCTGGGCGTTAACCTGTTCTCGGCAAACTTCCTGATGCGAACCAACACCACGCTTGTGGTCAGCAACGGTGTGGTTAATCCGAATCTGACAAAGATCGGACTAAGCCCGAAAACAGGTTTTTTCAAAGGCACATTCCTTCACCCTGTGGACCCAGTGACCACCCGCTACTTCGGTGTGCTCTTGCAGGATTACAATCTCGGTCGCGGTCACTTCATGGGCCCGACTGAAAGTGGAACGGTCGAATTGAATTCGGCTGATTAACCGATCCCTCTGGTTCTCAGAGCACCGCCTGCGATTGATATTGCAGGCGGTGTTTTCTTTTTTGTGCTGTTTCAAAACTTTGCAGTGGGTCGTTTTTCGGTTTATCTGAAATCGAGTCATGGAAACCGGCGCGGCAAATCATTCCAACAGTCGCTCAATCGAACAATTGATCGAGCCACTGCGGCAAATACCTTCTTTAGGTTTCGAAGCTGTCGGCGCGTTTCAGGTGGCCGGGCGGGATTATTTTTTGCCAAGGTTCGTTTTCCGTGACACCAGCAGCAGTGATCCCATTCGAATTGGAATCTTTGCTGCCATTCATGGTGACGAACCGGCGGGAGCATTGGCTATTGCTGATTTCCTCCGCGAGTTGGCGCAGGATGGTGAGTTGGGTTCCGATTATTCCATCCACGCTTATCCGATTTGTAATCCGACCGGGTTCGAGGATGGCACCCGGTTCTCGCGCAACGGACGCGATTTGAACCGCGAATTCTGGAAGAACTCGAGCGAGTCCGAAGTGCAACTGCTCGAAAACGAACTGCGCACCCGGCGTTTCAACGGCATTATCCAACTGCATGCCGATGACACAAGTGATGGGTTGTATGGTTTCGTCCGCGGACACACTTTGACCGAGAATATTTTGCGGCCCGCACTGCTCGAGTCTGGAAAGATTCTGCCCCGAAATGTGAATGCTCAGATTGATGGATTTGCCGCGCGGGACGGCATTATTTACGATCTCTACGAAGGGGTTCTTGGCGCTCCTGCGAAAATTCAACCTGAGCCGTTTGAAATCGTTTTCGAAACCCCCGGATTGGCCCCGCTCGATTTGCAAGTGCAGGCATTGGTCGTTGCCATGCGCTCCATCCTCACTGAATACCGCCGCCTTATTTCGTTCGCCCAAAACATTTGAAGCGCCGATGGTTCGAAACCGCGCTCATTTCAATTTATAAAAGACGATCCAGAAGAAGAACACCACGGCCACTATCGTCAGAAAAAAAGGAAGCCATTCTACAAACCAGTTCATATTTCAACCCTTTTATCGGCCCATCTTCGCATCGAGTGAAAAACGTCCTGGTCCGGCGACCAGCAGCGTGACCCAGCCAGCGAGATAGAGAAAGGCGAGTTCACCACTGTTCGGTCCCGTCAAAGCAGATTTATGCACCAGGAAAAAGGCCGTGGCCATGTTGATTGCGAGCACAATCGCGGCGAACCGTGTGAAGAGGCCGAGCACGATCAAGGCTGAACAGATCGCCTCGGCAAAGGCCGCCAACACCAGGCTCGTTCTGGAACCAAGCCCGATCGGATCCGGAAACTGGTCGGCCATTGCCGAGAAATCGGTCACTTTCGACCAGCCATGCAGAAACAGCATCGAAAGGCCGAGCCATAGTCGCAATACCAGCAGGCCGGCGTCAGCGCTGTGTGGAAGGAAATCGAGTCGAAGAAGTTTTGGAACGCTTATTTTCATGAAACACTCTCCCTCACAAGATACGTTCCCCAACGCATGCTCATATTAGGGCAAAGACTGCTCTTCTATGCTGGCAAAACCGATGGAGACAGCCGTCGTGTGCCGATAATTGCCGTAAAACGCCTTACGACAGCCTGTCGAAGACCAATAACGTGCTCCGCCAGCTTCTCCTTTAGCGATTATTAGCGCAGATTAGCGGTTTACCCGTGGTTTTAGGTTTTTTCACGTGTCGCTTTTCCGCATTTTGGTAATCTCCCGTTATGCGATTAAGACTGGTTGCTGCCAAATTGTTTTTCCTGTCGATGCTTTTAGTCATTGATCATGTCTCCCACGCTAAGGATAAGAAGCTGGATTTTTCCGAGGTGACTTCCGTTCTGCAAAAGGCCGTTGCTGATGGCGCTTTCCCCGGATGCGCCGTTGCGGTGGGGAGCAATTCAGGCGTGGTCTGGAGCGCCGGATTCGGCCACTTCGATTTCGAACATTCGAAACCTGCCACCAAAAGCACCATTTACGATCTGGCTTCTCTTACAAAAGTCGTCGGCACGACGGCCGTTTACATGAGGCTCAGCGCACAGGGGAAAATCAACCTTGCCGATACCGCTGGAAAATTTGTCCCGGAATTCATCGCTGGCGCTGCAAACGATGAGGAAAAAGCTAAACGTGAAAAGATCACCATCGAACAATTGCTGACCCACACAGGTGGCATTGCCAGTTGGAAACCGTTCTATCGCTCCGTCAATTCCTACTCCGAACTGTTGCAAGCCATCCACAAAACACCCTTGGAATCTGATCCCGGTGAAAAATTTCGCTACAGCGATCCGGGTATGATGCTGCTCGGCGAAATCGCATCACGGGCCACTGGCAAGAAACTCCCTGAACTGGAACACGAACTTGTTTTCGGTCCATTGAAAATGCGGGACACGTACCGAAATCCATCCAGAATTTTGCTCCCTCGCATCCCGCCGACCGAGCGATGGCCTGAAAAGACAAACTATGTCCACGGCATTGTGCATGATGAAAATTCGCGCGCGGGGGAAGGCATCACCGGTCATGCTGGTTTGTTTTCGACGACAGAAGATCTGAGTAAACTTGCCGCTGAACTGCTCCGCGCCTGTGATGGCAAAAGTAAACTGTTCCCAAGGCAAGTTGCTGAAAATTTCACTCGTAAACGTGGCAGTTTGAATCGTGGACTAGGTTGGGGCATCGCGTCGCAATACGAGACCAGCAAAGTTGGACTTTCCAAGAGCGCCTTTGGTCACACCGGTTTTACCGGCACCTCCATCTGGATCGATCCCGAGCGTAAATTATTTATCATTCTTCTAAGCAACCGCGTCCACCCCACACGCGACAATAATAAAATCAGCCGGGTGCGCTCCGATCTCACCAGTGCCGTGGTGCGCGTTTGGGAGCAGCATTGAATTCTAAAAGTTAAGAAGAACTCGGGACTTTCCAGTCCCGAGTTAATCAGCGTTCGACCCTTAACTAGAGCCTGTCCGCAAAACGCATTGGTCAATGTGGGAGCGTGTTCGGTAAATGGAAAAAAGCAGACAAGATCCTCAAATAAAAGGGCTTTGGCTGAAATCGGTGAGTTATAACTTCCGCTGGCCTATCGCCGTTTGAGTTCAAGAATCAAAGCGCCGGTCGCGCGAGATTCGCGGTGCGAAGCACTCCCATTCGGTGGGGTTTTGCGTAACCGCAAAGCGGTTCGTCTCTTTTATAGTTCTGTTTTGTGAAAACCCTGACTTCTGCCTTCTACTATCCTCTCGAAGTCTGGTGCGTGCGTGTTGCCATTTCAAAGCGGAACAAAGCCAACTTTGACCCGTCCGTAAATC
>JACDHS010000070.1 GCA_013820875.1 Verrucomicrobiota bacterium | reverse complement strand
ACCTGCTGATTAGCAACACCAACAGGTCTTATGATGACCTCGTTCACGTCCTTCCTGCAACTGCTTCCTGAGTGCTTTTAGGGCGCCCACAACAAAACTCATACCCTCACGAATTAACACGAATTCGGGAAAAGCTGCATCGTTTAATGGTTGCATTGTTACATCGTGAAAACGCGTAACTGCTTCCAATGCAACGGTTCAACGATTTAACGAATCACTTCCCTCGCCATTCGTGGTTTCTCTCCTTCTTCCTTAAAAAATATTTTCAAAAATCTTTTGTGCAGAATCATCAATAAAGACGGGCCTCCCGAGGGGCGGCAACTAAATGATGCAGTTTAGTTGCCTTACATAACCGATCTCCTTTATGGCATAAACTACCCCGTTAGAGCACGAGTGATGCGCCGCCGATGTGGAGGCCAACGTGTTCTGCAAAAAAAGAGAAAGAATAGAAACTATGAAGAATCCTATTATGTATTCACCGGCCCAATTGCTCCCTCAAATCGGGGATGCAATTCCGGGCGTAACGGCCTACGGGGCCGCGGTCGGATTGCCGCCGGATATGGCAGCAACGATGACCACACAAGAAACGGACCTGCAAACGGCCCAGAACCAGTTCCTCGACAAGGTGGAGGAACTCAAGACGAGCCAGGCAGCCAAACGGACGGCGATGAAGGCGGGGCAGGCATTGATCGAATTGGTTCGCGCAAAAGCGAAGCCAACCCTCGGTTCGAAATATTCGCAGAACTGGGCGGCGCTCGGTTTTGCTGGCTCCTCGTTGCAGGTGCCACGCACGGTAGATGGCCTGGTATCCACGCTGGGAACGATGGCGGGACATCTCACCACGTATCCGCAGTTCGGCGGCCAGGACTTCGATGCCGCCCAGGCGGATGCAGTGAAGGAAAGCCTCCAGGCAGCAGTCGCTACGGTGAACGTGAAGAAGAGTGAAGCGCGACAGAAGTTCGAGGATCGCGCGGCCAAAGCGGCAGCGGCCCGGTTAAGTCTCCGCACGGTATTGAGCGCGCTTAAGTTGAAGTTCGATCCGCTCGACGGGCGTTGGCTGGAGTTCGGGTTCAAACGTCCGGGCGTGAAGTCGGTTCCGGCAGTGCCCAAGGGGGTCACGGCGGTTTTGATCGGGCCGACCGCCATCGCGGTGAAATGGCCGCCAGCAGCCCGAGCGGCACATTACCGCCTTTGGCTGAAGATCATCGGACAGGATTCGGAGTTGGTGTGGATAGCCACGACTACTGATCTCGATGCGCTCCTCGAATCGTTGCCGAGCAACTCGCAGGTGGAAATCGCCCTGTCGGCCGCGAACAGCGGCGGTGAAAGCGCGAAGAGCCAGAGCATCCTGGTGCTGACAGAATAAATCAATGTTCCGTAACCAGTTGGGACTATTCAGTTCACAAGCCGTCCGGGAAACCGGGCGGCCTTTTTATTTGCCGCGAAAGAACGCACGGAGACACAACGGAACGCCGCTTTATGCGGCAGCAGCCCCCAAACTAAACGGTGACTCCGAACTGCTTGATGTCTCGAAACAAATCACGCTGCGGCCGGCTGAAGCCAGCGTTCCTTTGCATTTGCTGCTGACTCGTGCGGCGAAGCAAAGGTTGATTATTGCTGGAAAGAAGAAATGATGGGTGGGCATGCGCATTTCCAAATTCCTGTTCGCAATTTTTGGTTTGTACCTGGTTTCGACGTCGCTGAATTCGGCGACAGGGCAGACCAATAAGGCTCCCGAGAAGTTGTCGTTGTGGACGGCTAAAGGGAAGAGCAACACGGTTCATTTTCTTGGTTCCATTCATTACCTGAAACGCGAATTTTATCCGCTGCCCGCTCCCATCGAAAAGGCCTACACGAACGCGCAGATTGTCGTGTTTGAAACGGATATGGATCGGATGAAGCAGCCAGCGATACTGGAGAAGATCATGGCTGAGGGAACTTACCCCGCGGGCAAATCGATCGCCGATGAAATCAGCGAAGAAATCTACCAGCTATTACGGAGCACCTTGTCGGAAAAGATCGGGCAACCGGCCGCGCTTGATCGCTTCAAACCGTATCTTGTGGCAGTCACCCTGGGCTCGCTCGAACTGCAGCGACTCGGGTTTCAACCCGAGGACGGTGTGGACCAGTATTTCATGGCAAAAGCGAAGCAGGATAAAAAGAAAGTGCTCACTCTGGAGACAATCGAAGAACAAATGGGGTTTTTCACCGGGATGAACAAAGTTGAGCAGGAAGCATTTCTGAAATCCAGCCTTACGGACATGAATCAGATCGAGAAAATGTTCGGAGAAATTATTGCTGCCTGGGAGAAAGGTGATTCGCAAAAACTGGAGGGGCTCATTATGGATTCAATGAAGGAATATCCGAACTTGATTAAGAAATTTCTAACGGACAGGAACAAGAATTGGATTCCGGAATTCGAGAAGCTTTTGCAGGGCGACAAAGATGCGTTTGTTATTGTGGGAGCCGCGCACCTGGTCGGTTCCGGCAGTGTGATCGAATTGCTCAAAGCAAAAGGGATCAAAGTGGAGCAACAGAGTGCTCGCTGAGATGTTCTTTTGCCGGAATGGAGCTTAAACTTTAATCAACGTCTTCACTGCCTTGTTGCCGTTCGCCATGGAGTGAAAGAGTTCCGGCAGATCTGCTAGCAAGCATTCGCCGCTCACAAAATCGCTGGCGCGAATCACGTTGCTTTCGATGAAGTGCAGGGCGCGCCGGATCGTGCGCGGGGTGTGATGAAAACTCGCAAGCAATGTCAGGTTTGAATAATGGATCAGGCCGGTGTCGAGGGAGGCTTTGGCGCCGGCAGGACATCCCCCAAAGAAATTGACCCGGCCCCCTTTGCGCACGAGTTGGACGGCAATCTCCCAGGTCTCAGGTTTTCCGACGGCTTCGATGACGACGTCGTAGCGATTGGTCGGATCGGTGGCTATGGAAGAAAGATCTGTTTCTGAAACGTCTATGATGTGATCGGCACCGAGGTGGCGTGCGGTTTGCAGGCGGGTTTCGCCGCGACCAGCCACTGCGACTTCGCACCCGATCGTCTTTGCGAGCGCCACGAACATCAACCCAATCGGTCCCGAGCCGATGATCAAAACGCGTTCTCCGGCTTTCAACTTTGTATCTTCGACTCCCTGCACGACGCAGGCGAGTGGTTCCATCAAAGCGGCATCGGCAAAGCGGGTTTCGTTCTTCAGGCGCAACATGTTCTTCTGCACGAATCGCGCGGGAACGACGATGGATTCTGCGTAGGCGCCATTCAGGAATTGCAGATCGTCGCAAAGATTCTCCTGTTCATTCTGGCAGAAGAAACATTCACCACAAGGCGCGGAGTTTGCGACGACCACGCGATCGCCAGTTGTCCAATCGAAGGGCGAATCATTGGCTGCGGGGCGTTGGATTTCGACGATGGTCCCGGCGAATTCGTGCCCGAACACAGCGGGCGGAACGATCATCTTCGCGTGGTAACCCCGCTTAAAAACCTTTAGGTCAGTGCCGCAGGTCAGGGCTGCTCCGATTCGCACGCGCACTTCACCGGGTTGGAGGGGCGCCGGTTCAATCTCTTGAACCCGCACATCTTCTTTGCCGTGGAGGACTGCTGCTTTCACTACGTTCAGAATGGGTTACAACATGAAAGCAAACAACCCCCAGAAATGGTCGTAGGCTCTTTTGACGAAGAAGCGGCGCTTCAGGTCTTTGGGATTAATGCGATGAGCTTTGGCTTTATCCATTTCGAAAACAGCCACTTGCTCGGCGGCGAACGCAGCGTTGAGAGTGTTGAAGTTTGCTTCGTCGTTGATGCGCAAGGAACGGTCATCGAAGTTGCAGGAGCCAGCGGAGACCCAGATGTCATCGACGACGATGAGTTTGCAGTGGTAAAGGTGCGGCATATATTCGTAAAACTCCACCCCGGCATCCATCAGCTTGATCCACTTCGGGCGGGAAGCTGCCTTCACGATCCCGGCATCAATCGGTCCAGGGATGATGACTTCCACATGGACGCCGCGTTGGCGCGCTTCGATGATCGCCTGCACCACCATGGTGTCCGGCACGAAATAAGAATGCGCGATGCGGATGTTTTTGCGCGCTGCGGCAATGGACATGAGATAGTTCAACCGCGCGAGTTCGGTGCCGCCATGCGGGCCGCTCTGGAAAAACTGGACGAGTAACTCGCCTTCTTCCTTAAGAGGAGGGAAGTAGTCGTTCCCGTGCAACACGCCCTTTTTCATTCGCACCCAGTTATCCATGAAAACTCCCTGCATCTGCCCGACCACCGGCCCTTCGATCTGGTAATGGTTGTCGCGCCATACGGGTGGTTTTACGGCGTCACCCACCCAGTCGTCGTGAATGCAGGCGCCACCGGCGAACCCGACTTTTCCATCCACGACCATGATCTTGCGATGGGTGCGATGATTGAGCCGTTTAATGAAACGCCACCAGTGTGGATAATTATATTTGGTGAAGCGAACGCCTGAGTCGGTCATCTCTTTGATGTAAGATCTCGGAAGCTTGGAACTGCCGAGACCATCCACAACGATATGCACCTTGACCCCGGCCCTGGCTCGTTCGCTGAGTGCTTCGACGAAACGCTTGCTGATTTCGCCATTGCCCCAGATGTACATTTCGAGAGTGACGGAATGTTGGGCATTGCTGATGGCGCTGAGCATCGCGGGAAAAATTTGTTCTCCGTTGACGAGGGTGTCGATCCGGTTGCCATCGATCATGGGCGCACTGAGCAAATGGCTCATGGTTTCGCGAAATTCCGGGTCGGTGAAAGTGTAGCTGGTGCGGATCGGCTTAAGGATTTCTTTTTCAGTGATGGTGCAGCCGGACAGGAGCACGACAGCGAGCAGGAGAAAGGGGACAGATAAGCGCGCGCTTCGTTTCATACAAAAGCGTTACGAACTTTTGCAAGGTGGAGGCAAGGATAAACCGCAGGCAAAGAAAGAGTTAACCACGAATGAACACCAATAAACACGAATGGAAATAGCCGATGAGGCAGGATAACTCAAACAGGAAGTGAACGGCGACCCAACTATTGGAGTTCGCGTTGACCCGAGCTATTCGTGTCCATCGGTGGTTGGATTCTGTGTCCCAGCGTTCCTCGTTCAAGCATTCTCGCTGATGGTGCGGGTGGGTTTATAGCCAGCGGCGAGCAGGGCATCGTGCAGCGCAGGAATGTCGGTTTGGCTGCTGTCGAATGTGACCGTAGCAACTGCATTCTGTCGGTTCACTTGAACGGTTTTGACTCCCTCTTTCCCCCGTAACGCTTTTTCGACCCTTTCGACGCATTTCTCACAAGTCATTCCATCGATTGCGATTTGCCGGGTCAGGATCGGATCCATGCCGAGCGGATTGTCCGGTGGGTTGTCGATATTGCGCGTATTGGTTTCGTCCATAAAAGCCTCCTTGGTATACCTCAAACCTATAACCTCTTCTCAAAATGGAAAGGGGATACTGGATGCTGGATGCTGGATACTATCCCTCGCCTCACCGGAACCACTCAGCGTGCAGTTGTTTCATCATTTGGGAGAGCGCATCGATTGAAGAAGGTTTCACCAAATAGGAGTTTGCTCCGTAACGCGTTGCCTTTTCACGATCAACGGTTTCATTGGAAGAGGTCAGCATGACCACTGGCAATTCCTTGAGTGATTCCTGGTCACGAATCCAGTGCAACACTTCGAAGCCGGTCTTGTAAGGTAGCTTGATATCCAGCAGAACCAAGGCTGGCAGTGTGTTGGAACTTTCCGTCAGAAGTTTGTCTCCCGCAAAGAAATCGATCGCCTGCTGGCCATCGGTGATCCACTCAAGAGGCACAGAGATCTTGGCCCGTTTTATTGCCTGACTCAGAAGGATGAAATCATCTTCACTATCTTCAATGACAAGGATTTTGCGATTGTCGGACATGTTTTTCAGGGATAATTCAACCAACTGCTTTCAACGGCATCAGAAAGCGAATTTGAACGACTTTAATACTGCCTCTGACCGACATCAGGCTGAACGCTGAAAGATAATGTTGAAACAACATCAGTCAAGTTTCAGGAAACTCCAGCAGCATCTTTGCTTTTCATACCTGATCCACCCCTGCTGGCAATTCTACCGAAAAGCAGCTTCCTTTGCCTGGTTCTGATTCGACGCCGACCGATCCCCCCATGCGTTCCACCCCTTTTCGGACAATGGCCAGGCCTATACCGGTTCCGGCATAGCCGGAGTCCTTCCCATGCAGCCGTTCGAACACATCGAAGATCCGCTTGAAGCAGGAGGGGGCTATGCCGATGCCATTGTCACGAATGTAAATACGAACCGAACCGTTGAACTGTTCGCAGCAGATGGAAATTTGAGGCCGTATCCCGGGTTCCACAAATTTGATCGCGTTGGAGAGCAGGTTCGACAGCACCTGTCTCAATACGGTTGGGTTTGCCTGCACTGGGGGTAAAGGTTTCTTAACCGAAATTTCTGCGTCGCGAACGGTTGCGTCGGCCCAGAGTTCATGCACAACGAACTCGATTTCCTCCTCCAGATTCAACGTTTGAATTGGCAGGTCCATGTTGCCCAATCGGCCGTAGTCGAGCAGATCATCTATGAGATGATTCATTCGTTCGACGGAATCAACAATGCGCTTGGTGTAGTCCTTTCCCGGTTCATCAAAATGGCTCGAATATTCCTCGCGCAGAATGTTGGTAAACCCTTTGATGGATCTTAGCGGCGACTTCAAATCGTGAGCGATGGTGTAGCAGAATGTGTCGAGAGATTTGATGTTTCGCCGAAGTTCAGTCGTCCGTTCGGCGATCTTTTCCTCCAGGTTCTCGGCGTGCGCTTTGATCGTTTCATTGGCCAATGCCAGCGCGAGTTCTGCCTCTTTGCGTTCGGTGATGTCGGTGACGATATAAACGGCGCCGGCGAAGTCCTTTGATTTCGACCATACCGGATCTGCGCAGGTGCGCAGCCACAAACTGCCCGATTTGGTTTCGCTTACTTCCTTCTTGCGGCTTTCCATAACAGGCAAGGCAATCAAATCCCGCAACAACGCGGAGTCGCCCAGATCGGATAATTTGCTTCCGACAATCTTCTCAAACGGTTTGCGCAGAATGGTCGCGAACGCGAGGTTGCAGCGGTCAATGATCCCGCTTGCCGCAACCATGCAGATACCATCGCTGATTGCGTCGAAGGTGTATTCCCAATGCAGGGCGAGATCGTTCGCAAGCACTTCGGCTTTGCGAGTCCGCAACAAAGCACGGATCGTGGCCACCAGTTCCTCTGGCTCGATTGGAAAAATCAGATAGCCATCCGCCCCGCCTTCCAGGCCCCGGATGCGATCGCTGCTCTGCACGATAGCGGATGAAGTGTGCAGCACTGGGATGGATGAGGTTGCCGGGTTGCTTTTCAGCCTGGTGCAAACATCGAAGCCTGACATATCAGGCAGTCGAACGTCCAAGACGATCAAGGACGGATTCTTACGGGCGAGTCTCAGCGCGTCGGCGCCGGTGGAAGCTTCCCAAATTTCATATCCCGCTGTGCGCAGGTAATTCGCGGACGCACAACGATTTTCCTCATTGCTGTCCACTAACAAAACTATTTTAAAAGCATTCTGGGGCATGATCAGTTGCTTGTGGATGACTGCTGCACTGGCAGCGCACCCATCGTGTTCTCTTTCAGCCATCTTTTATGAAGGAGAGATACGCATCGCTGTCCATTTAACTAATCTCCTAACTGATCTCCTTCGTTCGTGAAAACCAACCCGATCTGTCACTGCCTGGATCGGCTGAGTGATTACGGTTCTATGATACCGACATTTCCTTTGGAGGCGAGGGTGTCTTTACTTTTTTTCCAACAAACAGCTTTGTGCCATTCAAGGCATCCAAGGACAGATTGTTAGCGTTTCTGGATCAATTTACGCACGCAGAATGCCACCCCAAAAATCACGCCCAGAAATGCGATCGCCGTCGGACCTACCGGGAGATCCCATTTGTAGGCAATTACAAATCCGATCATGCCTGAGATCCCACCGACGAGCGATGCGCCCAGAATGAACTGCCGCATGGTGCGCGCAAATTGATACGTGATGAGTGGAGGCAGAAGTAGAAATCCGAACGTCACCAGTGGCCCAACGGTCAGGACGGAAATGGAAACCGTCAACGCCACCATCGTGAAGAGAAAGGCATCCCAAAAGAAAATCTTCTTTTTCAGCGTCAGAGCCATCTCCCGGTCGAATGAAACGAGCAGGAATTCTTTTTGAAAGATAAACAAGGCGGTGACGACAATTGCAAAAACCACTGCTGTCAGGCCCATATCCAGGTTCGACACCGAAATTACTTCCCCGCGCAACAGCTCCAGCATGCCGTGTTCACCGTGCGGATTTTGCACAAGCAATAGGATGCTCCATGCACCCGCAAGGACGTAAGCCGTTCCGATGCGACCTTCGACCAGCCCGCGCCCGCGCCTCTCGAATACCGCCAGGAAAAAAATGGCCAGTAACGTGAACACCACCGAACCAGCCAGCGCCAGCGCCCGCTCTTCCACCCGGTCGTGCATGTGCGGAATCAAACCCCAACCGGGCAGGGCGAAGGCAAAAGCAATTCCGCAGGAAGAAATTTGCGGCAGTGCGACTCCCAGGAAAATGAGACGGCGCAGAATCAGGTAAACACCAACGAGCGGCGCGGCGAATCCGACCAACAACATGATGTAAACGGAATTGCGAAGCAGAAATTCTGGATCGAAGATTTCGCGCAGCGTCTCCATATCAGAGCCAGGAAATCTCCAGAAGTTCTTCGATCTTTTCCCGGCTCAACAATTCCGAGGCGGGCCCCTGCACGATGGTTCCGTTCCGCAACCAGATCACTTCCTCGACATACCGGCGCACCATTGGTAAATCGTGATTGACCATCAAAATGGTGATGCCCTGTTGTTCGCGGATCTTGCGGAGCAGTTCCATGATGCTTTGCGTCGCGGCTGCATCGATGCCGGCGGTCGGTTCATCCAGGAGCAAAAATTGCGGGTGGGCCGCGAGGGCTCGCGCTATCAGGACACGTTGCCGCTGCCCGCCTGAGAGTTCAGAAAAACGCTGGTGCGCAAAGTCATCGCATTCTGCCTGGTGCAGGCATTGTTTCACATGTTCGCGTTCCGCAGCAGGGATCATGCGACCGGGACCGACGCGGCCACAAACTCCCATGAGTGCCACTTCAAAAGCCGACAACAGGAAGGATGCATCCAGGCTTTCGCGTTGCGGGACATAGCCGAGGATCGGGGTCTTGTGATTTCCGGATTGGAATTGGATTTGGCCGGACAGCGGCGGGATGATGCCGGCAATCGTTTTGATGAGAGTGGATTTACCTGACCCATTTGCGCCAAGGAGGCCAATGAAAGCTCCCTGGGCGAGGCGAAGATTAACGTCGGGCAGAACGACGAGGCGGCCGTAACCGACCGCTACGTCGCGCAAACTCAAAATGTAATCTGTCGCCACTTAATTCTTTAGAGCCGTTTCCACCTGGGTAACGGTGTAATCGAACAAGCCGAAATAATCAGTTACATTTTTTACCGCGCCTACTTTGTCCGGAAGCACCAGCATTTTGGCGCCAATCCTGTCAGCAACATATTCCGGGGTTCTCCGCGGACGAAACGGTTCTGCGATCACCAGTTTCACACCTTGTTCTTTGGTCCGTGACATGAGCGCATTAATGTGGGTTGGGGAAGGTTCAAGCCCCGGCTTGGGTTCGATGGTCCCGACCAATTCGAAACCGAAACGTTCGAGGAAATAATCGAACGTACGATGATAGGTAATCACTTTGGCGCCGCGATACGGTTCCAGGCGTCGTTTCCAATCCGTGACCTTTTGATCCAGCCGCAGGGCGAAGCGTTCGTTGTTGCTTTGATAAAAAGCGGCGTTTGCAGAATCGAGCCGGCTCAGCACCTGGGTGATTCGTTCGGCCATGAATTTACCATTCACCGGATCCATCGCGTAATGCGGATTGCCCGCCGGATGAACGTCGCCCATCGAACGATCCACCGGGCCGGTTGGAACACCGATGAGTTTCACATTTTCCGAAAGCACCACATGCCCCGAACCGTTCGGAAGAATTTTGCTGTTACGCGCATTGGCAACCAGGGAAGGCAGCCAGCCGATTTCCAAATCCGCGCCACCCTCAAGGAGAATGTCAGCTTTGTTCAGCACGCGAATGAAGCTCGGCTTCGCATCGACGAAATGGGCGTCTTCGGGCCCTTTGGCCAGACTGGTGACATCAATTCTGTCACCGCCAATTTCTTTCGCGATGGCCGCGTAGTCCGGCAGCGTAGCTACCACGTTCAGTTTGGCGTGCCCTGCCAACGTGGCAAGCAACAGCGTAAGGAGGGATAAAAAAGTTTTCATTACTGTTGGTCAAAGTGCCGGGCGACCTTTTCTTCCTCTCCCAGCGGGAGAGGATTAAGCTGAGGGAGAACGCTTTTAGAAACCGAGAGATCTTTGGCTTCTTAATTGCGCTCTCCCTCACCCTCGCTCTCCCAAAGCCAAAGGGAGAGAGGAACGGCTGTTTAGCTTACATCAAAACTTGTGCGCCGCATGTGCGCCGAGCACAAATTCGAATTGCAGCCACACAGAATGATCGACGCCGATGTCGCGGCGATCATCGTAGTTATATTGCAAACGAACCTTGGAAAACTCCGTGGGAAACCAAGTCAGGTTCGGTGATACGCGCCAGCGTTCATTGCGCAACGGGTCGCGGCCCAGCAAGTCGCCGCCACCTTCACCATCGGAAATGAGCAGGGGCATGGATTCGTAATTCCCGCGATCGCCGGTCAGGTAATCGAATCTCAGACCAGCCACCCAGCCTTTTTTAAAACCGTAGAGCAGTTGCGTGTAGAAACCGTAGTCAGTGAGGGTTTCACGGCCCAACGCCGCGGGGAGACCAGTGCTGGCATCCACCAAAATGCCGCCATCCACAAATCCGTCGCCATCTTCATCGCCGCCGTTGCCATCTTCGTCCCAATCGAACTCACCGGCGCGATATTTCCGCAGGAGACCTTCGGTCTGCCACATGACGAACGGAAACCCGCCCTCATGGGAAACTGGTTTCCATCTCCAGGTCAAATCTGTGCCGTAGATTTGAGTGCTGTTATTGCCGCTTTCCCCGGAGGAATTCGGACCGAACGCCGCCGAAGCACCGAGCAGCACTGTATGGGAATCATTCAGGTCAAACGACAAGGCGTAGCGGGGAGTGAACAAGAGGTCATCCAGTCCATTGACACCGCGATCGTTGTCGAAATGCCGATAGGCGAAGGGCAATTGCTCCTCGTCTTCCTCACCATGACGATGCCCGCCACTGGAGCGGAAACTGGATGCGTTTTCGCCATGGCTGTTTTGAACGGTGAAGAACAGTTCAGAATAAAATGGTGTCGGTGTGAGCCAGGCAAGGCGCGCTCCCGGATTGCGCAATCCATCCGGACCGAGCAAACGCGCATTCACCAGCGGCGAATCGACGAACGCAAAACCATGCGGATGCAACACGTTGTGCCGACCGAATTCCGTCAGGAGTTGGCCGCCGCGCAATTGCAGGTTGCCGGGCAGGACACTGGTTTCGAGCCAGGCTTCTTCCAGTTCGACAAACGATTCCCCGTCCGCATCGAGGGCGAACAGGATATTGGCGTTGCCACGGAAGTAGGGATCCACCGCACCGGACAAGCTCAATTCCAATCCCTGCACCGTAAACCCGTTTTGATTCGGGTCATGCCCTCCGATCTGCAATGCCCCGATGTCGTCCGCCGTTGATCCGCCGACTGCAAACGTTCCGACCAGCCCGATATCCATAAATGTGGTGCCGCGACCGATGCGGATAGGATCGGTGGGACGCCAGGGTTTGCGGTCCAGCTCGGAAGCATCTGTCCTGGGAACATCATCCATGCGCAGGCTCATCTGTTCCTTGAGCTTGTCCTGTTCGGCAACGGCGGTCGTCTGGTTTTGTTGAACTGCCTCGAGTTGTTTTTGCAGGGCATCAATCTGCTGTTTTTGTTCGCGTTGAATGCGATCAAAGTTTTGTTGCATCTGCTGCAACTGTTTCTTGAGTTGATCCAGTTCAGGATTCGACTGCGCCTGGGCCACACTCGTGACCAGGCAAAGGGCGGAGGACAAAGCTACAATTTTCGAAAGTTTCATTAATTCATTCCAAATGCGCCAACTGGCGCGGGTTTAAAGAACAGGGACAACGACCAATCACACGTTTGATCGAAAGGACGTAGGAGCAGGAATGAATTAGACCGGGGGACCGCGCGTGGTGTTGCTGAGAAAGCGGAAGGAGGTAAAGTGTTGAGAAATCGAAACGACCTCAGTTTCGGTCGGTGCATTAGCTTGAAGCACCACTTCACACGCAGGATCACTGCTTAGGGTCTGCCCCCGTTCAAACAGGGAAATCGCGCAATCATGAGTTTGTTGCGCGGAATCGTGATGGAATGCCTCATGCAGGTGGCTATCCGAGGAGATAAGGGCCGCTGCCAACACCCATGCGATCAGCAAACCTGCGACTGCAGTTTTGCCGAATACGGTGAACCGGTTAATGGATCCACGTTGCACTGCGGCCATTTAGCGTCTTTCTGTCTGGCAATGCAAGTCGGATAAAAGACAGGGGCAAACCGATCAATAATCCTCCTTTATGAACAGTCTTTCGATTCTGTTCGTCCCTGAGCAGACGTCTCTGATCTTCCACCGAGTGGCCTTTTAACCGTCGTCGCGAAGAAAAACTGACTGACGCAATGCATCAGTCAGTTTGCCAAAGGTATTCTGTAAGTCAGTGAGGCTTATTCCCGCCAGCCGTGATTGTCGCGGACCTGGATCATGGAAGCCAAAATGTTGTTCCAGGTTTCCTGCTTCATCATCACGTCGTTCGGGAACATGCAACCGTCCCAGCAGATGTGTTTCACTTTCTTTGTTACTTTGCCGGCATCATTGCGCAGCCAGTAACCGGAATCACGGGCCACGTTTAGTTTGCCATTCGGATCAGTCACCTGGCAGTGGCGACCGGTCTTGTCGTGTGAACCGGAGCCGAAGACGGAGCCGTCGTTTTGCGCGACGTGGAAATCAAGGGTCCACGGACGGAGTGCCGCGGTCATTTTCTTCATGGCTGTATGGAAAGCTTCTGGTTCCCACTTGAAGTTGGCCGGCACAATGCGGTGTTTCGGTTCATTATAGCCGAGGAGATAAAGAAGGGTGTGCGCCATGTCTGCCTGGAAACCGACTACTTTCGGTTGCCCGACTTCTTCGAGCAGGTTGAGCATATTCTTCCAACTGTGCATGCCGCCCCAGCAGATTTCGCCTTCAGCCGCCAGTTGTTCGCCGTGATCTTTGGCGACTTTGGCAGCTTCTTTGAACGTCTGGGCAATTTTCTTTGTGTTCCCGCGAGGATCCTTTTCCCAGTCGGTGACGCTGGCGGCGGAATCGATGCGAACGACGCCGTGAGGGCGCACCCCTAATTCACGGAGCTTGCTGGCGATGCGACAGGCTTTCTTGACCTGGGTGACGAAGTTCGCACGATCCTCCTGGCTACCCATCGCGGAACCGCCACCCGTCGGCGGCCAGACCGGCGCGACGAGCGAACCGACGCTGAACCCTTTTTTCTTAATCTTGGAGGCGAGCTTCTTCAGGTCGCTCTCCTTGATATCGATGCTGACATGCGGATCAAACAGAAACAGATCAACGCCATCGAACTTCACGCCGTTCACTTCCGCTTTGGCTGTGAGGTCGAGCATGGTGTCGAGATCGATGCAAGGTTCCGCGCCCGGCGAACCTTTGCCGACCAGGCCTGGCCACATGGCATTATGAAGTTTCGGAAAGTTATTATTCTTTTGCTGAGTAGTGCTCATAATTTTTTTACTGAGAAGTGGGAAAACCGTAGCAAAGGCCGTTTGAGGCAAGCAACGGAAATTACATGGAGCTTCGTCATTCGTAATTTCGTTGTTATTGCCTGGTGATGTATTCGAGCTTAGCTTCCGCGTTCTCAATGACAGCCGACGCCATATCCCAACAACTCTGTGTCACCTGCGGCCTCTGCTGCAACGGGGTGATTTTCCGGGATGTGGAACTGCGCGCGAGCGACGATTTGGCGCGTCTGAAAACGCTCGGTCTGCCGATCAAAAAGACGGGTAAAAAGATCCGGTTCGCCCAACCGTGCGCCGCGCTTGAATGTTCGCTTTGCAAAATTTACGCAGAACGCCCGAGTTACTGCCGTGAGTTTGAATGTGTCCTATTAAGAAGCACCATCGAGGGAAACACGGAACCAGCGGCGGCATTGCGAATCATCCGAACCACTCAGAAGCGCGCGGCAAAAGTTATCCGCTTGTTGCGCGAGCTTGGTGACGAAAACGAGCACCTCTCACTGAGTAAACGTTTCAAACAAGTGACCAAACAATTCGACACCGGCCATCTCACGGGAGAATCGGCAGGTGTGTATGGTGACCTGACAATTGCCGTTCATGAGTTGAATTTAATCCTCAGCAGCGCCTTCTATCCCGGCAGCGAATCGTAATTGCAAAAGGGCTGAGTTATCACAAGCGATGCAGCGTGTCGATTTGCTACGTTTGAGACCCCGAAGAGAAAATTGGCCCTTTTCCACCCGAAATTCCCGCGAGAATACCCAAAAGTAAGGAAAACGGGCTGTTTATCCATTTTTTCGTTCTGTTTTAGTACCCTGGTTGGCCAACTTGCCGTCAAAACAGAACGAAAAAACAGGTAGGTTGGCCAACGAGGTGTCTAAAACAGAACGAAAAAGTAGGTAGGTTGGCCAACGAGGTGTCTAAAACAGAACGAAAAAGTAGGTAGGTTGGCCAACGAGGTGTCTAAAACAGAACGAAAAAGTAGGTAGGTTGGCCAACCAGGTGTCTAAAACAGAACGAAAAAGTAGGTAGGTTGGCCAACGAGGTGTCCAAAACAGAACGAAAAAGTAGGTAGGTTGGCCAACGAGGTGTCTAAAACGGAACAAAAAAACAGGTGGGTTGGCTCCATTCCCTCGCAGCATCGACAGATTTTCTACGAGGGAATGACATAGGCTGTGATTAAAAATGGGTGGTGGCAGACGGAGCGCGGCTGTGTGCGAAGCATCAGCCGCAGCGCGTGAGATTGTTCGAGCGTCATAGAAAGCCCTGCCGCGCGACGTTCCACCCTTGAGCGCTGCGGCTGATCCTTCGGACAAATCAGAACTATAAAAACAACGAACCGATCTGCGGTTGCGCGGCGCTCCGTTTCCTACGCCAATCTCACCCACTTTTAATCAGACCTCCGCCCCCTATGCTGGCAGCAAGAACTTGGATAAAGCTTTGCCAACTGCTAAATAGTTCCACTCGGAATGATCGGATTAAACATCTACACGAGCAATCGTCTCGAAGTGCTTTCCCAAAAGCTCGCTTCGGTCATTTCTGAGGCGCCCACGGATGTTTTCGAAAAGGAAATAATCCTCGTCCAAAGCCGGGGGATGGCGCGCTGGCTCAGCTACGAACTCGCCCGCTATCATGAGATCTGTGCCAATGTGGAGTTTCCCTTCCCAAGAAGTTTTGCCTACGGCTTGTTCGCTAAACTAAACGCCTCACTTTCAAAAGATTCTCCCTGGAATCCAGACATCCTTCTCTGGCGCATTATGCGAGCGCTCCCGCCTCTGCTCGGAACGCCTGAATTCGAGAACGTCAGCGCCTATGCCGGCGGAGAGAACGCCGAGCTTCGCCTATACCAATTGTCTGCCAGAATCGCTCACACGTTCGATCAATACATTGTTTTCCGTCCTGAGCTGGTGATGCGCTGGGATGAAGGCGAAGAAGATCATTGGCAGGCGCTGCTCTGGAGGGAACTGGCGGCGCAAACTGGCGCTTACCACCCGGCACGGCTTCGCCAAAGAGCGCTGGAAAATCTCTCTCGCAACAAACCGTCGCTTGGGAACCTCCCTCAACGCATTTCGATCTTTGGCATTTCGGTTCTTCCAAAATTTTATCTCGATCTTTTTGCCGAACTCGCCGGACATCGCGAAGTGAACTTGTTCCTGATTCAACCGACCCAGGAAAGTTGGGATCACATCACCTCAAAACGAGAGAGCGAACGGATCGCCGCGAAAGCGAATCTTTCCCAGGCCGATCTGCACCTCGAGGAAGGTCACCCGCTGCTCGCCTCGTGGGGCGCTCAGGGACGTGAGTTTTTCCGGAACATCGTGGACTGCGATCCGCACGTGGATGAACCCGAGTTCGTGGATAGCCCATCCGGATCTCTGCTGCATCGGTTGCAAAATGATATCTTGCACCTGCAAGGCCGATGTGAAGAAAAGGGGGTGGTGGAGAAAAACGATTGCTCCATCCAGGTTCATGCCTGTCACAGTCCCATCCGGGAACTTGAAATCCTGCGCGACCAGATGCTGTCGTGGTTTCAAGAGGATCCCACGCTGCATCCACGCGACATCCTGGTGATGATGCCAGATGTTGAAGCCTACACGCCATTGATCCAGGCGATCTTTGATGTCCCGGAAACCAGGAAAGAAAAAATCCCGTTCAGCATCGCCGATCGCAGCGCCGGAAACGAAAGCCAGGTTGCCGAAACGTTGCTGGCGATCCTTGATCTTTCCGAAAGCCGCTGCGGTGCGCGCCAGGTTTTATCGCTCCTGGATTGCCGCAGTTTGCTGTCGCGATTTGACCTTGCCGAACGAGATGTCGAACTGCTCCACCGCTGGGTGCTCAACGCGGGGATTCGCTGGGGAGTGAATGGGGATCATCGTGCTTCGTTCGATCTGCCGATGTTCGACCAAAACTCCTGGGAGAATGGGCTGGATCGTTTGCTCCTCGGCTATGCGATGCTCGGGAACGACGAACAACTCTTCGGCGATACGCTGCCGATGGATGAGGTGGAAGGTTCCAACGCTGAAGTTCTCGGGCGCTTCGCTCAATTCACGAGCACACTCTTCGAAACTGGCCAGCGACTTTCTACTGCGCGGTCTCTGTCGGAATGGTCGGCGACCCTGCAGGATTTGCTCAACGCCTTTTTTGTTTCAGACTCAAGCAGCGAGGAAGAGTTGCAACTGGTGCGCGCGTGGTGCACGTCAATTTCATCCCAGCAGAATTATTCAGAGTTCGCGGAAACTGTGCCTTTGAGCGTCATCCGCGCTCACCTGAAAGGCGCCCTGGAAACCGGCGGATTGGCAGGAGGTTTTCTGGATGGCGGCGTTACCTTTTGCGCGCTGAAACCAATGCGCAGTCTGCCTTTCAAAATCATCTGTTTGCTGGGAATGGATGACGCGGCCTTTCCTCGTCAAACCGCAAAGATCGGTTTTGATCTGCTGCAACAACATCCGAAACCGGGTGACCCTTCCACGCGGAGAGATGATCAATATTTGTTTTTGGAAACGCTCCTCGCGGCGCGCGAGAAGTTGCATATCAGTTACATCGGCCAGTCCATCAAAGATAACAAGATCCTGCCGCCTTCTGTGTTGGTGAGTGAATTGATCGAGTGCCTGCTGAGTTCTTTCACGTTGGCAGACGGCCCTTTGACCGAAGAGGACCTCCTGGTGAAGCATCGCTTGCAGGCATTCAGCGGAGAGTATTTCAAAGGCGACCGCCTCTTCACCTATTCGCAAGCAAACGCCCGGGCTCTGAAAGCGCAACAGAACGACCGGGAACCAAGCGCCCCTTTCGCGCCCGAGCCACTCAGTGAACCACCGGCGGAATTTCGTTCGGTTAAACTGGCCGATCTCGCAGACTTTTTCGCGAATCCGGCAAAACAGTTTTTGCGCAAACGACTCCGCCTCGACCTCGGGCAAGAGACAGACCTCATCGAAGAAGTGGAACCGTTTCAAGTCGGCGGTCTGGACAGTTATAAATTGAAACAGGATCTGCTGGAACAAACTCTGGCCGGACTCGATACCACTGCCTCTTTTCCCTTGCTGCAAGCGCGCGGCATTTTGCCTTTCGGTCACATCGGCGAAAGCAGCCATCGCAACTTGTGCGGTGAAATCAGCGAAATGGCTCAACGGGTCGCACCCCACCTGGACACCCCGCTTATCCCCGTTTCCATCAGTCGCAGGATTGGCGAGTTTCAACTCGACGGTGAATTGCAGGTGAGCGCAGCAGGGCTGGTGCAATATCGCTGCGCGAAATTGAAAGGCGCGGACATTCTGCGAGCGTGGATCAATCATCTCGCGCTGAATCTCGTTCAACCGACAGGAACGAAATTTGAAACGGTCCTGATCGGATCTGATTCCGCCGAGGAATTCGCTCCGGTGCCGGAAGCGGAAGCTATTTTGAAATCTTTGCTGGAGATTTACTGGCAGGGGATGCGCGAGCCACTGAAGTTTTTTCCCAACTCGTCTTATGCTTTTGTCAACGCGGTGCTGCGTCCGGGGAAGCGTCGTAGCCCGGCAATCAATGCGGCGGAGAATGCGTGGAGGTCGAGTGACTTCGGCCGGGGTGAAGAGGAGGACACCTGGTTTCAATTCTGTTTCCAGGGAACGCATCCGCTCGACGAGACTTTTGAGTCACTCAGCATGGAAGTGTTTCAGCCTGTCGTTGATGCTCTGAAAATGGAAAGCGAGGTCGAGGAATGAACTTCGATCTTGGTAACACTCCACTTGAGCGCGGCACAACGTTGATCGAAGCCAGTGCCGGCACCGGTAAAACGTTCACCATCGCCGGCATCTATTTGCGCCTAATTGTCGAAGAACAATTCACGGTGGAAAATATCCTGGTGGTTACGTTCACCGAAGCTGCCACGGCGGAACTGCGTGATCGTGTTCGCAAAGTGTTGACCACGGCTGCCGCGGATTTTTCTGTCGGCGAAAGTGAGACTCCTTACATCCAGGCGTTGATCGAGCGGAACACAGGGAACCGTTTGCAGGTTTTGCCCAGATTAGAACGAGCCATTCGCGACTTCGATCAGTCTGCGATTTTCACAATTCATGGTTTCTGCCAGCGCGCCCTCAAGGAGCATGCGTTTGAGAGCGGTATTCTTTTTGACACCGAGTTGATCACCGACCAGGCGCAGCTCGTGCAGGAGACAATCCAGGATTTTTGGCGCAAACATTTTTACACGGACAGTTCTCCGCTCGTTCACTTTGCTCTTCGTTACAAAAGTTCACCGGGGGCGTTTGTCTCTCTGACAAAGAGCTGCCTGAACCATGGCACGCCGAAGATTCTCACAGGCGCCGCTTACCTGGACAGCGCACAAGCGGGACACGCGGTCATTGAGTTGTTTCAGAAAATGAAACGGCTCTGGTGCCTCGAAAAACCTGTCATCAGTCAGTTGTTCGCCGATTTGAGCTGGGCAAAATTGCCGCTCAATAAATCGGGCGTAGCACAGAAGCATCTTGAGGCGATCACAGAGTGCCTGGAGTCAGACAAGGTCACAGCAGAGACTCTGGAATGGATCGGCGGCTTATGTAGCAGCGCATTGGCGAAGAGCACACGGGCGAAGAAGTCTGCGCCCGCGCATGAGTTCTTCAAGCTTTGCGAAGAGATGAAGCAACTGGAGCGCGATTACATTTCAGGGTTGGAAGTCGATTGCATCGAGTTCGTCCAGACGGAACTGGCCAGGCGCAAACGGAAGCAGAACGTTCAGTTCTTCCAGGATCTGCTTTCAAATCTCCACAACGCATTGCAAACACGAGGCGGCACACGGCTCGCGAATTCTCTCCGGGAAAAATATAAGGCGGCGTTGATTGATGAGTTTCAGGATACGGATCCGCTGCAGTACCAAATCTTCAGCAAGGTGTTCGCTACCGGGGAAGAAAACTTTCTCTTCTTGATCGGCGATCCGAAGCAGGCGATCTACGCTTTTCGTGGCGCGGATATTTTTACTTATTTGAAAGCGGCCGCCGCCGCGGAACGCCGCTATTCGCTGCCCGACAACTTTCGTTCAGAATCGCCACTCGTTCATGCGGTCAACACGTTGTTCCAGTCGGGCAAAGACCCCTTCATCTTTCCTGGCATCCAGTTCGCACCCGTAACTGCCCAGGGCAAAGCCGACGAAGAACCACTCACGATCAATGGCAAGAAGGAAGCGCCATTGCAGCTTTGGATTTGGGACGACCCAAACATCCCGGCTACCAAGACCAACGCGGAAAGTCTTTTACCTCGAATAGTTGCCGCAGAAATTTCGCGTCTTCTTGCCGCTGATGCCAAACTGGGCGAATGCAAACTAAGACCTTCCGACTTCGCAGTGCTCGTGTTGGAAAACCAACAAGCGCGACTCATGCAGCAGGCGTTACGGGAATTCAGCATTCCTTCGGTGCTGCATACGAATGAAAGTTTGTTTGCCACGCATGAAGCGATCGAAACGAAGCGGCTTCTTGCCTCTATTGCGGAACCATCGAACGAACGCCTTTTGCGTGCGGCACTCGCCACTGACATGATGGCGCTGGATGCGGGGCAGATTGATGCGTTGGCCGCCGATGAGCAGGGCTGGCAAAATCGGTTGGAACAATTCCGGGATTACCACCAGCTCTGGGTGGAGAACGGTTTCATCCAGATGTTTCGCCATTTTCTTTTGGCCGAACACGTGCGGCAACGTCTGTTAAGCTACCAGGATGGCGAACGACGGCTGACCAATCTTCTGCACTTATCGGAGGTGCTCCATGGTGCTTCGTTGGAACGGCAGCTCGGTCCGCGTGGTCTTCTGAAATGGTTGAACGACCAGATCGGTGCCGAAGGTGAACCGGCCGAGGAGAATCAGCTCCGTTTAGAGTCTGACGATAATGCCGTCCAGTTAGTCACGGTTCACAAGAGCAAAGGCCTCGAGTATCCGATCGTATTCTGTCCGTTTTCCTGGAAGCCGGCGAAGATCCATTTGAGCGACAAGAATCTCGCATGGTTCCATGCAGAGGATGAACTCGCGCTGGATCTCGGCTCGGCAGAACTCGCCATCCACCAGGACATGCAGGTGCGCGAGAACCTCGCGGAGAAAATGCGTCTCCTATATGTCGCCATCACCCGGGCCAGGAACCGTTGTTACGTTGTTTGGGGAAAATTCCGTGAGTCCGAAAACTCTGCCCTGGCTTATCTGTTGCATCAGCCGATTACCCCCGAGGCTGATTTGTGGAAAGCCACCGCTGCTCGCTTTGCCGATATCGGCGAGGATGATTTCACCGGAGATCTGGCCTCGCTCGCCACAAGATCACAACTCTCCAGTGAAGGTGAAACGATCCGGATCGGCGGTCTTCCTGCTGACGAAGGGACGCCCTACACAGCAACTGAGAAAATTGAAACTCCGCACGTCAGGACTTTCACAGGCTGGATCGAAGGCAATTGGCGAATCACAAGTTTCTCCGCGTTAAAGAATGGAGTCTTCCTGGAGATGCCGGACTTCGATGCCGAAGAATCTGTCGAGAAGCTTCCCGCAGTGGAGCGAGTTGCTACCTTTCCAACAGGTATAAGATCCGGACTCTGCATCCACCAGATTTTCCAGGCACTCGATTTCACCGACCCCTCGAAGGTCGAAGGTGTTGTGCGGGAGAAACTGAAACAGCACGGTTTCAGCGAGGAACACAATGAGGTGGTGGGTGGCATGGTGAAGAATGTTCTCACCGCGCAACTGCGGGGGATCGGACAATTAACCGCAGTTCCCCATCGAGATCGCCTGGATGAATTGGAGTTTTATTTTCCGCTCAACGAGATATCTCCGGCAGCCATCGATAATCTTTTCCGAAAACATGATGTCGTCGGCCTGCAATCGAATCCGCCTCCGCAGATTGGCCGGCTCACGTTCATCCCGGTGCAGGGTTTCATGAAGGGATTTGTGGACACAGTGATTCGGAGTGAAGGACGATTTTACATCGTGGATTGGAAATCCAACTTACTGGGCAGCACCCCTGAAGACTACAGCCGCGAAGCCATGCGCAATGCGCTCCTGAACCAGTATTATCATCTGCAATATCATATCTACAGCCTCGCGCTGCATCGCTACTTGCAACGAAGGTTACCCGGTTACGATTACGAAAAGAACTTCGGCGGTGTGTATTACATTTTTCTGCGCGGACTGGATCCTGGCCGGCCCGAGTTGGGTGTTTTCCATGACTGCCCCACGGAAAGTCTCATTTCGGATTTCGATCAATTGTTGATTCCATCGGGCACGCCATAACCGGAAATTCACCACAGAGTCATAGAGAGGACAGGGCGGAACAAGATTGATACAACAATCATGTAGGGCAGGGAGCCGAAAAAATCACTCCTGATTCAATACCAGCCTGCCGATAAGCGGAAGCCGTTATACTGAGAGCAACGTGGTCAAAGATTCCGTCCCAGCGCGCGGGCTAAATCATACTGCGCTTTGTTGTAGTCACTGATCAACCGAAGATAATCCAATCGTGCCCGGGTTAAATCCTGTTCAGACTGGATGTTCTCCAGCACGACTCCCACGGCAAATTCCCGGCGCATTTGCGCGAGCTTCAAGCCATCGGTCGCGGCGGACAAAGCGCTTTTCGCCATATCGATCTGGCGTCTCAATGATTCCACCTTCACTGAGGAATCCACCACCTGCCGGGCAATTTCATCGTAAATCTTTTCAACGAGCAGTTCAGAGGTTTTGGCGCGTGCCTCGGTGCCACGGGTCCGGCCGCTATCGAACATTCCACCCGGACCGATGCGCCAGCTCACGCCGAGGAAGTAATCCTGTTGATCGCCGAAGTTTCCCAAACTCCCACCCGTCCCACCGCCAAGCCCGCCGGCAAAGATTTGCGCTCCAATCGTCGGAACCATTGGGCCATAGACCGCTCCCCTGGCTGCCAAACGAGCCGCTTCCAAGGAGGCGTTGCCCTGCTTCAGCTCTGGGCGATTGGCTACTGCCTGCCGCACCAACGCTCCAAGAGCGATGTTGGTTTCAACAATCGAGAGCGGCACGATCTCATCACTTGTCGGGGTAAGTTCAACCGTCGGTTCAAGGTTAAGCACCTGCACCAGCCGCGCGGAAGCGAGCTTACGCTCTTGCTCCGACTGCTCAATGGCCAGGCGATTGCGTTCGGCCTGTACTTTGACACGTAAGGCATCTCCCCGGAATGCCATTCCCGCCTCCACGGCTTGCTCGGTTTGATCCTGGTAATTGGTGGAAATGCGCAGCGCTTCCTTTGCAACATCCACCGCTGCCTGGGCGAACAAGAGATCGAAATAGCTTTGGGCAGCGACAAGAGCGCTCTCACTTTTCTGCGCGGCGATGCCATGGTCAGCTCCTTCGACGACTTGTCTCGCGGCGAGTTCGCGGAAGTAAGCTTCACCGAGATCCAACTGCATCCCGAGTGTCACCCCCGGCGCGTAAGATCCTTTGCTCGCATCAAAGATTGCGCCATCCACCGCCTGCACGCGGCCTTCGTGTTTGCGATAGGTGATGCCGGGTGAGATATAAGGAAAGAATTGCCATTGCGCACTCGTGTGGCTCGCCTTCGCTTCCACCAGCCTTTCGCGCGCGATTTGCACATCCAGATTTTGCGCGTTGGCAAGCCGGAGCACAGTGGGGAGATCGATGACGTAGGTGTCGCCGCGTTTCGGCAGATTCAGCGAACTTGAACCTTCTTGCGCGACGGAGCTTGCACCAATGAGCAACGCACCGCTGAGCAAACCAATGACTAAAGAAAAAGGTTTCATTATTACTGCGTAACATTCACCGCTTGCCCGTTGGCCAACGGCATCTTGCCGACCAGGATAACGGAGTCATTCGCCTGGATGCCGTCCAGCACCTCGATAAACGAACCGTCGTTGAAACCAGTTTTCACCGGCACTTTTTTAGCTTTGCCGTCCTCCACTTTGAAAACGGAAGCACCGGCCTTTTCAATCAGGACCGCTTCGACTGGCAGCACTTGGACATCGGAATGTTTTTCGATAGCGATCCTGGCAATGGCATACATGCCGGGCCGAAGTGCGCCATCGGCATTCTTGAAATCCACCTCCGCGAGCATGGTTCTGGTCGTAGCGTCCAGCACCTGGGAAAAACGCGTAATCGTTCCTTCGAACGTTTTGCCCGGCAATCCTTCGACGGTCACCTTCACCGGCAAACCTTTCTTGACGCGCGGCACTTCCAGTTCCGGAACGGCGATTTGTACCCGCACTGTTTCAAAATCTGTAATCGTGACCAACGCCGCGTTTTGCGCAGAACTGCCAGCCGTTGCCGCCGGGACAAACGCGCCCGGATCAACGTAACGTTTGGTGATGACCCCAGAAAACGGCGCGCTGATTTTGCAGAAGCTCAAGAGTGTTTCGGCTCGTTCCATGTTTGCTTTCGCCATGGCCACTTTCGATTTAGCGGTGTCGATGGATTGCGCGACGATCAGGTCCGGCGCTCTTTTTTGGGCGTCGCTGATGCGCTTGTAATCAAGCTCGGCAATTTCAAGTTCCGCTTTGTATTTGGCGATGTCGGCTAAAAGTTCCGGGGCTTCAATCTCTCCGATCAATTCGCCCTTCTTTACTTCATCACCTTTGTCCACCGAAATGGTTTTCAGATAACCTGTGGCTTTTGAATAGAGCGTCACTTGCTGGTTTGCGATCACACTGGCAGGTAGCGCGATGTTGCGGGCAACTTCCCCGCGTTTCGGTTGAACCAGCTTAACATCCACCGGCGCCTGCGGCTTCTTCGGGCTGGCTGCTGCGACCGGGGCTGGCTTGCAGCCAATGAAACTACCAGCGCTGAGTGAGAGCGTCGCGACCAGGGCGACTTGCGACAGCAACCGTTGCGTGCGCCAATGACTTTTTAAAAATGAATTCGGCATAAGATTAAATTAACTTTTTTGGACGGTTTCGTGGCCGATCGGCGAAGCGTAGTAGCCACTGAGCGGATCATCTGGATCCATCGAGCGCGACCGGGTGCTGGAGCGTTGCCGCATCAACGCGAATACCGCAGGCAACACGAACAAGGTTGCCACGGTTGCGAGAGCCAACCCGCCAATGACGGCACGTCCCAGCGGAGCTGTTTGATCGCCACCTTCTCCAAGACCGAGGCCCAACGGCAACATGCCGGCGATCATCGCCAGACTGGTCATCAGGATCGGGCGCAACCGGGTTCGTGCCCCTTCAACGGCCGCTTCGTTCGTCGTGCCGCCGGCAATGCGCGCCCGTTCAGCAAAGGTCACAAGCAGAATGGCGTTCGCCACCGCCACACCCACCGCCATGATCGCACCCATCGCAGACTGGATGTTGATGGTGGTACCGGTAAGCCAGAGAGCGAGCACGACACCGGCAATCGCCGCCGGCACACTGGAAATCGCAACAAAGGAAAGACGGAGCGATTGGAAATTCGCAGCCAAAAGCAAAAAAATCACAATGATCGTAACGATCAGCCCCTTGCCGAATCCATCGAGCAGTTGGTCCAAAGGAACGACCTGCCCGCGCAGATCCACTTTAGTTTTGCCATCAGCGGGAAGCCCCACCTCTGCGAGCACCTGCTTGACCCCTTTGATGGCGGAACCGAGATCGGTGCCATGAATATTAGCGGTGACACTGACAACCCGCGCCATGTTATAGCGTTCATAGGTGCCGACTGCCGTGCCCTCTTTGATGGTGGCGACATTGCGCAGCAGAACCGTTTTGCCGCCCTCCGCCGTGACCGGAATGTTTTTCAAATCTTCAATCGTCTGGGTCTTCGATTCCGGGATCTGCACCTGGAGATTGAAACTGATGCCCGAGCCGGGATCGGCCCAATAGTTCGCCACCGTGAAACGGCTGGAGGTGGTGGCCGCCACGAGCGATTTCGTAATGTCCTCTACTTTCACTCCAAGCAAGCCAGCGCGCTGACGATCGATTTCCACACCGACGGTCGGGAAGTCGAGGGTTTGGGCGATATGAACATCGCGCAGGTAAGGAAGGTCTTTCAATTTATCGAGAATCTTTTCCGCGTGAACCTTACTGGCCGCAATGTTTCCGCCGCTAACGGCGACTTCAATCGGGGTAGGCGAACCAAAGCTCATTACCCGCGAAACAATGTCCTGCGGTTCAAACGACAATCGCACGTCCGGCAATTGCCTCGCGAACACGTCGCGGAGATGTTCCTTGAACGCTTCAATCTTGATGCCAGTCCCTGGTTTGAGCTGGATGGCGAGCCAACCTTCTTCAGGGCCGCCATTCCACAGATGAACAAGGTTCACCGGGAAACTGGAGTTATGCACGCCCACCATGCCGATGGTGACATCCACCTTGTCCTCGCCACCCGCCTCACGGGCGATGGTCGCGAGAATTTTTTGGGAAATCTGTTCAGTGATACGAACCTGCGTGCCGCTCGGCGCGCGGAAACGCAATGCAAACTGTCCTGTATCGGTCTTCGGAAAAATCTCAACCCCCAGTTGACTGCCGAACACCCAAATGATCGCTCCGGCGGCGACGAGGTAAACGACGACCACGATCCAGCGCAATTTCACAAGTCCCCGCACCAACCCGGCAAAACCGGCTGCCGCATGGTCGAAAGCAGAGCGTGTTCGCTTGGCCGTCGCAAGTTCCTGCTTGCGATGCGCGCGCACCATCCAGACTGTCAGAACCGGAACAAGCGTGCTCGACAGCAAATAGGAAGCGATCATCGAGAAACCGACCGCGAGGGCCATCGGCACAAACAACGCCTTCGCCGCGCCGACCATGAAGAACGCCGGAATGAACACTGCGAGGATGCACAACATCGCCAGGAATCGCGGCACCGTTGTTTCGACCGTCGCATCAAGTGCAGCCCGCGCCACCCCTCCGCCGCGTGCGAGGTGAGTATGAATGTTTTCCATCGCGACCGTTGCTTCATCCACCAGGATGCCGATGGCCAGAGCCATGCCTCCCAGCGTCATCAAATGGATGTTCTCTCCCGTGATCCATAAAGCGAAGGCAGCGGCACAGAGCGATAGCGGAATGTTAATGACAACAATGAAAGCGCTGCGCCAATCACGCAGGAAAAGCAGCACCATCAAACCGGTCAGGATCGCACCCAGCGCACCTTCCTTCACCAGGTCGCGAATAGAACGATTCACCACCGGCGATTGATCAAATTCGTAACTGACATTGATTCCTTCCGGCAGGAGCTTTTGAAATTCGGGAATATTCTTTCTGACGAGGTTAACCACTTCCAGCGTCGAGGCATCACCTCGCTTGGTCACCGGCAGATAAACCGTGCGCCGTCCGTTGGCGAGAGCATAGGAGGTCTCAATATCCGCACCATCCTCGACCGTGGCCACATCGCGTATGAACACCGTTCCATCCGGGCCACTCTTGAGCGCGACCGCTTCAAGATCCTTGGGGTTGGTGACGATGGCATTCACCGGCACAATTGGATATTTGCCATCCAGATTCATGTTTCCCGACGGGCTGATGATGTTGCCCTTCGAAAGCGCCTGCACGATGTTATCCGGTGAAAGTCCATAAGACCGCATGCGGTCGGGATTCACATTCACAATGATGCCGCGTGAACTGCCGCCGAACGGTGGCGGAGCCGAAACGCCCGGCAACGTGGCAAACGCGGGCCGAACGCGGTTCAAGGCCTGGTCCTGCATCTGGCCGAGCGTGATGTTCGGGTCTTCCGTGGAAAAAACAAGGTAACCGACTGCCACACTCCCCGCATCAAAACGCATGATAAACGGCGCGACCGTGCCGGCCGGCATGAAAGCGCGTGAACGATTCACCTGCGCCACAGTTTCCGACATCGCCTGCGACATGTCGGTGCCCGGGTGAAACTGCAGCTTCATGATCGAAGCGCCCTGGATGGACTTCGACTCAACGTGCTCGATCCCGCTGATATAGAGAAAGTGGTACTCGTAGCGGTAAGTGAGGTAACCTTCCATCTGCGCGGGATCCATTCCGCCGTAAGGTTGCGCGACGTAAATGGTGGGGATGCCGAGCGGCGGAAAAATATCCCGCGTCATTCTTTGCAAAGCGATCCATGCGCCCAAAGCGAGCGCAATCATCAGCACAATTACCGTCAGGGGGCGGCGCAGGGCGGCCGAAACTAAATTCATTCGGGCATTAAGACCGCTTGAAGACTGCATTTAGTTACATTTTTTTTCCTGCGGACATGCCGGAGCGAAGGGCAGAAGCTCGAATTGTTCCGATTCGAATCTTCCCCCTTCAACCCTTCACCGGCTTTCGCCGAAAAATCCGCGCATCCAGCGAGAGCAGGCCAGCGCCAACAATGAACAGGAAAAGAGAGCCGAGCAGCATGCAATAATCGTTGCGCGAATCGTGGGCCATCTTCCAGAAACCACTCTTCACGAAGATCGGAACTTTCGTCGTCCAGATCGCCACCCCCATGATCACCAGCAGTGGAATCACGGCCAGTCGCGTGAACAAACCGAGCAACACCAGCAAACCGCAGACAATTTCAAACCCACCAACCATCGGCCCCAGTATCTCCGATGAAGGCAGTCCGATCTTCGCAAACCGCCCCGCTCCCACCGCAGCAGGAAATAAAAACTTCTGAATGCCTTCAGAAAGAAACACGCCACCCACCATCAAGCGAATGATCAAAACCGACGAAGGAGCCGACGTACGAAGGAGCGAGGAGAAACACATAACGGTAGGAAATTTAAAAGTTTTAACCATCGATTGCACCGAGAAAGTGGGGGAGTTGTTGAAGGGACAGGCTGGAAACCTGTCCTCCTCCTTAAAGGCGACTTCGTCGCCAGAGTAGCCGAGCGGGTGTAAAAGGGCTGAGTTATCACAAGCGAAGCAGTGTGTCGATTTGCTACGTTTGAAGACCCAAAGAGAAAATTGGCCCTTTTCCACGCGAAATTCCCGCGAAAATACCCAAAAGTAAGGAAAATGGGCTGTTTATCCATTTTTTCGTTCTGTTTTAGAAGCCTGGTTGGCCAACTTGCCGTCAAAACAGAACGAAAAAACAGGTAGGTTGGCCAACGAGGTGTCCAAAACAGAACGAAAAAGTAGGTAGGTTGGCCAACGAGGTGTCCAAAACAGAACGAAAAAGTAGGTAGGTTGGCCAACGAGGTGTCCAAAAC
>JACDHS010000069.1 GCA_013820875.1 Verrucomicrobiota bacterium | reverse complement strand
CGGAAACAAGTCTGTGTCCGCGTGATTTGAAGAAGTTTCCGCGCAAACAAGTTCAAATCACGGTGATTCAAAGAAGTTTCTCCGGAAACAAGTTCAAATCAGGCTGATTCAAAGAAGTTTCCCGGGAAACAAGTTCAAATCAGGCGGACACAGACTTGTTTCTGCGGAAATAGGTCCATTTCCTTTCTGACAGCGTCAGGGGAAAAGCGGCATTTGCCCGGGCATTCCTCCTGATAAACTGTCAACTGAGTGTATGTTAGATTCCATTTCAAACATGGAACTGGCCACCAAAAAGTTATTCGGAACAGATGGCGTTCGCGGTCGGGCAAACATCGAGCCTGTCACCGCCGAAACGGCACTGAAATTGGGACGCGCTGCCGCGCACGTTTTCAAAACGCTGGAAAGTCACGCGCGCGGAAAAGGGCGCCATAAGATTGTGATCGGCAAAGACACACGCCTTTCCGGTTACATGCTGGAGAACGCGCTTTCTTCCGGCATTCTTTCGATGGGGGTGGATGTTCTCTTCATCGGGCCGCTTCCCACGCCCGGTGTTGCCTACGTTACTCGAAGCCTGCGCGCTGACGCCGGGATCGTCATCACTGCCTCGCATAATCCCTACGATGATAATGGGATTAAATTTTTCCGTGCGGATGGTTTCAAATTGGATGACGTCATTGAGAACCGGATTGAAGAACTCGTTTTCAGTGGTGATATCGAAAATATTCGTCCCACGGCTGGTGAAATTGGAAAAGCCATCCGCATTGAGGATGCGCTCGGTCGTTACATCGAATTCGTTAAAGCTTCTTTCCCAAAGAAGATGACCCTGGACGGCGTGCGGATTGTGGTGGATTGCGGCAATGGCTCTGCCTACAAGGCGAGTCCCTGTGTGCTGCGCGAATTGGGCGCGGAAGTGATTCCTATTGGCAATCAACCGGACGGCACGAACATCAACAAGAACTGTGGTTCCATGCATCCGGAAGAAATGTGCCGCAAAGTCATTGAACACCGTGCGCAGCTTGGGATAGCTCACGACGGCGATGCCGATCGCGTGGTGTTCGCGGATGAACATGGCAACATTCTCGACGGGGACGACATCATGGCCATTACCGGACTTGAAATGTTGCGCCAGGGCACGCTCCGGGAAAAGACGCTGGTTGCAACGGTCATGAGCAATGCCGGCCTGGATGTTGCGATCCAAGCGGCAGGTGGACGCGTTCTCCGGACGCCCGTTGGCGACAGGAATGTGATCGATGAAATGTTGCGGGGTGGGTTCAACTTTGGCGGCGAACAAAGTGGACACCTTATTTATGGCGATTACGGCACCACGGGGGATGGACTGGTTGCTGCGCTGCAGATTTTGCGGATCATGAAATCGAACAACGCGCTCCTTTCACAACTGGTTCTCTGTTGGAAACGCTACCCGCAGAAAATCTGCAATGTGCGTGTCCGAAAAAAAACACCGTTCGACAAACTGGAAGGGGTTCTTGATCTCGTCAAAAAATGTGAGGACGAAGTGAAGCCGGTCGGTGGCCGTGTTTTGCTGCGCTATTCCGGGACGGAGCTCAAAGCGCGTTTGCTGATTGAAGCGAGCGACAACGCGGTTCTGGAACACTGGAGCCATGAGATTTGTGAAGCGATTCAGACGCAGATTGGCGAAAAAAATTAACGTGCTGCCGGCAAAAGTGCTCTCTCAATCCCCGCGGACTTCGTCGTTTACGTTCGGATTGCCAGCCACGATGTCTGCCACTGTGTTGTTTTCACGTTGCGGTCCGGTCACTCGTAATTCACCGATTTTCATCTCGTTGCGATAAACGTTCAACTGCTGACCCGGGGCCGCCACTTTACCGATTGGAAAGCTCAACACGACGAAACGCGCAGACTCGTTCACCATCGCCACTCGTCCCAACTTTTCCATGGAAGGTGTTAGAATCGGCAGTGTTTCAGAGACGGTTTCGCTCTGTGAAACTTCGTCACTGGCCGGTTTCGTTTTTTGGCAACCAGCCAAAATAAACAGGAGGAGCAACGGGACAATCAATTTCATCGGATACTTTGATATCGGAAGGAAGAATGCGTTCAACTGACCGGAGTCTTTCGAGCTTGCGCGCCATTTTTCCGGTAAGGTGTGTGGAGGTTGAAATAGATTCCGCACAATGGACGATCATCGTTGTCGGTTTGGCTCAGGATAATGGTGATTTGTTTATCGAGCGCTATGCCGTGGCGCAGATTGGGCCCTCTGCTTTTGAAAGCTTCAATGGCTTTAATCACCAGCGAAACAAGAGACGCCTCGCAGTCTTCGGGCGTTTTGTCCAGGCAGACAATGTATTTGTCATAAACCTGGAGCGCCTCTGCGATCTCCTGCTGAAACATTTCGACAGTCAATTCCATGTATAAAATTTTCTCAAATCAAAGGTGTCAAATCAATAGAGCGGCCCCCTCAGGCTTCTTCCGTCTCCGCACCGATTTTCTTTTTTGCATAAGCACGTTCACCAAACAGGATGGTGCCGATCCGGACGATGGTGGCGCCCTCTTCGATGGCTACTTCGAAATCGCCGCTCATCCCCATGCTCAGATGTTGCAGCGGCGCTCCAATCCTATTCTCGCATTCCGTCTTCAATTCACGCAAACGCCGAAAGATTGGCCGCACTTTTTCTGCATCGGTTGCGTACGGGGCAATGGTCATCAGGCCATAAACTTCAATTTTCGAGAGTGCATTGATCCGTTCGAGATCCGCCAGAAGTTGTTCCGGTTTGTAGCCGAACTTGCTGGACTCACCGGCCGCATTCACCTCGAGGAGAATCGGCATTGTCTTCGCCTGTTTGTCGCACCACTTATCGATTTCCTCGGCGAGATGAAAACTGTCCACGCTTTGGATCATCTCAAATAGATGCACCGCATCCCGAACTTTGTTCGTTTGCAGATGGCCAATCATCTGCCAGCGACATTTCCCCGGTGAAAGCGGGATTTTCACCTTTGCCTCCTGCACCTTGCTTTCTCCGAAAAATGTCAGGCCAAGATCCGCGGCTTCTTTGATGGCTTCTGGTGGATGGCCTTTTGACACTGCCAGCAACATCACTTCCTGCGGATTGCGATTCGCTCGCGCGCACGCCGCTTCAATTTTGTGCTGAATGGAACTGAGGTTCTCCACCAAATCCATGGACGCAATTAAGCATGGAACCCCGGATGCACAAAGATTTTCATTTTTGCCCATGGAACACACGGAATGAATTAACGTGCTGCCAGCCTCGCTGGCAGCACGTTGTTGCGTTCTTTCGCGGGCGTGCTTGAATCGGTGTATGAACTATTGGCTCGCGAAATCAGAACCCGAAGCTTACTCGTGGCAGACTTTGCTAAAGGATAAAAAAACTGCATGGACCGGCGTCCGGAATTTTCAGGCGCGGAATAATCTGCGCGCGATGAAACGTGGAGACCTGGTCCTCTTCTATCACAGTGTTTCGGAAAAAGCGGTGGTCGGAATCGCCAAAGTGCAGAAGGAAGCTTACGCCGATCCGACGGCTGAAGAAGGCGACTGGTCCTGTGTGGATATTGTTCCCGTCAAATCGTTGTCTCAACCAGTCACCCTGGAACAAATCAAAGCCAACAAAGTCCTGAAAGAAATGCCCATCGTGAAACAATCGCGCTTATCGGTGACGCCGCTGACAGAAGAACAATATCGCCAATTGCTGAAGCTTGCCGGGACGACTGTTTAGAGAGTCGGTTACGATGGGGATCAACCTGACCATCCTTGCCGTTCCTCTACGGTTTTTGCAGCCGATAAAATCTCACCCCGTTCGCGGGCACCGTCACACTTTTGATGTTGCCGTTGGTGGTGATGGTTGCGCCCGACCCGGTCCATGGAACCGGAGAACTCAGGCTCAACGATTCCTGGAGGCTAAATCCAACAGAAGCATCCGCAGCCCAGGAGATAACTGCGTTGGCTCCTGAAATTTGGATGGAAAGCGTTGGTGCGCCGGGCGTTTGAATGAGCACCAAGCCGCTGAGGAAACCGCCTTCCAAAGTATAATTACCACCGCTCATTGTCCCGGCGTCATGCTGGCCAATGGTGCCGGTCAGAGTGTAATTGCCGCCGGTGCTGGTGCCGCCACCGCCCGCGATCTTGTGCCAATCAATCGAAAAGCTCTGCGCATGAACGAAACTTTGGATCAGAGCTGAACAAAGAAAGATCGCGTGGAACTTTTTCATAGTGGTATTCCGTCGGTGGACGATTTGAACAGATTTTCAAACTACTTCAATCCTTTTCCCAAGTTGTCAGCGGGCGTGGTGCGCTCGGAAGGATTGGACTTGGCGGCTAGAGAAAGCGTTCCGGACGACATGAAACCATCGCTGCGATCAAAAAGGCGCCGGGTAAGCTTCAAAACAGAACGCGAAAAGGTGTAGCCGCACGGCTGCAGATAAGAAAATCCGGCGATGAGAGTGGGCCCTACTACGGGTGCTGACTAAATTCCTCCAGAAAATCAGCGATATGCATGGCTTTGACATTTGAGGCACCGGCTTTGCGGAGACCTGCCTGGATCTGGAGCAGGCAACCGGGGTTCGAGGTCACCACAATCTGCGCGCCGGTTTTCAAAATGTTTTCGGTCTTGCGGTTGCCGAGGCGTTCGGCCATTTCCGGTTCGGTGAGATTATAAGTTCCGGCGCTGCCACAACAGACGTCGGATTCAGTTAGTTCAACAAAGTTTTCTCCAGCGATGGCTTTGACGAGGTCGCGCGGTTGCTTGGTGATGCGTTGGGCGTGGGCGAGATGGCAGGCGTCGTGGTAAGTCACTTTGGTTTTGAAAGGAGTCGCCGGTTTGTTTGCGTCGAGATCCTTCGCCAGCCATTCCGTCAAATCCTTTACTTTGCCGCTGAACTTTTGCGCGCGGTCCAGCCACTGCGGATCGTGGTGCAACAGGTTCTCATATTCTTTCAAGGTGGAACCGCATCCGGCTGCATTGATGATGATGGCATCCACGTTGTGCTGTTCGAACACGGCAATGTTGACGCGGGCGGCGTCGCGGGCGAGTTCGAGCCGGCCACTGTGCGCGTGCAAGGCGCCGCAGCACCCCTGGGCAGGCGGAGTCACGACGTCGTAACCGGCACGATTTAACAATTTCACACTGGCACGATTGGTATCGCCGAACATCACGCTCATGACGCAGCCGCTGATGAATCCGACGGTGCCACGTTTTTCTCCGAAGGCAGGGGAGATCTCGGGCAGTTTGCCGGCGGAAGGATTGTCGGGAATCAGGGACAACGCTTCTCGCGCGAATTTGGGTAAAAAGTTTTCAGCATGCAGAAGCTTCACTGCCCTGGCCGGGAGTAACGCGAGCTTCATCCGGGTCGGAAAAGGAAACACTTTCTCAATCGCGACCCGCCGAAGGAATGTTTGGAAGGTCGAGCGTGAATGATGCTTTTCAATGTGATCGCGTGTGTGCTCCAGCAGGTGGCCATACTGGACGCCACTCGGACAAGCCACTTCGCAGGCGCGGCATCCGAGGCAGAGATCGATGTGATGGACGGTCGCATCGCCCAGCGGTTGCCGGCCTTGTTGCAGTGCTCGCATCAGGTAGATGCGTCCGCGTGGAGAATTGTTTTCATTGCCGGTTTCCAGATACGTCGGGCACGACGACAGGCAAAGACCGCAATGAATGCAGGCTAACGATTTGTCCTCATCGAGAAATTGTTCGGGTGCGTGCGTGTTCATTTCGCGAAAGGAAAATCGGGAAGGGTTTGTCGCGGGTCGAAGGTCGTTTTCAGTCTTTGCATGAGTGCGGTATTCGGATTGGTGACAACGGCGGGAGCGGCGCCGCGATAATAAATGATTCCGTTGCCTGCACGCGCGAGGAACGGGGCGTCAACCTTTTGCAGCGCCTCCACGAGTTTCGATGGGAGAACAGAAACGGAATGTGCTGGCGTGGTGTTGCTCCAGAACGTTCGATCGTATTCCAGCGAAGCAGGTGTTTGTATTCCCAACGTTTTCGCCTGGCCGATCTGCCACTCGACTTCGTCTGCTGTTCCAGCAAAACCGATGACCAGAATTGGGTTGCTGCCGGGCAATTGGTGCAGGTCGAGAACTACGGGACAAAGTGGGGAGTCAACAACCTGTTGAATCAGTTTGTCGGCGGATTCCAAAGAGTCGCAGGTCGTTTCCGCAAACGATTCAACTTCTGGAACAGGTCGAAGTTTGAAGGTGGCTTCCACAATCACGCCCAATGTGCCGCGACTTCCCACGAACGCTTTCATCAAGTCGTAACCGGCGACATTCTTGACGACCTTGCCTCCAGAACGAATGAGCGTGCCGTCGGCGAGTGCGACCCGGATGCCGATCAGCCAATCGCGAATCGTCCCGAAACCGAGTCGGCGCGGGCCGTTGAGATTCTCGGCGAGGAGCGAACCGATTGTGAGCGTTTCCGGATTCGGTGGATCGATTGGAAGCCATTGCCCTTGTTTGCGAAGTTCCGTTTGCAGGGCGGCGACCGTTTTCCCGGCTTCCACCGTCACTGTCATATCTTCGGGCCTGTGCTCGATGATTTTGTTGAGAGCGGAAAGATTTAATTCGTCGATGCGTTCTCCTTTTACGGAGGCACAGGAAAGCAGTTCGGAAAGTTGAGTGAGATCGGTAGGTGCGAGGGTGGGCATCGGTTGTAGAAAAATCAGAAATCGAAAACGGAATTGAAACCACAGATGGACACAGATGAACACAGATGGGGAGGGATTGGTGGAAGATTCGAGGTCATCCGGCCGAAGGGCGGTTTTCTTCCCCAATATCTGTGTTTATCTGTGTCCATCTGTGGTTTTTCTTTTTAAATTTTTACTGCCGTTGAAGCATCACGCGGAAATTTGTTTTCGATGATGGAAATCGCCGCAGCGTTTTGAGCCTGGAAACATTTTGTGCGGGTTGCAACGTTGATCCGGATCGAAAACGCTGCGCAGTTTGCGCATCGCATCAAGATCGTCCTTCGTGAATTGCTTCTCCATGAAATCGATTTTCTCAACACCGATGCCGTGTTCGCCCGTGGCGCTGCCGCCCAGCTCGATACATTTCTCCAGGATCACATTTCCTGCATCAATGGCGCGGCGAACCTGGTCGGGATCTCGTTCATCGTAGAGAACGAGCGGATGGATATTACCATCGCCAGCATGGAAGACGTTGGGAATCCGCAGGCCGCACTCTTCACTCGTCTGACGGATGAACTTCATAATGGCAGGAAGCTGTGAGCGGGGAACGACTCCATCCTGAGTGAGAAAGTTTGGGCTGAGCCGTCCGATGGCGCCGAACGCCCGCTTGCGAGATTTCCACAAATCCGCGCGCTCCTGTTCTGTCTTTGCCATGCGGACTTCTCGCGCGCGGTTCTGTTTGCAAATTTCAACCACCCGTTCGGCCTGTTTGTCGAGACCTGCGCCAAGTCCATCCAGTTCCACAATCAGCACGGCCCCGGCATCTGTTGGAAATCCAAAGTGATAAGCTGCTTCGACAGCTTGGGTGATGAGTTGATCCATCATCTCCAGCGCACCGGGAACGATGCCCGCGGCAATGATGTCGCTGACGGTCTGGCTGGCATCATCGACGCTTTCGAAGATACCGAGCATGGTTTTGAACGCTTGCGGCGCTTTGATCAACCGGACGAGCACGCGGGTGACGATCCCAAACATTCCTTCACTGCCGATCGCCGTTCCGCGCAGATCGTATCCATCAACATCTTCTCCGCCGTCCGGGGTTGTTCCGAACCAAAGCACCTCTCCGTCGGGCAAAACTATCTCATACCCGAGAACATGATTCGTGGTGACACCGTACTTGAGGGTGTGCGGTCCGCCAGAATTCATGGCCACATTCCCGCCGATTGTGCAGGCGGACTGGCTGGATGGATCCGGCGCGTAGAGAAGCCCGTGACTTTTGGCTGCGTTCGTCACCCATGCATTGACGCAACCCCCTTCCACAAGGGCGCGACGATTCCGGTGGTCCAGATCAAGAATGCGATTCATTCTCGCAAGCCCGATCATCACGCCACCCGTCACCGCGAGAACCGAACCGCTCAAGCTTGTGCCGGCGCCGCGTGGGATAATCGGGAGATTATGTTTGGCGCAAAGACGGACAACTTCGGCGACTTCCTTCGAGTTTCTGGGGAGGACAACCGCATTTGGAAGATTCTTTTCCAGCGTGTAGGCGTCGCATTCATAAACGAGAAGCTCTTCATGGCCGCAGATGACGTTTTCCTTACCCACAATGCCGATGAGAGCCTGCTGGATCTGGGGCGAAATTTGTTCTGCGACGGTTCCATAGGGCATGTAGTGGAATGTATTTCAAAAAGATTGCCCATGTCTAGCAGTTACAATATGGTCGCGCACATGCATATTTTCGCTGCTTTCACGCCACCGGAACGCCTCTTGATGGGACCTGGCCCGAGTAACGTTGCGCCATCGGTTCTCAAATCCATGGCCAATCCACTCGTGGGACATCTCGACCCCGTGTTCGTCAAGATGATGGACGAAATCAAAACGATGCTTCGTGGCGCGTTCCTGACCAAAAACGACATGACATTCCCGGTGAGCGGCACCGGCAGCGCAGGGATGGAATTTTGTTTCGTCAATTTAATCGAGCCAGGCGACGAGGTCATTGTCGGTGTGAATGGTGTTTTCGGAACTCGGATGGCCGAGGTTGCTACCCGTTGCGGTGCGATTGTGACCAAAGTGGAAGCGCCCTGGGGTCAAATCATCGAGGCACAACAGATCGCCGATGCTCTCAAAAAGGTGACGCGTCCCAAACTGGTCGCCATCGTGCATGCCGAGACCTCCACCGGCGCACTGACACCCGTCCCGGAAATTTCGAAGCTGGTGCATGACGCTGGCGCGATGTTGTTGCTTGATGCGGTCACTTCGCTCGGCGGTTGTCCCGTGCTTTTGGACGAGTGGAATGTGGATGCAGTCTATAGCGGCACGCAGAAATGTCTCAGTTGCCCTCCTGGTCTGGCACCCGTTTCCTTAAGTTCGCGAGCGATGGAAGTGGCGCGCACGCGGAAGAACAAAGTGCAGAGTTGGTATCTCGATGTGAATCTGCTGGCGTCTTACTGGGGCGAAGAGCGTGTTTACCATCACACCGCCCCGATCACCATGAACTATGCCTTGCACGAAGCATTGCGGTTGGTGGCGGAAGAAGGTTTGGAAGTGCGCTGGAAACGCCATGAACAAGCGTCCCGCGCTTTGAAAGCTGGTTTGGAAGTGATGGGATTGAAAATCGCTTCCCAGGAAGGGCATCAACTCTGGCAATTGAATGCAGTCGCAATTCCCGAAGGTGTTGACGAGGCGAATGTGCGCAAACGGATGCTGACTGATTTTAATATCGAGATCGGCGCTGGCCTCGGACCTTTGAAAGGCAAAATCTGGCGCATCGGTTTGATGGGTGAAACGGCGCGGATTCCAAATGTCAAAACCGTGCTTTCCGCCCTGGGCCAGATACTGAACGACGCCGGTCGAAAAACGGATACCGATGGAGCATTGCAGGCGGTGCAGTAGCTCTAACGCATTAGTAATGCGCGGCAGTTTCAGGTCGAGGTTCTCGACGTCCCAAAGCGTTGGCGAGATGCGTTTCGTTGCGAATCGGATGAGTTGACCGAATTTATTCAGCAGCGTGCGCGCAAGGAAATGGATGCGCGGGCACTGGTTCTATAGTTGCGCATGGCATCAAGCATACGCTTCGTTAGAGGGTGTTGGAGGTGCGAGCAGAGCAAAGGCAATCAGCTCGAATGAGACGGTCTGATTCTCCACATTTTGGATTTGTTTATCGCGTCTTTCCTGTTTCTTCCCTATAAAAATCTAAAGTTTTGATTACCCCAAATGAAACACCTTCCGTTCGATTCCATTTTTCGCTCGAACTTTGAAGTTGTGGAGCAACGGCAGGGGAAGGTTCGGTTTTATCCCCATACGACCCAACTCCCGCTGCTGCTCCGGGCTTTGAATCTGGAATTCTACAACTCCCTCCCGCCTCGTATCGCCCGTGTGGATCATCGCGGCAGTGCGTTCGACAAGATTGTCCTTCGCGAATCCGCTCTCATTTTCTGTGGTATTATCAATGGGGCGCGCAAAGATGACGTCCAGCTTTTCTTTTTGCCGGACCGAAACCTGGTCACTAAACTCGCCATTGTCCAACAGGTCACCGAGGAAGATCCGCGCGGGGTGTTTCATCGGTTCCGATTCTATGCCGGTGAAAATTTTTTCCCGGAAATCTATGCCAACGGCAAGCGGTTGGCCTTTTCGGATCATGTCCTTGAACGGTTCTTTTCCCGCACCGAGTATTACGAGGGTGAAGACCTGACGAGTTTTCTCCTGACGTTCTACGGTTCTCCCATCATCGCGATGCCAGTGGGGCCTGGTCGCGCCTTTGTTGTTTCGCACGATGGTTCGATCCTGGCGTTTCCGTATAAAGAATCGGCTAACGAATATTTCGTCACGAGTTGCCTCACGATTAACGAGATTCATTCGATGCAGACCGAACTTCCGCCGCATACGATCAACCTGCATTACGATCTTCCGTTCGTGAGGCCGCAATTTCGCAACTGGACTCCTCTCGAGCAGATGAAGGAATACTTTGAACGTTGGGAACGGAAAGTGAAACCGGATGCACTGGTCCCGATGAAACCGAACGAGAAGCCGTTCACCTGGCACGAATGCGCCTGCAGGGGGCGCGATCACAAGAAATTTCAGGGCTACGGTCCGGGTTCCCAGGTGATCTTCACAGATTACATCGCCGGTCCTGATGTGATGGAGTATAAGCCCAACGAAGGCGAATTGTGCTACGACGAAATCGCTTCTTACAAAAAGGCGTTTCCGGACGTTGATTGGGACATCGTTATTGCTCATCGCGAGAAGGAAGGGACGTATGCTCCTGCTACTTTCGGAAGTGAGACTATTGAAACTAAATCTTGAAGCGGCAGTTGAATCGCAAAGACTTTTTTGGAGGCCGGCGGATCCTGACGTTGCGTAAAAAAGAGTTTTTTGGCCAAAGTCAGGACTGACAACGGTCAGAAAAGACTTTTTTGAGCAATGTCAGTCCTGACTTTGACCAAAAAAGTCCGTTTGGGTGGGCAGTCGGTTCCGACTTTGGCCAAAAAACTCTTTTTTACGCAAAGTCAGTCCTGACTTTGGCTGGAAAAGACTTTTTTGAGCAAAGTCAGTCCCGACTTTGGCCAAAAAAGTCCGTTTGGGTGGACAGACGGTCCCGACTTTGGCCAAAAAAGTCTTTTTTGCGGGCCGTCTTGCACGGTGGGCGGAACTAAACCTAAGAGCCAACAGCCTTTTTCGCTCAGCGGGTGAAAGCATAAAACGTTACCTATCTCAGCTTTTGCCTTATCACCGATTCGGGCCTATTCAGGAGTTCCATGGGCGAGTTATTCGGTATTCTGCTCGCTGTTCAGGGGACAGTAATGTTGCCGATTTGCGATAATTTAAAAGCGGAACTGTGGCTGTTTCGTGCATTGGACATTTCTTGCTCGAGGCAACTCTAAAGGGAATTATGTTTGACAACGTTTCTGAAGCTTAAGTAAAACTGGAAGTGCATTTGTGTGCCACAGGGCGGCGAGTGCATACGACCTTATGAAAAAATTTCTTTCAACGATGGGCGTTGTCGCCCTGGGCGCAACCAGCCTTCACGCCCAGTATGCACCGGGTCTCTCTGCTATCGAGCGAACCAAGCCGTGGAGTATCTCAGCCTCACTTCGTGGGTTTTACGACGATAACGTCACGACTTCTCCAAATAGCGTGGCTCGTGACAGTTTTGGAATTGAGGTCAGCCCTTCGGTTTCATTGAACCTGGCCCTGGATCAAACATTCATCGGAGCCAGTTATGTTTATTCAATGCGCTACTATGAAGACAGCCGATTTGACACGGAGCACGTACATCAATTCAACGCCAAGCTCGATCACGCTTTTAGTGAACGGTACAAACTGGAGCTGAATGAATCGTTTGTCATCGCACAGGAACCTGAGGTGTTGGATCCCACTGGTGTTCGAACCGGGGCTATCCGTACGGAAGGTGATAACATCCGCAATACAGCTTCAGCCGATTTCCATGCGCAGTTGAGTCCGTTGTTGGGAACTCGCCTCGGCTATGCGAATAATTTCTACGATTACGAACAGACCGGTTTTAACAGTCGTTCGGCATTGTTGGATCGCATGGAACACTTGGCGACGGTGAATCTGCGTTGGCAGGCGTTGCGTCAGACGATTGGGGTTCTTGGCTATAACTTTGAAGCGGTTGATTACACGAGTAGCGATCCGGTGCGGTATCCGGGAGGTATCGCAGAAATTTTCTTCGGTATTCCAAGTGCGATAGCTGCTGACTCTCGCAACCGATACACCCATTATTTCTACGTCGGAGCGGATCACAATTTCAACGCTCGCCTGAATGCTTCCGCACGGGTCGGTGGACAATACACCGAATACTACAACATGGTTGGAAATCAGAATACGATCGGGCCGTATGCTGATTTGAACCTGACCTATACCTATATGCCGGGAAGTTTTCTGCAGGCGGGTCTCCGTCACTCTCCTAATCCGACGGATTTAGGCGCCGTCAGCGCCACTCAATTCGTGCTGAATCAGGAATCAACCAGCGTTTACGCCTCGTTGACTCATCGTATCACCCCCCGGGTTACCGGTAACCTGCTGGCGCAATATCAACATTCCACAGCGAATGCGTTTGATATCTTCTCCGGCGAGACTGAAAACATCGGCAGTGACAACTTTTTCATCATAGGATTGAACGTCTCCTATCGCATTAATCCGTATTGGATGGCTGAAACCGGCTATAACTTTGATCGGTTGGATTCGGACTTCCCGAACCGGAGCTACACTCGTAACCGCGTTTACGTAGGACTTCGCGCGACCTACTAATCAGGTTGCCAAAAAAATAAAATTTGAAAATTCAGCAAAAGCTGGAACTTTACGCTCCAGTTTTTTTGCATTATGGATTCAAATCCCAACGTATCTGAGGCACCGGAAGTAAAGCTACATTTTCTCGACTATTGGAGAATTATTCGGATCCGGAAGATGGTCATCCTGGCCGTCTTTTTCCTGGTTGTTCTTACCACAGCGGTTGTTTCATATTTTCTGCCCAAATCTTACTCCGCAGAGGTTAGTATCTCGGTGGAAAAAGACGTCACTGACGTCTCAAGCCCGCTGGCCCACGCCGCCAACGTCTCTGGCTATGATCCATTTTGGATTCAAACACAGGTTAAAAAGATCGAATCTGCCTCCATTCTCCACGATGTCATCCGCAGGTACGATCTTACAAAGCGTTGGGCTGAACTGAATGATGGCCAGCCGCTGACCAGTGAACAGGCGCTTCTTTTCCTCAAAAACAAGATGAAGGTGCGTCCTGACCGCAATACCAGCATCATTGAGATTTCTTTCCGCAGCCGCGATCCCAAGGAAGCCGCTGAAATCGCCAATGCCGTTGCCCATGCCTACCGTGAGTCGCGCCTGGGACAGCGTCGCGATTTCAAGTTTGGTGGTATTAAAATTCTCCAGGAACAATTGGACGGTAAGGAAGAGGAAGTTCGCAAAGCGAAGGCGATCGTGGATGAACTGCGTCGCGGCAATAATATCGTGGAATTAGGGGATGGCTCCATCTACGGCGCCATTTCGCCGACCCTGAATACCGAGACATTGCGCCGATCAGAACAGCAACGCATCGATTTGCTGTATGAGTACAACAAGTTTAACGATCAGCTTCAGCAATTAGTCCAGCTCAGCCGCGAAGAATTGCGCAACCAGTTGCCCACCGCGCTTTTCCCTCCGGATCAGAATCTTGTTTCTCTTTTGGAAAGCTGGACTTTGGCCAATCAACGCTTTAGCTCGGCAGTCGAGGATTTCGGTCGTGAGCATCCGGAAGTAAGAAAATTGCAAAGATTGCTGGATGAAATTGACAGCCAGCTAAATGACAAAGTGGACGGTATTCTAAAAGGATTGGCGAACCGGGTTGCCGCAACCAAGTCTAGTTTGGATCAGCTCGAAGCCACGGTTGCTGAGGCGAAAGGAAAGGAAACCGAATTCGCCGCCCTGTTCCGTCCTTACTTCGATGCCAAGAATGATCTGCAGGATCTGCTCCTGATTCGCAAAGCGCTGAAGATCAAAATCGATCAGGAAACCTTCGAGGCAAATCTCCCGGTTAGCACCGCTGTTGAAATTTTTGACCCGGCGACCCCGCCGCATCCCAGCCGCCCTGATTTTCCGAATCTCCCGCTCAACATCGTTCTGGGTATCATCGTTGGGTTGATCGTGGGCGTTGGCCTCGCGTTCTTCATCGAATACCTCGATACCAGCATCAAGACCATTGATGACGTGGAACGCGCCTTGCAAGCGCCGGTGCTCGGTGTCATTCCGCAGAATGTCGGCACATTGCTCTTCGAAGGGCCGGAAAGTCCTAACGCGGAAGCGTATCGCGTGTTGCGCACAAATATTTTGTTCTCACGCAAAGATCCGAGTTGGAACACCATTACGGTGGTTAGCGCGGGTGTCGGTGAAGGCAAATCCACAACCTTGATGAACCTGGCGACAATTTTCGCTCAGAATGGCGAACGTGTGTTGCTGGTGGATTCCGATCTGCGTCGTCCGAGCCTGCACAAGCTGGTGAAGGTTTCGAACTCGGTTGGTTTGACGAATTATTTGCTGCGACAGAATACGTTGGAAGAAGTGATCCAGACAACGCCGTTGGCGACACTGGACTTTCTCCCGAGCGGTAAATTGCCGAGCAGTTCGATGGGTATTCTCAGTTCTGAACAGATGAAGAGCCTCATCCAGGAATTGAAGCAACGTTATGATTATGTCTTCTTCGATTCACCGCCGATCATGGGTGTAAGCGATGCGTCCATCCTGGCCAGCGAAGTGGATATGGCGGTTCAAGTGATTCAGTATCGCCGTTACCCGCAGCCGATGACCATCCGCGCCAAGCAGATGATTCAGAAGGTTGGCGGCAACCTGATGGGTATCGTGCTGAACAACATCAATGTCAGCCAGGACGAGAGCTACTATTATTATTACAGTGGCTACCAGGAATATTCCAAACAAAGCAACGCGGATGATGTCAAAGGGAAGGGCGACATGGCCCAGGCGGATCTGAAATCGAAATATTGAAATGAACCAAGAGAAGTTTATAAAAATTTGGAAGACCTGCGTTGCTTTCTGCGCTTTGATTGTGGCCGTGCTGTTCGTCGGATGTGGTCCGCTGGATCCGGTCGATACGAACAAAGGCGCTATCACTGGAGAACCCACGTCCAATACGTTTAATACTCTGCAACCCGGTGAAATGGTGAAAATCGATTTCTCCGGGCCGCCGTCTCCGCCGCATCCTCACGAAGAAAACATCAAGGATGATGGAACGATTTCGCTGATTCACGTCGGGTCGGTGAAAGCAGCCGGGAAAACACCCGGGCAGCTACAGACTGAAATTCAGCAACTTTATGTTCCGCGCTTTTACAGGTACCTGAACGTTACGGTTAAGCCTGCGGATCGGTTCTTCATCGTTGGCGGCGAAGTGAAGGCACCGAGCCGGCAGCTTTACCTCGGGCCGATTACGGTCACTGGCGCTATCAAGGCTTCGGGTGATTTCACCGAATACGCCAGGAAAAATAAGGTTAGACTCATTCGTGCCGATGGAACTATTCGCATCATCGATACAATCAAAGCACAGAACAATTCTGCGTTGGATTTGCCGGTTTATCCGGGGGACAAGATTGACGTTCCGGCGCGCATGTTTTAAATGCTGCAACTCGACATTCTTTCAGGCAAACAGGCGGGCACACGCATCGTGGCCCGCCGTTTTCCTTTTTCAGTAGGCCGCTCGCAGAACGATGATCTGCAACTGAATGAAGCGGGTGTCTGGGACAATCACTTCTCGATCAACCTGGTTCGTGAGAGCAGAACCTTTCGAGCTGAGTGCAATGAAAACGCCTCTCTTATCATCAACGGAGAAGCCAGCCCGGAGGCGGCTTTACGAAATGGAGATTTGCTCGAACTTGGTGGAACAAAAATCCGCGTCGGCTTGACTCCGCCAAAGCAAAAATCATTGGTTCTGCGGGAGATTGTCACCTGGGTTGGCCTCGGACTTCTGTGCTTGGGGCAGGTTGTAATATTCTACTGGCTCAGCAAGTGATTTGCGCTAGGGATTGAGGCTGCGACTTGCCCAAAGTTCGCCGCAAACATCGCCGAACCTGACACTCCTGATCGCGTTTCCAGTCGCTAAACTCGCCCATCCATTCACCTGAAGCTTCAAACAATTATTAAGCTTTACCCCGAAAGATTGGCAGATGCGGGAAAAACTGTTTACACACCCAAGTCGGTTGTTAGTATCCACTCACAGATTAGGGTAAACATGAAAAAAATCGACGCTATCATCAAACCTTTTAAACTCGAAGACGTCAAAGAAGCCCTTTCTGAAATAGGCGTCGAAGGTATGACTGTCACTGAAGTAAAAGGGTTCGGACGCCAGAAAGGTCACACCGAAATCTATCGCGGCAGCGAATACACAGTGGATTTTCTTCCCAAAATCAAAATTGAAGTCGTCGTCTCGGATGACATCGTTGAAGCAGCGGTTAAAGCAATCGTCCAGGGTGCTAAGACTGGCAAGATCGGTGACGGCAAAGTGTTCGTCAGCCCTGTCGAGAATGCGATTCGCATTCGCACGGAAGAAACCGGCGAATCGGCGGTTTAATTTTTTCGCTCCCCGAAATCTCTTTTATGATCAAAGACGGTGAATTTTTCGTTCGTCACTCAGGACTTTTTGCGATTCAAAAGTTAATGGAACCCCTGATTTTACAAGGGTTTTCCGCCTGTGAACAACTTGTGAATAAAAGTTAATATATTGTCCTCGTCACAGTTTGGAAGTTTGCATAGAAAGCATCGCCGCCAAAATGGAAAACGCAGGTAACAAATCAAAGCAGTGCAAACAAAAGGCAGCGTTGTGGTGTGGGTTTTGTAAGTGCTTAATTATAAGTGACTTAAACCATTTGCTGAAACTGATTCTTAATTTTGTCTTTAGCAATGTCCGGAAAAATTTAAACTGTTCGCCTTGGAACGTTTTGAACTGCACCGATTTCGGTGTTTTTGCAGTTCAACGGGCTTCCCGGTGAATAAATCGTAAAATTTGCAAACTTTAACGCCAAACATGCAATCGCCTGCTGAAAAAACGTGGTCTGGAGCACAGGAAGTGCTCAGAACGATGCTTAACCCCGAAATATATAACCTGTGGTTCAAGCCAGTTCGTGCAGTGGACTTCGAGCGGGAAACAATCTTTTTGGAAGTCGCCAACGATTTTTGCGCCGTCTGGCTCAAAGATAATTATGTCGGATTGCTCCGGGATGTCATTACGCATGTGGCAGGACAGAAATTGGAAGTGGAATTTCGGGTTGCCTGCACTTCGGCAAAGTCCTCGCTGGCTCCTGTGGAAGTTGAAAAACCGAAAGCCAGGGCCGCAGTCGAATCTGTGGAACGCAACGGCGCGAATCGTGAGTTCGTTTTCAATCCGAAAAATACTTTTGACTCTTTTGTGGTTGGTGAAACCAACAATCACGCTTACGCCGCTGCCTACGCGGTAGCCCAGGTTCCGGGTAAAAACTATAACCCGCTTTTTATGTATGGGGGTGTGGGCCTCGGAAAAACGCATTTGCTCCATGCGATTGGGCAGTATGTGGCCGCTCACAAGAAAGGGGCGCGCGTCGCGTATGTTTCCTCCGAAAAATTTACGAACGAATACATCGATGCTCTCCAGAACAATCAGCTCGTTCGTTTTCGCAAAAAGTATCGGCAGACCGATGTGTTGCTGATCGATGATGCACAATTTTTTGCGGGAAAAGAACGTATTCAGGAGGAGTTTTTCCACACGTTCAACGCTTTGCATGAAGCGCATAAACAAATTGTCCTGACTTGCGATCGTCTTGCCACGGAGATTCCGGGTCTCGAACACCGTCTGATCTCCCGTTTCGAATGGGGTTTGGTAGTGGATGTGCAGCCGCCCGATGTGGAAATGCGTTTGGCTATTCTCCGTAAGAAAGCTGAAGCCATGGGTGCTCAGTTGCCGGATGAAATTCTTAATTTCCTGGCAAACCGGATTCGCACCAACATTCGCCGGCTCGAAGGCGCACTCATCCGGGTGGCTTCCTATGCGCAGTTGACAGGCAAGAAGCTGACACTTGAAACTGCCGAAGGTCTGTTGCGTGAAGTGTTGCAGGAAGAAGGCCGTTTCACGATCAACATCGATGTCATCCAGAAGCGTGTGGCGGAACATTTTGACATTCGCCTCGCTGACATGACCAGCAAGCGTCGTCCGGAGAACATCGCTTTTCCACGTCAGATCGCGATGTTTCTTGCCCGGCAGATGACCGAAAGCTCGCTCAATTCCATCGGGGAAGCCTTCGGAGGGCGCGATCACGGGACCGTTCTGCACGCCTGCCGCTTGGTCAAAGACCGGATGGAGATCGATGCGAACGTGCGCCAGGTCGTCCAATATCTTGAGAAGCAGTTGATGCGGTAACGTTCTCCTGTAAGTTTCACAGCGCAAAGTTTGCAACTGCGTTTGCGAACTTTGCGCTTTTTTGTTGGTTAACGGATTTCAACTCTATGCCGCTAATCGAAGTTAAAGATCTTTCGAAAACGTTTCGAACTTATAAAAAGCAACCGGGCTTTATGGGCGCTGTGCGAGGGCTTGTTCATCGGGAATATCAGCAAACTTCAGCAGTTAAAGATGTCACCTTTACGGTTGAGGAAGGCGAACTCGTCGGTTTCCTTGGGCCAAATGGCGCGGGCAAGACGACCACACTGAAAATGCTTTCCGGGTTGCTCTATCCTTCCAGCGGTTCAGCGCGTGTTCTCGGTTACGTTCCATGGGAACGGCAGGATGGGTATCGTCGGCAATTTGCGTTGTTACTTGGTCAGAAGAATCAACTGTGGTGGGATCTGCCGGCGCAGGAATCTTTGGAATTGAACGCGCGCATTTACGGGATTTCCAAGGAGTCCTTCGCCCGCACCGTGGATGAGATGACTGCATTGCTCAACGTGCGCGAAAAATTAAATGTGATGGTTCGCGAGCTATCCCTCGGCGAACGGATGAAGATGGAATTAATCGCGGCGCTGTTGCATCAACCAAAAGTTCTTTTCCTGGACGAGCCGACGATCGGTCTGGATGTGGTGTCGCAGAAGAGTGTGCGGGAGTTTTTGCGCGACTACAATGCACGCCGCAAAACGACGATTTTGCTTACCAGCCATTACATGGCTGACATCCAGGAACTCTGCCGGCGCGTGATCATCATTGATCGTGGCGCCATATTTTTTGATGGCCAATTACAAGAGGTGGTGGACCGGTTTGCGGATTCTAAAATCATCAGCATCGTTTGCGAGACTGGCACTAACTGTTCCGCTGAACGCCTGAAGAAGTATGGAGAAGTCCTTGAGCAAACTTCTGCCCGCCTGCGAATCAAAGTAAAGCGGGACCGGGTCATACCCGTTTGCAAAGCTCTTTTGGACGAACTTCCCGTTAGTGACATCGATATTCAGGAAATGCCGATCGAAGATATTATCCGGAAATTGTTCGCCCGTTGATTGTTCCTGCGGAATGGGCGCACCTTGACACTGCCTCCAAACTGGAGCGCGACTTCTGCGAGTCGCAGCAATGTGAGAAGTTCATGGGCGCTGGGGATTGTGAAAACGCCTCTAAATCCGACGCTGCTGCGGCCCATGAAGCAGCGCTCCCGGCTAATGTTCAGATGGTCCCCTGCGGGATTCCATTAAGCATCTGCCGTTGGCTGGCTGATTGAAAATCGGTAACATTGCTTTAGACTGTTCTTCGCATTTAAACCATTCAACCGCAGTTGTCCTTAATATGACCCACACTGATCTTGTCGAGAAAACCAACCTCATACGCGTTCTTCTGGTGGATGATGAGTCTGACGTAAAACCACTTTTGGAACATCGCCTTCGCAAAGTTCCCGGCAAGAAGTTCAAGATTGATTGGGTTGCCTCTTACAATGATGGCCTTGGAGCCATCAAAAAGCAGGAACACGATGTTTACCTCGTGGACTATCGGCTTGGAGCCCAGAGCGGACTCGAGCTGATCCGCGAGGCCAATACCTTCGGCATCCAGGCGCCCTTCATTGTTTTGACGGCTGCCGCGAACCCGATCATTGACCTTGAGGCCACCAAGATCGGGGCAGCCGACTTCCTGGTGAAGGATCCGCTGGATCATATCACGCTCGAGCGTTCCATTCGTTACGCGATGCAGCATTTCCAAACACTGCGCGCACTGCAAAAAAGTAATGAACGATTTCGTCTCCTCTTCGAAAGGAGCATGGACGCTATTTTGATTTCAGATGACGAGGGCAAAATTCTTGAAGCAAACAGTGCTGCTTCAGCTTTGTTTGGTTCCTCTCGTGAGAAGTTGGTTGAAACACAGCTCTCAGACCTGGGAACGACCGAGTTCGATAACGCTTTTTTCCAGCAGGAGGAACAATCGGTTGGCGAGCTAAGTTTCACACAACCGGATGGTGAAAGCCGTTTCGCGGAGTTCTCAGCCTGCCGCTTCGCTCCCAACCTGAATCTTTGCATTTTGCGTGACATCACGGAACGCCGGCAATTGGAACGCGAAATTCAGGAAATCAGCGAGCGCGAGCAACGTCGTCTCGGACAGGATTTGCACGATGGTCTTGGTCAAGCTCTCACCGGCATTAACTTCCTGACAAAAGTTCTTCAGCAGAAACTGACCGCCAAGAAAGTCGATGAGGCCAAAGATGCGGGGTACATATCGTCGCTCATCAACCAGGCGCTGCAACATTGCCGTGAACTCGCGCGTGGTCTCTGTCCGGTCGTCCTGGAGGACAACGATCTGCACGCCGCGCTGCAGCAACTTTCGGATCACGTTGAAAAGATATTCGGGGTGAATTGTCCGGTGATCTTTGATTCCTCAATCAAGATTCATGAAAACCCAGTGGCGGTTCATCTCTACCGCATCGCGCAGGAAGCCACCACCAATGCCGTTAAACATGGGCAGGCGAAGAACATTCATATCAGTCTCGTGCGCAACAACGGTGAAATGGTCTTGCGCGTGAAAGATGACGGCTCCGGATTGCCGAAAGAGGCCCTGAAGCACAAGGGCATGGGATTGCGTGTTATGCAGCACCGTGCGCGCATGATCAACGCAAGCCTCGAAATTATTCCAGCCAAGCCGTGCGGAACATTGGTTCTCTGCTCGCTGGACTATTCCGGCAGGACGAAACCTGTCAAAAAGCCCGAATCGGTCAAGGGCGCCGAGCCGAAAAAGAGACAACGCAAGCAACCCGCTTTGTCCAAGGCGTAGGGATTACATCCCCATGATCTGGTAGCCGCAATCCACGTAGAGCACTTGTCCCGTGATGGCGGCAGCGCCGTCACTGGCAAGGAATGTTCCGGTCGCGCCGAGTTCTTCGGGCAGCACATTTCTTTTCAGCGGCGCACGCGCTTCGTATTGCTTCAACATTTCATTGAAGCCAGAAATGCCACGCGCTGCCAGCGTGTTAACGGGACCGGCACTAATGCAATTCACGCGAATCTTTTTAGGACCCAAATCATAGGCCAGGTAGCGTGTGCTCGCTTCGAGCGAAGCTTTGGCGACGCCCATTACATTGTAATGCGGCACCACTTTCTCCGCGCCGTAATAAGACATTGCCACCATGCTTCCGCCTTCCGTCATGAGCGAGGCAGCAGAACGTGCCAAAGCCACGAAGGAATAGGCGCTCACATCGTGAGCGATACGAAACGCTTCGCGGCTGGTGTTCACGAATTCACCTTCCAGGGCATCCTTCGGCGCAAATGCGACAGAGTGCAGCAGCAAGTGTAGCTTGCCGAATTTCTGTCCGACTTCTGTAAAGACCCGTGCGATGTCTTCATCTTTCGTCACATCGCAAGGCAGGATCAATGTGTCAGCCCCGAAAGTGCTGGCGAGTTCCTCGACGTTTTCCTTGAGACGTTCACCTTGATAGGTGAAAGCCAGTTTGGCCCCTTCTTTGTGCCATGCTTGAGCAATCGCCCAGGCAATTGAGCGTTTATTGGCGACACCGAACACAATTCCGAATTTTCCAGCGAGTAGTGACATAATCTTTTTCTAACGTGCTAAATAGAGGAATGGATTTTTCGTCCGGTGGCAAGGGAAGAAAACTTTGCCGACGAAGACAGAATTTGCCCATCAATCCACGCGAACCGCAGGAAATCGAAAAATGGTGCGGGCAAACTCGCAAGATTTCCATCCCATTTCACGCGGTTTCTCGTGCTTCACGGGCAATCTGAAAAATTCATCGCATTGCGCTGCAGAAGTTTTTTCTATTTGAAACCCATTCCTTGCGTCTAACCTCCGCGAAAATGAATATCATCCAGCGCGCGTTGAATTATTTCCGTGGCGATGCCCCGCGAATGGCTGTCATTTTTGTGCTGATGCTGTCGAGCATCGGTTTGAATCTCCTGAAACCCTGGCCGCTCGCGATCATCGTGGATTCTGTTCTTGGAGACAAACCGATGCCCAACTGGCTCGCCTCTTTCAGCGATAGTTCGTCTCCAGCTTTTTTCGCCGGCTTACTCGCACTGGGATTGTTCTTCATCCACTTAAGTCAGGGCGCCTTTTCGGCGTTCCAGAATTTTTTGGCGATTAAAGTCGGTCTAAGCGGGTTGTCTCGTGTGCGAAACGAAGTTTTTGCCAAACTGCAGGAGTTGTCCTTGCGATTTCATCAAGGCGCCAACGCCGGCGATTTAATTTACCGAGCCTCTTGGGACACCTATGCATTTCAAACCTTGTTTCAGCAGGGTTTAATTACGTTCGTCACTTCGTTTCTGTCCCTTGGTCTGATGATTGTGGTGATGGCGCAACTTAATCTGCCGCTCACGCTGTTCGCCCTGGCTGCCGTGCCGGTGTTGATTGTGACCATTCGTGTGTTCGGTCGAAAAATGAGCGAACGCACCACGTCTGCACAACAAGCGGACAGCAAAGTCACTTCGCTCGTCCAACAAAGCATCGCCGCAATGCCGCTCATTCAAAGCTATACTCGTGAAGCACAGGAGAAGAAGCGCTTCAGTGGCCAGGTCGCAGAAGCGCAGCAACGCAGAATTACGCAGCACGGCGCAGAGTTGGTTTATTGGTTCGGGATCGCTGCGGTGTTTGCGGTTGGCGCCGCAGGCTTGACCTGGCTCGGCGCAGATCAGGTGTTGAAAGGCAAATTGACCATCGGACAACTGCTCGTCTTCCTCGGCTACCTCGCGTTGCTCTACGAACCGCTGAATCAATTGTCGCAAGTGGGCGCCACCGTTTCCGGTGCCATGGCCGGGGTGCGTCGCATTTTTGAATTGTTGGATACGCCGAACGAAGTGTGCGATCCGCCGACCGCAAAAACGTTGACCGCTCCAGTGGCAGGGCGAATTGACTTCGAAAACGTTTTTTTCGCTTACGATGACAAACGTGAAGTTCTGCAAAACATCTCTTTTACCATCGCACCCGGTGAATCCATTGCCATCATTGGGCCCAGCGGCGCCGGCAAGACGACATTGCTGAATCTGCTGCCCCGTTTTTTCGATCCCTCGAAAGGTTGTGTGAAATTGGATGGAACGGATTTGCGCGAATTCAAATTAAGCGATCTTCGTTCCCAGGTTTCGCTCGTGTTGCAACAGCCTATCATTCTGCCTGGCACCATCGCTGAAAATATTGCTTACGGAAATCTTATGGCGACCCGTGAGCAAATCGAAGTCGCCGCACGCGCCGCCAATGCGCACGAATTCATCGAACGATTTCCAAAGAAATATGAAACTTCTGTCGGCGACGGAGCCGCCCGTTTGAGCATCGGCGAACAGCAACGGCTAAACTTGGCGCGTGCCTTTTTGAAGAATGCGCCTGTGCTGCTGCTGGACGAACCGACGAGTGCGTTAGATGCGGAGAACGAAATGTTGGTGATGGAAAGTTTGCGGGAACTGATGCGAAATCGAACGACTCTAATCGTTGCTCATCGTCCCCGTACAATTGAACGGGTGGACAAAGTTTTAGTCCTGCAAAATGGTCAGATTGAAAAGTTTGATACATTGGAGAAAGTGCGCGAAGGCAGCGAATACTACAAACGGATGCTCGCGGCGCGGGGTGTCTAAGAAAATAGCGTAGATTTTTAGAGCCTGCTCTTCCATTTCCGCTCGTTCAGCCATTCCGTTTCGGCGGGTTTATCCACGACGTAGCCACGGAATGTTCCGTCTTTCGCCGCTTCAGAGAGCGGACGCAATTGAGTGGGAGTCAGTTTCGCGATGGCGGCCACGGATTGTTTCCACATTTCAACGAAAGAGCGGTATTCCGCATCAGTCTCGATGTTGCCCCCAAAGTTGGGAGTCAGCACTCCATGCCAACTATGGACAGCCGATTCGTTCCCAGAGTGAATCATGATCGTCTCGTAACTCGCATCTGGCACGACATAACCTTCACGCGAGGTTGTAAAGAATGCTGCTTCACGCAGGGCATTCCACATCCTCCACGTTCCGGGATGCTCAACTTTTCCAACGAGTAATCGGCTGGAATCATCAGCACGCAGTAACACAGTGCCGTCCTGCCAGTAAGCAAATTTAAGTTCAGGACCGGGAGTTCGGCGGTTGCCGCGCCGCACATGAACCAACACCGGCCAATCGTTTTCCATCACAGCTTTGATTTCTTCCAGGGCGGTGCTGAGGGGAGTTGGTTGTAACTGGATTCCTTTATCGCTGGCATACCATTCGACTGAATCACCTGTGATCGGCAACACGGCCAAATGCCAGTTGACGCCAACCAGGAGATCTTTGTTGCGTCCCAGGAAGACGAGGTGTTTGCCAGGCTTGTATTTCACCTGGGCGCAAATGAAATTTTCGCCGCCATAAAGTTTTACGGTTTCGGGTAACTCACCTTTCAGCACACGCTCCACTTTCGCCTCCGCTACCTTGCTGTAGGTCCAGCCTTCCGTTTTTTTGTTGGCAGGTTTCACTTTCAGGATATCAACGATCGCGATGATTTCAGCGCTACGGATCGCTTGCTCCTTGTTGTAATAAGCGGCTTTCCCAAAAGCAGACCAGGGGAGAACGAAGGCCAGAACTGCCAGCAGTGCTTTGTTTTTGAACAGTGTGACAAATTTCATTTTGGTCCTCTCGTTTATTTTTTTCGTCCCATTAACTATCGTTGTTGCGATGGGTGGAACGGCCAACTTGGCCGTTATCGGCGGCAACTTGCCGCTGATTCGTTGGGCGCTCAAAATTTCATAATATGGTGGGCGACTCCCGTAGCCGAACTCAATGGGCTAGTAGCCCATTGATACGGGCTGGTAGCCCGTTCCACCCAGCTGCAACTGCATGTTTACAGCTTAGTCGCGTTGCAATTCGCGGGCTTTCTTCACCAGGTTGATGAACTCGGCGCGGTAACCTTCTTTATCGCCGCCTTTGGCTTCTCTTGCCAGTTCCAATACTGAACCGAAGTTGGCGCGGCCTTTGTGTTCTGAATCTTTGAGCACCATTCCGAAGCTGGCCACACTGGCCGCAAAGCGGAAATCGGTCGAAGCCTGGGAGAGTTTTTTCTCCTGATCAATGAGTGTGTGCTCGCGCAGGACGCTCTTGTCGCCATCCGGCTTTTTGTAACGCAGCTTCAATGTGAGCATTTCCTTGCTGTCGCTGATGGCGGCGCGTTTTGGTGCCGGAGTTGCGGGGGCTTGCCGCTGGTATTTCAAATCATCTACTGCCGCCAGGGTTTCCGTGCGTTCGATTCCGGCGGGAACGATTTCATAAAGCGCGGTGACGGTGTGGCCCGCCCCGATTTCACCGGCATCTTTTTTATCATTGTTGAAATCTTCTGCCGCAAGAATGCGTTTCTCATAGCCGATCAGGCGATACGAACTCACCTGGCTTGGGTTGAACTCGATCTGGATTTTCACATCCTTGGCGATGGTGACCAATGTGCCATTCATCTGTTGCACGAGAACTTTGTAGCCCTCTTCCAGCGTGTCGAGGTAGTGATAGTTGCCGTTGCCTTTGTCGGCCAATTTTTGCATCAGCGCATCCTTATAGTTGTCGGTGCCGACCCCGAGCACGCTCAGAAAAACACCACTCTTCGCTTTGCGTTGGATCAGGTTGATTAGTTCATCCTGATTGGTGATGCCCACATTAAAATCGCCGTCCGTGCAAAGGATCACGCGGTTCACTCCGCCTTTGATGAAGTGTTCTTCGGCGAGCGCATAAGCGCGTTGGATTCCCTGGCCACCATTGGTTGAGCCACCCGCTTCCAGGCGTTCCAACGCTGCCAGGATCTTTTCTTTGTTCACCGCGGAGGTGGATTCGAGCACCACGCCAGAACTGCTCGCATAAACCACGATGGCGATACGATCGTTCTCCGTCATGCGCTTCACCAGCATCTGAAGAGATTGTTTGATGAGCGGCAAACGGTTCTGAGGCGACATGGAACCGGATACATCAATCAGGAAAACAAAATTGCTCGGCGGCCGTTTGTCCTGCGCCATCTCTTTTCCTTTAAGGCCGACGCGCAGCAAGCGGTGCTCAGGTTGCCAGGGGCAACTCGCCACTTCCATATTCACGGAGAACGGTTCGACTCCTTTGGGCTGCGGATAATCGTAGGAAAAATAGTTGATCATCTCCTCGATACGCACGGCGTCCTTGGGCGGCATGCGCCCTTCGTTTAGGAAGCGGCGCATGTTGGCGTAAGAGGCGGTATCCACATCCACCGAGAACGTAGAGAGCGGATTTTGCAGAACGGATTCGAAGTTGTTTTCTTTGTACTTCGGATAACGCGCTGTTTCGTGGTCGTCGAAATATTGCTTTCGCTTAAAATCACTCTCGGCATAAGCCGTATGTATATTTTTGCTTGAGAGTTTCTTGTCCTCTCCGCTCCGGGATGTCTTCGCCTCTGATAAAGCTAATCGAGAATAAGTTTGGGCTGCAGCAGCGGGTTCCTGGGGACGCAAGGTCCTGGTCGTGGGGGTGCGTATGGCCGGTATTGAGTCCGTGGCAACTCCGGTCGCTACCGATGCAGGAGCAGTTCCACCAGTTCCCGTAACTCGGCTATCGCGAGCGGCGTACTGCTGCGGTTTCTGCGTCTCACTCACCGACAACGATCCTGTAACTGTTGGACTTGCCTTGGCTGGAAAAGGATTCAGGGCTAATAGTTCTCCTTCTGGTTGTTTGACTGTGGCAAATTTCGCAAGCTCGTCCTTTGTTTCTGATCGGCTCCTGGCACTGATGACAGGCTCTGGCTGGGCATCAAGATCCTTCCTGCCAGCAATTTCCATTTCCCCAATTGTCACGTTGCCGTCCACTTTGCCAAGCACCGCGCCCGTGTTCGCTTCCAGCGCGGCGACCGGTGATGACGCCGAAACGGGTGATGGACTCGACGCTGGCGGACTGCTCGCGTCAACCGTTGGCGCAAGAGTTTGCGCGAATTCAGTCTGTGCGACGCCGAATGGTGCGTCGTCCCGGACCGACATCTGCCATGCGATGACACAGAGAATGCTGGCCGCGATTGCGCTCAGCCCAGCCGTCCTCCAGAAACGCCGACTCGGCAGGGAAACAACGTTGTCCGGTTGAATTGTGGCAATAACCGCCTCTTTTTCATTGTCGGAAAGAGCGGGCGTTGGCTCGGCAGCAAATTCATTCTTCAGCAGTTCCGCCGTCTGTCGGATTTCCTCCACTGCGGCACGCAGTTCCGGAGAATTTTGCAACGCGCGTTCGATCTCTTTCGCTTCGTTCGCGGGGAGTTCGCCCAGGGCGTAGGCCGTTATTTTTGGATCATTAGGAGAAAAATTCATATGTGTAGTCCTTGCTGACAGAGGGTGACATTGATGACGCTCGAAGTAGGGCGGGCATCCTGCCTGCCCCTGACACGCCATTCCTTTCGACCGCACTGGAACAGGCAAGATGCCTGTTCTATTTTATTCGCCTTGGTTCGCTTCATACTTTTCCTGTTGCGTTCATTTTTTGGCGAAGGGTTTTGATGCCGGTATGAATCAGGAACCCGACATTCGTGACGCTATGACCGGTCACCTGGCTGATCTCCGCGTAGCTCAGTCCACCCTGAAACTTGAGCCGGATCGCTTCGCATTGGTTGGGCGGCAAGCTGCCGACCAGTTGAAGCAATTGTGTGGCAGTTTCTTTTTTCTCCGCTGCCATGGCGGGACTCGGTTCTTCACTTGCGCGGACCTCAAGGTCCATTTCGGTCAATGGCGTCATCCGTTTTTCCTTTCGCAAAACATCCAGCGCACGATTGCGACAGACAGTGAAGAGCCACTCGGCAAGGCGGCCATCGAGTTTGGCGGGTTCCTCGGCACAAAGACGCACGAAAGTATCCTGCACGATGTCACGAGCCCGGTCCGCGTCGCCTGTGATGGAGGCGGCATAGCGCAGGAGCGAACTTTCGTGTCGTTCCAGTGCTGAGCGCACCCAATCGGTTTTCCTTTGATCGTTCATCAACGAGCTTTGCGGCCCTTCAAAGGTGATAACGGGCGAGCAGATGATTTATTAGAAGATTTTTCGAAATTGTTTGAGGGAGGTTTTTAGCGTGGCGCAGTGTTCGAATATCCAGAAGCCAAGATTTGATACCCCACGATCGGAGATTTTGTTACTTCCCACCATTTGATGTCGCGGCGGGCATTCAGGTTTCATCCTTAATCCGGCAGTTGGAATTCAACGCAGAGGCGCAAAGAGGCAAAGGCGCAGCGGATTTATGCTTTTTACCTTCTTAAAACACCTCATCTAAAAGGTGAGTGCCCGGAAGACTTGGAAAAGCTTCATATCTCTCCTCTCTCTAGTTGAACCGCGAATCGCAGGTGGTCAAAAAACTACACTATCGAAAAATAAGGGGTTTTCTGCTTAGAGACGCCCGGAACGTGGGCTGGACGGTCTCAAGCCCACTTCCGGATCATCCGGAAACCGTCTGGATG
>JACDHS010000068.1 GCA_013820875.1 Verrucomicrobiota bacterium | reverse complement strand
AAAACAAAAGGAGAAGATTGGATAAGGTAACTTTTTTGCTTTCACCCGCTGAATGAAAGTAAAAGTGCAACCGTTTCAGCCATAGGTTCAACCTTCCCTTGGCGCGCTATCCGGTGGTTTTAAAATCATCCGGAACGTGGACTGGAGACCATCCAGGCCGTTTTCGGATGATCCGAAAGTGGGCTTGAGACCATCCATACGGTTTTCGGATGATCCGAAAGTGGGCTGGAGACCGTCCAGCCCACGTTCCGGGCGTCTCTAAGCAGAAAACCCCTTGTTTTTCGATAGTGTAGTTTTTTGACCACCTGCGATTCGCGGTTTAACTGCCGTTTTTAGGTTCAACTGCCGGATTCAAATTCAACGTTCTTTAAGGATCACCGGAAAGATCTGTGGACAAGTCAAAATACGGAATTGGGGGAGTCAGCAAGGTGTGTTGGGTGTCAAAACATCAAGGCTTCACCAATCTTAGCAGACCAGGCTTTTTCTTGACTGCCTTTTTGAAAGCCTTAGCCGCTTCAAATACTACGTGGAAATAGTATCCTACCGACGTAGAGCTTGCGTGAGTGTTTGTAAACTTCTTGATGAAAGTTCCGTAAAGGGGTCACTATTTACACCAATCCGAGTTGAGTTTGGCTTGAGTCATTCGATTGCTGTCAGATGATAAAAATCTTCCCGAAACGTGTGTCAATAGTGAGTGACCTCTTTACGTGCTGGCGACCTCCTTTTTAGCACTGGTCCATCGACCATTTTTCCTTCCACCTGCCAGAGCGAATAGCTCCAGAGTGGACGTTTCCCCCTGCACTCTTCTCCTGCGCAGCTCGTTGAGAAAACGATCCGGATGCGATTTCTCTGCGGGAGAGCTCCCGCGAGGGTGCGATCAAAACAGGCATTGTGATTCCGGGCATGGCCCGTCAATTCAGGGTTAATCTCACCTTCCGCTCGCCACTGCGCATCTGGCCTGAAGATTTGGTCCGCTTGCACGCTTACAACTTCCAAATGCGAAGTGATGTAGCGCGGATCTTCAGGCGCATAGGGTCGCTTTTCGCGGATCGCCCAAAAACGCTTGCGGGCGGGATCGTAGGCGACGTCGAAGTTATTCCAGTAATCCGGAGCACCGCTGGCACGTAACAACCCGTTGGTCGAGACCTTAAATTCAGGTCCGATCTTCGGTGAAGCCATATCATGGAGATCAACCTCCCGCACGTAACCAGCGGTAGCTGGTATGCCTTTGGTGTAGAACAGCAGCAATTTTCCTTTGGAATCGTAAACTGCTGAAGGCTGCCCGGCTCCCCACCGGCCATTCTGTGGATATTCCACAATCGGTTCAGGATATCTCATCCACGGCCCGCGCCAATCGTTGCCGAAAGCAACTCCGACCTGGTTGTTGCGGCTCGCGTCTACGTTGTTCCCTAAATAGAACATCGCATAGCGGTATCCTTTTCCGTCAAACTTAAATTTCCCGGACACAATCGAAGGATCGCAGACATGAAAACTGTCCCATGCACAATCCGGACCCGACTTGAAAACCGATTCTGCTGTCACGTTGTTTGCGGTACGACGGATGAAATAGATATCGTCCCTGATCACGCCACTTTCCGCATTATGACAGGCAAGAATGTGATCAACACCTTTCAGACGAACGACCGAAGGTGCATAGCTATAGAAGTCGCCGCCTGGAGGACGATAAACTTCGCGCACCGATTCCGGTAGCCAGTCGAGCCTGGAAGTATTGGTCTTGCAGCCAATCAAAACGCAAAGAGCAAGTGCGCCGCACCCATGAAAAAGACTTCTCAACATTCTCACGAGAACTAGACGTCAGCTTTGTTCGTTAATTCAGCCAGAATTGAATACGAAAGAGAAAAAAGGGGGCACAGTCAACCATCTGATTCTAGCGTCGGATGGAACAGCTTTTCCCCGCCAATTAAGGTCGTGCCTCTGCATCCTTCCCGGAAAATATCAACGGGTTCGGTAAAGGTATTTTAATTTTGGTGAATCCCTTCACTTTCGCGACATCATCGAGCACCAATGAAATCAGGCGCTGCAAATCGCGCTGCTCTTGTTCGAGAAACCAGGCGAAAATGGGCATCGTCAACAGGATCAACCAAAGCCACGGGTTCTCTGTGCCCACAAAGCCAATCACCAGCAATTCGAAGCCCAGAAGCATCCAGAACGCCACCTTCGCGGGAAGAGACCATGTCGTCTTCAGTCGAGTGCGGAACAGTTGTTTCCCGCCCTCATGAGGCTCCGCAACGGAAGTCAGTTGCAGATGACTCCAGCGGCTCCCGAATATTTCCAGGTCAAAATCGCCCCACCCTGGATCAATCTTAAACTGCCATCCCTGACGATCCAGCATCGCTATGATGCTTTGAATAAAGTCCAACCTGTCCACCTGGTAATCCGCCCAGTATTCAACCACTTCGAGCGATTCACCTTTCTCTTTCATCTCGATCAGGCCGAAATTTTGATAAGCGGCTTTTGGAGTGGGTCCAATGCTGAGACGCCCGTGATAACGCGCCCAGCCTCGCGTAATTGGCTGTAGCAAATACAACAACGCAATGAGCGGCTTGGACCACGCCTTCTTTTTGTCAGCCGGCAACTCGGCCTGCCACGCCGCCAACCCGCAAACACTCAGCGAAAGCAATATGCTCGCAAAGGCCAACGGCAGGAGATACGGAAACGGAACGCCCAAAATGAGCAGCGTGAGACTGACCAGGACATGGTATTCCAATGTCGTGCAGAACATCAGCGCCGAAGCAGGATCGGAGGAATACAACGTCTGAAAAAAACCACTTCCGAACAAACCGTGGTAAATGATGGGCCGCCTCAGAATGACTCCAAAACTTGAATTCGTATATATCTTCCCCTGCCAGATGCTCCCGCCGAATGCGCTGAAATATTCCGGATGTCGCCGGACCAATAACGCCTCCGCTTCGCCGTAACCCCGCTGTTGACGCAGATATGCCCGGACGGTGGAACGACGATAGTGCCAAACGAATCCAGCGGGACTAAACCCAATTTTGTAGCCCCGTTGTTGCAATCGCCAGCAGACATCCACGTCATCGCCTGCCTTGATAAAAATCGGATCAAACCCGCCGATCTCCATCAATGCCCATTTATAAAACACCATGTTGCACCCCGGAATGTGTTCCGCGACGCGATCTGTCAACATCACGTGGGCTGGCGCACCTGGGGAGACCTGCACTGCGGCCGCCACGGGAGAATCTTCCGGCGGCAGAAAATTATGCCCGCCAATCCCCACAAAGGTGCTGTTCAACAAATGCGCCACCACGTAGTAGAGCCAATCTTCATCCGCGCGGCAGTCGGAGTCGGTGAACGCCACAATTTCACCTTCTGCGGCGTAGATACCAGTGTTCCGCGCGACAGACAGCCCTTGATGTATTTGGGCGACATAGCGGACGTTGGAAAAGAGGGAGGCAATCTGTTGTGTGGTATCGGTAGATCCGTCATCCACCAGGATTACTTCATAATTCGGATAGTTCAGCCGACTGAGCGATTCGAGACACGTCTTCAATGTGCGCGCGCCATTGTAACTGGCCACCACCACGGAAACTTTCGGGTACCGCGCCAGCGCAAAATAAGGTGCTTTCTTGAACGCTTTTTCAACGACGGCATACGAGTCCTTTTTTTGACGTTCTCTCGTCGTCAGACCGAATGCCCAATCTTCAATATGGCGGCCATCTTTGAACCATTCATCGGTGAAGCTGTAAACCACAGTGCCGGCAAGCCCGCTACGAAACGCCGTTTCAACCTGCCACTCCAGGGTGCTCGATTGGAACGCTGGTCCTTCACTGAAAGAATCGATTCCAAACTCGCCGATCATGAGCGGCTTCTCGTTGGCGAGCATCTGCAGACGGGCCAGGTAATTCTCGAATGGCTTCTGCTGGTGCAGATAAACATTGAAACAAACGAAATCGAGATTCCGCGGTCGCAGATATTCAGTCGGCGGATAATTGCCAAATGTGCAGAGGCATTCCGGATCAATCTGTTTGGCAATTGCAATCAGTTCATCAACAAAATCCGAAACCTCTTCGGCTCCGCTCCATCGCACCACGTCGGGGGAGAATTCATTGACGACGCTGAAAGCAAAAATTGCCGGATGCCCCGCGCAGGACTGCACCGCTTTCCGAACCGTTTCCCGCGCTGCATTTTTTACCGCATCCGTATCCAAAAAACAGACGTGCTTGCACCAGGGAATATCAACGAAGACACGCAATTCGAATTGCAGTGCCAGATCCAGGAACCATCGGGGCGGAACGCAATAGACACGAACCAGATTGGCTCCCAACTCACGGATCAACTCGAAATCGGAAGCCGTCTTTCCTGGTGACAGGAAGTATTCACCTGTTTCATTTGGCGCAAACGGGCCATACGAAACCCCTTTGACGTAAAACTTTTCAGTCCCGAGGCGAAAGAATTTTCCATCCAGGGTTACTCTCAGACCGGATTTCGGGATGTTCGCCATCGGAGCGTTAGACGGCACGATTCTCGGTTTTCATCACACAATTTGTGGTCACCGGGAACCGAGGTCATTTCCTGACGTTCAACTCCAGGTTATTGTTCAGCAGAGTCGAACCTTCATTGAAGGAGATTGCCGCGAGTGCCTTGTAATAATCTGAAATGGCCCGCATTTCCTCGGATCGCGCTCTCGTCAGGTCGCGTTGTAATTGCAGCACGACAAAGCTGGTGCTCCGTCCAGCTTCCAATCTCTTTGTTTCAGCATCGAGTGCTTGCTCAGCATAGACCCGGGCTGCGCGAGTCGCATCAATTCGTTCACGGTTCGTCCGGGCAGTCTTGATGGCGTTATCAATCTGCACCATCACCGTCTGCTCCGCGCTCTGCAGACGCAGCTTGGCCTGTTCTATTTCTGCCCTGGTAGCGTTGTAGGCGTTGCGAGGACCGCGTTGACTCAATGGAATGCTGAACACAGCGCCGAAAGAATAAGATGGACTGGTCTCCCGACGAAAATCTGAAAACACCCCGCCAACATCATCGGCGAGTGCGTTGCGCCCGTAGCTGCCAACAAGGTCAAGTGAAGGAAGCGTTTGATTCCGTTGATACCGCAGGGTGATGTCGCGCCGCTCAAGGTCGGAGCGCAATTGATTCAAGTCCGGCCGGTATGTCATGCCCCGAGTCCAGCTCTCCATGACGTCGAACTGCTCCGAAATGACGACCAACTGCTCTGTCGGCACAATTTCAACGGCATGCCACTCACGATACTGATCTGTGATCAGGCTCTTCAGCACATTTTGTTGAATATCATAATTGCCCATCGCCGAAACAACGTCCGCCCGCGCCACAGCCGCCTGCGATTCCGATTGGGCCTGCTCAAGCGGTGCGAGAGTTCCCACTTCTACTTTACGACGATTCTCCGCGACCAACCGTTCCGCCAGTTCCAATGCCTTTTCCTGCACCTTGATATTTTCGCGCGTGAAGATCAGGTCATAATAGGTTTGCTCGACCTGGTTGATGACCCTCATCAATTGGAATGCCAAACCGTACTCAGATATTTCAATGTTTTTTCTCGCCGTCAGGATGTTGCGCCGACCGGCATCAATCAAAAAGTTGCGCAAGAGCGGTTGCCGCATGGAAATACCGGCCTGGCCTTCATAAAGATCGAATGGGCTCCCGCGACTGGTCCCAGTGTTGTGAGTCACGTTCGGACCGAAATCATAAGTCAACCCGGTGGGCAATGTGCCAACGATTCCGCCGCTGACGGAGGTGCTCTCAGTGCTGGTGGAAGGAAACGGCTCGCCCGTGTTCGGGTTTATCCCGCCTTCCCGAGTGCTGCTGCGTTGCACCACAGAAAAATCCAACCTCGGATCGTAATAGGATTCTGCCACTTCATAGGCAAAGCGGGAAATCTGCGGCTCATACTGTTCGATCTGGACGTCGAAGTTATGTTTCAAAGCCAATTGAATCGCTTCATTCAGCGACATCGGACGCACGACATTGGTCTGGGCAAATGCATTTCCGGCGCTGATCGCACAGCACACAGCTAGACAGAAGATTCGGACTAAACTCATCAGGTGGTGGAGGTTGCTGGATTTCATTTGATTCGTCAAACAAGCACTACGCTGCCGCACGTTGCAGACGATCCGCGATGCCGCGCCATTCAGAGTTTCTCGGCAGCTCTTCCACCACAATCAATTCCGCGCCCGCTTCATCGCAATGATGCAACTCCGCATAGATCGCACGGGCAAAAGCTTCGGCGTCATGCGGTATAACTGACACGCGCCCAAGTTCCATGTTCAATGGAATTTTTGTATGCGCAATCAGATGAACCTTTGCCAGCGCAACAGAATAGCCGTCCAACTGCCTCTTCAAATCGCTCTCATCCCGCCACGACAACAACACGAGTTTCGCTTTCGGAGAATAATGTTTCTTGAGCAGCCCGGGACTTTTCAGAACCTCCTCGCTATCGCCAAACCCAAGGGTCAATTCACCCGTCACTGCCAGCAGCGATTCCTCATGGATCATCCCCGGCCGCAGCAATCGCGGCGGTGTCGCCGTCAAATCCAGCACCGTGGATTCAATTCCCACCTGCGACTGCCCCCCGTCCACAATCAGCGCAATCTTATTTCCAAGCGCCCTGCGAACATGCTCTGCGTTGGTGGGTGAAACCTGGTTGGCAAGATTCGCGCTCGGCGCCGCCAATGGAAAACCGCATTCACGAATGACCGCCTGCATGAACGGATGGCTCGGCCAGCGCAACCCCACCGTTGCTCCGCCTGCCGTCACCACATCCGGCACATCCTTCGAGCGCGGCAAAACCATCGTCAACGGTCCCGGCCAGAAAGAAGTCGCCAACTTACCGGCAATTTCCGGCCAATCGGCGACACAACTCCGCGCCGTCTCAAAACTCGCCACATGCACAATGATCGGGTTTTGTTTCGGACGCCCTTTCATCTCAAAAATCTTTTCAACCGCGACGGCATCGAACGCATTCCCCGCCAGGCCATAAACCGTTTCCGTCGGCACCGCGACCAATTCCCCTGCCCTCAACAATTCCACCGTCCGCTGCACCGCCTCAGCAAATAACGCAGGCGTATGTGTCGGCAAAACCGCAGGCTGTTTTGGGATATCAGAACTCATCAAACTCGCCGAAGAATGTGGAAACCGGCCTGGAAAGTAAATCAGTGTTCAGTTTTTCAGTCGGGCGCATCTCAGTATAAGTCCATCCGTCCCATAAGTCCCACAGCAGCATCTCCTCAGCTTAACAGCCCAACGAGGTTCCCACATCCTCTGACGGCGAGGCTTTCAATCCTAAGCGATCCACTCAGGATTGAAGTATTACCCCTCGAAACCGTTGCCTGTCCCAACCGCAGAATGGCCACACAAGCGGGCTTGCGTGACAACAAATCTTCAATCCCTGCGACATGGCCAACACAGTGTGTGGACGTCGTCGCCGCAGTTTTAAAGTGGACAACACAGTGTGCGGACGTCGTTTCCGCAGTTTCAAAGTGGACAACACACTGTGTGGACGTCGTCGCCGCAGTTTCAAAATGGACAACACAGTGTGCGGACGTCGTTTCCGCAGTTTCAAAATGGACAACACACTGTGCGGACGTCGTTTCCGCGGTTTCAAAGTGGACAACACACTGTGCGGACGTCGTTTCCGCGGTTTCAAAGTGGACAACACACTGTGTTGGCGTCGTTTTCGGAACCACAGAGGCAATAAACCCTTATAATTCCCGCTTTTTAATCCGGAGGAACGCGGTTTTTTGGTGCGCGAAGGCAATTTTCGCGAATTCGGGCTGAGAAAATTCCGTTCGCAAAAGGGATCTTCGTCGGTGAGGTCAGGACATTATCTGAATCCTAAGTGACCTACTTAGGATTCGCGGAATAAACGGGCAGGCCAGGAAGCCTGCCCCAAGCGTAGCCGTCCTCAGCTTGTGAATGTGGATAGGGGACGGCTACGCTACGTGCGAATTTTACCCAGGCATGCGCTCGTCCGACTCGATTCCAGCCTTGTTATTACCCACCAACTTACCGCTTCCGAGCACGCCCCCCCCCAATCGCAAGGGGGGGGGTGCGAAAACAAAGCCCCACTTAGTTGCGTGAACTTATTACACACGCAAATCGGCCCAACTGGATCTTGAGCGGTTGAATGTCCAACGAACACCGTGCCGCGAATCCCTCGGTTCCTCGTCCGCCAACAGATATCCATAGGTGGGGTGCATAGTTGTTTTGGATGTTTGCGATAGTTAAAAAGTAAGTCATTCTCGCAGCAGACGTTTTTACGGCATCGGGTGCCACCGAAAGTAACCGCGCCGGAACCTTTTTACCTTGCGTAAGTTGCTGGTGATGTGAACGATAGCGCCTCGCCCCCCCAGACTCAGCAAATTTTCAAATGGCGGCAACGAAAAAGACCTGCGAGGCGTGGTTTTGCTATCACAGTGGGGAGGATGTTCTGAAAAAGGATCTCCTGGTCAAATTCTTTCAAGCGGAGAATATTTCCCTGACTCGTCCTGAGAAAACAACTGCACATACTGGACTGATCTTCTTTAATTCTGTCGATGGAGGCCTGGTCAACCAAATCCGAGATAACAGTCGGCATCAGGGCGCGCGTGTTCTTGCCGTTGCTTTAACTGCATTAGCATTGTCCGGATGCCATATCTGGCAACTCCTGCAGGCCGGAGCTTCCGATGTCCTGGTTTGGGATGCAGCCGATTCCGCCGCAGCAATTGCTGCCAGGTTACAACGATTCGCACAGGTGGATGAAATCATCGAATCTCCGCTCGTGCGGAACAATCTCGTTGGAACCAGTGCATCATGGATCGCCGCATTGCGGGATGTGGCCGAAGTCGGCGCGTTTACTGATTCCTCGGTATTGCTTACTGGTGAAAGCGGCACGGGCAAAGAGATGATCTCTCGCCTGATCCACACTCTCGACCGTCGCCAGGATAAAGGCGATATGGTGGTTCTGGATTGCACCACCGTGGTGCCGGAATTGGCGGGCAGCGAATTCTTCGGGCACGAGCGGGGAGCGTTTACCCACGCCGTTCAGTCGCGGGATGGAGCCTTTGCCCTTGCGAATCAAGGAACATTATTTCTCGATGAAATCGGCGAGTTGCCACTGACCTTGCAGGCTGATCTGTTACGTGTCATTCAAGAGCGCAGTTACAAACGAGTGGGGGGAAACACATGGAAGCAAGTGAACTTCCGGCTCATATGCGCAACCAATCGCAATCTGATCGAAGAGGAGGCGCGAGGCGGATTTCGCCGCGATCTTTATCATCGAATTGCCAGTTGGAAATGCCACTTGCCTTCATTGGCCGAGAGACGAGACGACATTCCTCTATTGGTCCGCCATTTTCTCAAGGAATTCTCACCGAACGGCGAAGCGCCGGAACTGAATCCGACCGTTCAGGAATATCTGCAGATGCGCGAGTACCCGGGCAATGTCCGCGAGCTTCGACACGTGGTCGCCGGGCTTGCAAAACGCCACGTGGGGAAAGGGCCGATCACCCCGGGAGAAATCCCAGCAGAAGAACGGGTGTCAGCGGCTGAATTCATGCAACAGGACTGGCGCGACGATAAATTTCAACATGCCATCCGCCGCGCGATCACCATGGGTGTCACGTTGCGGGAAATCGGTCAGCAGACAACTGAAGTGGCCATTCAAATCGCACTGACAAATGAATCAGGAAACTTGCAGCGGGCAGCTCAGAAACTCGGGGTGACAGATCGGGCTCTGCAAATGCGGCGCGCTGCCCAACGTGGTGATTCCGAAAACGCGGATGTGCTCCCGCCTTCAAACAAACCGAACAGTCCGCTCAGACGATCGAGTTCGCTGCGGTCAGCCACGGATCCCGAAATTCCTCCTCTGTCCATTTCTCCCTGAACCGCGCCGGAGCCGGAATCGGGAAGCGCGGTCCCCCTCCAAAACGAGAAGGCAATTTCTCACGTAATCTTTTGCGGTTCACATGAGAGATCAACGAAAGAAAATTGCCTCCGGTCACGAGGCGTTCGTCAGCTTCTGAAAGCTTCAAGGCGCGGACTTTTGCCAACTCCAATCCCGGGTGCAGCCACGGGCCGTCCGAGCCAAAAAGAAATTTGCTCGCGCTGACCCGGCGGACAGCCTGGTTCAAAATGTCAAAACGTCGAACTCCCGAAGTATCTGTGTAAATGTTGGCGTGCCGCGCGAGATGGTCGGTCAATGCCATCTGCGCCTTCCAATCGTCCGCAAAACTGCCCAGGTGCGGAATAATAAAATTAACGTCTGGATATTCGTTCGCCAGCAATTCCACCACGGAAACTTCACCCATGATATCGTAAAGCACCGGCACAGAAAATTGCCGGCCCACTTCACAAATCTCACGGGTGATGCGCGCGTCGTAACGATGCACCTTGATGCCGACGAATCCATATTGCATGACAGCTTCACCGACCATTTCTTCGACCCGTCCGGCGTCTCGCTGTGGATGCACGAAGGCAAAGCCATAAAAGCGATCCGGCCGGCTGGCGACAATGCGTGCAACCTCCCGATTCGCCACGCTGTAGTCCGAATGAAAAGCCGCAAAAAGAACTGTGCGCTGGATCCCGGCTGCGACGCTCCAGCGCAGAAACTGGTTGAGTGGCGCCGCAGTGTCCCATGGGCCGGTCAACCCATCGCCTTTACCCGCGTGGCAATGACAATCGATGATCATTCACTAAAATGGCAACAACAGCCGGTTCCATGTTTGCGGCCCGACGATTCCGTCCACTGCCAGTTTCATCGCTTTCTGGAAAGCCCGCGCGGCTGCGTTTGTTTTCGGGCCGAAGTCACCATCCACTACGAGCCTGGCAATTCCAGCGGCGGGAGTGATCGCAATCCAGATGTTCAACCGATACTGCAGTTCCTGAACCGTGCTTCCTTTGGAACCGGAACGGACAGTGGCTCTTCCTCCCGCCCCCGAAGGAGGAGCGGTCGGCGGAAAAAAACTATGTGCTTTGATGAATTCCAGGACAGACCCCTGGATGAACACACCGCGATTGGCCTTACCGGCAAAGGCTCCGTCATCGCCGCTGATATGGACCGCGAGCATCACACGTCCACCGAGCGACAGATCTCGTTTGATCCAAACGGGGCTTCCGCTCATGCCACCGAACGTGTCGTTGACATATTCCAGAATTCCGGCCGGAGTCACGCGTACCGCGGAGTCGAAAGCGCGGTATTGTCTTTTACCCCTAAGGTCATTCGTGGAACTAAAACAGGCTTCTCCGCTCTTGGGGCGGTCCGCGGGATAACCGGAAATGTTGACAGACAATTCCGCTGCTTTCTTTGGAAGGCTGCCTTTCAGGATGCTGGTGCCAACGGTGTCGCCGGGCCAGCGAAAAGGATCGTATGTCCACCAGCCGTTCTTGTTTCCAATCGGGTCTTTTAGAATCAAAACGGCGTAATCTGTGGGTGTCGCCGACGAGTATTTCGGTGCAAACACAAAATCTGCGCAACGTGAAACCGCCGAATGCGTGAGGCCGTTCCTGGCGGAGAACACCTGCATTTTGGATGCGGTTTCTCCCTCGGGACAATGACCCGCTGTAAGCACTGTGCGCGGACCGATTAATGTGCCGGAGCACATCGCGCCGAGGCTGTCGGTTTCGAGGCTGCAAATGTAGCGGAACGGAGCCGCCTTTGTATCAGTCACACAAACCCGGGTGTCAGCTCCAATAATCTCCGGTTGCATCCGGTCCCGTCCCAGAATGGGAAACGGCTCTACTTCAAATGTGAAGAGGTCTTTCATTTAGTTCCTTTCGAGGGTCAGCAATTTGAGCGGCGTCAGTCTCAATAGCGATATTCAGATTTCAATGGATCTCCATTGTTCTGGTGTGCTGCAGCAGGTGAAGGCAAATCGTTCCTGCGACCTATCCGCCGGGCGTGATGAACCGATGGTTGTAAGTCGCGGTCTCCCCTGTTTTTGTGTTCCACCATGAGATCGACTCCTGTTACAGCGCGATACGAATGGATGTAAGCCTGGATTTCCGGCCGCCAGTAACGTGCCCAATTTCGAGCCTGATGGGTATCATTGACCGCGATCCAATCGCCATAACGGATTGAGAGCAGCAGTTGTTCGCCAAAGACGCCGAGATCGCGGAACTGCGAGACGGAGACATCCGACCAGCCCTGCATTTCTTTCATCGTGTCCACCTGCGCCATCCAGGGTTCCTGGTAAGGCACCATTGGTGTCCGGCCCAGATATTCGCGCATTTCGGGACGAGCCAGAAGATATTGCTGCATCAGCATCTCTACACGAGCAGTCCAGGGCAGGTCGCCAAATTGATTGTGCGCTCCCTGGGCAAGGACAAGATGAACTTCCTTCAAAGCGTTTAAGACCGGGAAGGCATCTGCAATCACCGTGGTGTCATCGTCCTGCTTGTAGAAAGCCGAGGAGGTGTAAAGCAGGTTATGAAAGCCCTCAAGAAACTTGGAACGGCTTTCCACCGATCGAATCGCCGGAACCGCCTTGCCGATGAGTGTCAGTCCGTATTGCTGGTCATATTCGTAAACACGGCGTGCCACCGTTAAACGATCATGGTCATCCTGAATGTAACCCCAGAGCAGATTGCTCAAAGGTCGCAACGGATCCAATTTCAAATGGGCCATCGGATCCCGATCTTGTGGCCCGCGTTTGTTTTGGAACCGGAGACTGATCGCGTTCATCGACTGCACCAACATCCCTTCCTCGTGCCAGAACGACCAGATCAACTCCAGCAGGCAAGGATTCGACCAGCGATTCCGAAGAATGTTTCCGCAGAAAGGCGAACCCTCCGTGCTATTGGTTGGAGAGAACAAAGCTGAGACCACGCGATTCAGGTAAGGTAGCTTGCCCGCGCCAAGGTATTGCGTGAGTTTTTGCGTCACTTCGTCGTATGTCCACGGTTGATCCACGCGAGAGGCTTCCCCAGGAATTTCGTCTGCTCCAGATCCTATTGGCAGTCCTGTGGCACTATCCTTCGGTCGCTCCACGGCAACACCGCATTCCATGATGAGAAACGCCTGCGTTGCCGTTTTCAACAATTCATAGGCGTCGACGCCATGAAAGTGAGAAGGCATCTCGTTATCAATTTGCCGCTGAATTTTTTTCTCCTCCCGGTCATTGCTGTTTTTCGAGCACAGCACACGATCAAGAAATTCCCGATAGGCGTTAAAACCGATCGCTGTGGTGCGATTCCGAATTGCCGTCCACAGAGACTGATCCGGTGTTTCCCGGGTTTCAGACCGCTGCAATGCCACGGAACGCGCTCCACTGCCGAGGGCTCCTCGCAACAGATCGGCCGCCTGCCCGCTGATATTCACGGTCTGGTCGAGTGTCGTTTTGTTTTTATTATTCTTAATTTCGATTTTTCCTAATATATCTGCCATAAGTCCTCCAATTGAGTTTTTCAGTGAGTCCGTCAGATTTTTGGAGCAGAGATGTGTGCTTGCGCTTGCGAAGCGCACAACGCTGACATGTCCAAAGTTCCCCGCAGTGCCCAATAGGTGAGCAAATCCGCCAGCCAACGACTTTCCGCTTCGGGATCCAGGTGCCCATCCAGCCGGGCCTGGCCAAGCACGGCGAAGCAAAGGGTGGGCGGAGCGGATCGCATTTCGCGTGGAAAACGTTTCCAGCGTTCAAACAGCGCAGCGAGTCGCGCCGGTTGCCGTTCATTTACGTTCAACGCTTCGACGACTGAGGCGCCGCGCAGAGCCTTGGGACGATGATTTACGATTAGACTGATAAAGCTCGGCAACGTTGATTCCAGAAGTTGAATGATTTGTTTCCGATCATCCTCCAGGTCTGCGGTTGGATAAAAGGATTCCCAAAGCCTTGCCATTTGCTGCCATTGCGGATGAGGAAAAAGCGCGTCGCCCATCGCGCAACTCAGCTTCACACGAATCCACGGAAAGGGGTGTGGATCATCCAGTGCGATGCGAAAAACAAATGCCCGCGGCAAACTAACCACGCCGATCAGGCCAGTTGTAGCCGCGATCCCCACTTTTGCCACCGCCCAGAAGTCGGCGACGATTTCTGAGATACAGCGTTCCCATATTCGCCATGCGGCTTGCTCGGGACCACGTTTCATTTGCATGCCCTTCAACACTGGTCGAAGCGAATTCACCAGATCGAGCAACGCGGCCACCTGATGTCCCACTTCATGGACAAGGGAAGAGGCGATACCACTGCCGACCATGCGCTCGCGTGGTATACGAATCACTGCTACTGGATTCTCTCCTCCACCCGGCAACCGGGTGCGAGCCCGCCGAATCGCAGCCCCGTGACCGCGATCCAAATAACAAACGACCGGTGGCACTTCATAATAACCGGGTAACTCCAGCGCGTCGGCCGCCACGATGTCGAGCCCTCCCAGCCAAACGCCGAATTCATGTTCGCTTCGCTGCACCAGCACATCGGAATAAATGTCGAAGTGAGAGAGCACCGTGTTGAATCGAATCCGGAGAATGGTGAAGCGCCGCTGAGCTTCCACCGGCGATGCCTTAGCCCCTTCTCCTCCCAGCCATCTTAAAAATTCGATAACCGTTTTCCGCAGTTGTCGGCGGCACCCCGCCATGTATGTCTCAATGGCGGTTTGAGCGCCTGGCGAAACCGCTGCTGCCAGAACGGAAGTCATTTGCAGCGCAAACGGTTTCACCCGATCCAGTCGTGTGAGCAACGACCGGGCCTCCTGGGTGAGCAGTCTCGAAGGATGAATGGCCAGGTGCATTTCAAAGATCCAGCAGAATGATTTTGTTACCCTGACGCATCCAGCGCCCCGTCCGTCCACCGCCGCTGCCGCCCGATCCGGGCGCACTATCGGCGTCATCCGACGTTTCAAAGCTGAATTCGTGGGCGTCGCCGTTGGCTCCGGCGGTTGACAACTGCATTTTCTGCTGCCTGATAGCTGCCTTAAGAGCCGCTATAGCTGCATTCCGGGGATCAACAGTGGGCGGCATTGACAAAGCTTTTTTCGTGGCAGCACTGGCGACTTTCACAAACCGGTGGGCGATTTCCATTTCGCGCTGATCGGGATCCATTCCCTCCAGTTCGGCTTCAAAGAGATTAGAGGCGGCAGAACCCAACGCGGTGCCCACCGCAGTGCCCACTCCCGGAATCGGGATGAACGAACCAAGTGCGCCGCCAGCGATCGGCAGTGCTTTTTTGGCCAAACCTTTCAGTGCTCCGCCAAGAGTCCTTCCGAGGCCAGACTTCGCAAAGTTGGTTACGCCCCTGGTGACCTTTTTAAACAGTTTGCCAAGGAACTGATCCAGTTCCGCTTCATCGGACACGGTCAGTAATTCCGTGGCCAAATCCATTTCCTGCATTTCGTTCAGATCCCCGTGCTCGGGAAATGCCTGCTCGGGAAAAGCGGATTCAAACTCGAAGGCTTCGTCGTAATGAGCTTCAGTTTCCATTCGTGTGTTGTCGATATCGTGCATATTTTCTCCAATGATGATTGTTGATTTTTAGATGTGTCGGCTGTCCTGGGGCGCACCAACTGGTGGCCTTCGACCAGCCATTTTAGGCGTTTAAAAGAATGATTTTTCCACCCTGGCGAATCCAACGACCCGCTTTGTTTGAACCGCAATTGCAACCAGCAGAATCGTCCATCGGTTCGCCGCCGCGAACACGAATCAGTCCAGGTGCATGTCGGCGCGCCGCTCGAGCAACCGCATTGCGCCCAATGGCGACAGGGGATCCGCCGCGACGGGGTCTGGCCGCGTTGCGAACGGATGCGCCACCCAGGCGAACCAACCGCTTGGCCACTTCGAATTCTTTGTCTTCCGGACTCATGCCTTCCAGTTCGAGACCGAGCATCTGACCGGCTTTGATTGCCAGGCTTCCGCCCATGCTGCCACCCATTCCTGGAGCGAGAAGATTTCCAACCGAGCTGCCCAGGCCTGGCAAAGCTTTCTTGATAGCGCCCTTGACCAATCCACCAACGGTTGAGCCGAGAGGTCCTTTCAAAAAGCCTCCTGTGGCGCGACTGGCCTTTTTGATGAGCCTGCCGAGAAATTGATCCAACTCCGCTTCATCCCCCACTTCGAGGAGTTCCGCGGCGAGTTCCATTTCTTCAACTTCATTGAACGGGTTGTCCGTCTCCTGATCGGAAAATTCAAAAGATTCGAAATCGCTTTCGCCTTCCAGCGCGTCCATTCCTGTTTCGTTATGATCGTGTTGCATAAGTGTTTTTCGCTTTTACCGGACACGGTTGCATACCATGTTTTCCAAGCTGAATCTTACTTATGCAGCAATCATGCCACGGTCAAAATGCGGCTTATTGGGGACAAAAAACGAAGCTGCCTTCGGAGACTGATGCTTTTGGGGGAAATCGGACGAAAATCGTTTCGCTGTGATCTTAAACCCGCTTACAAATCTGTTTTCCCCTTGTCGTTGAAATGGGGTTTGCTCATCCTGTATGCCATGGCGGATCGAATGATTTCGGATGTTCTCACAAAACCTGACGTAACGTTGGAGGTAACGTTGCGCCCTTCCCTTTTTTCCGATTTCACCGGTCAGGCCAAAGTTAAGGAACGACTGGAGATTGCCGTTCAGGCTGCGAAACAACGGGGGGAAGCGCTTGATCACATTTTGCTGAACGGTCCTCCGGGACTCGGAAAAACCACCCTCGCCAATATCATCGCCAAGGCGATGGGCACGAATCTGAAATGCACCTCCGGACCGACGATTGAAAAAGCCGGTGATCTCGCGGGGCTGCTGACGAATCTGGAAGAGGGCGATGTGTTGTTCATTGATGAGATCCATCGGCTCCAGAAAACGATTGAGGAGTATCTCTATCCTGCAATGGAAGATTTCAAACTCGATATCATCATTGACCAGGGTCCCAATGCCCGCAGTGTCCGGCTGAATCTTCCGCGGTTTACCTTGATCGGTGCCACGACCCGCAGCGGGTTGCTGACGGCTCCCCTGCTCACCCGGTTTCCGGTACGTGAACGGGTGGATTATTACACCGCTGAGCAATTGCAAAAGATTGTCGTTCGCGCAGCACACATCCTCAACATCGAAGTGGAGGAACGTGGCGCGGAGGAAATTGCCCGACGCAGCCGGGGCACCCCGCGCATTGCGAACAATCTTTTGCGCCGTGTGCGTGATTACGCCCAGGTGCGGAGCGATGGGCGGATTACTTCAGAAGTCGCAGACGCCGCTTTGGCGATGCTCGAGATCGATCAAAATGGCCTGGACGAAATGGATAAACGCATTCTCGAAGCGATCATTTGTAAATTCGGCGGTGGGCCGGTTGGTTTAAGTTCCCTGGCGGTTGCCGTCGGGGAAGAACCGGACACGCTCGGGGAAGTTTATGAGCCTTACCTCATCATGGAAGGTTATATCAATCGCACCCCGCAGGGTCGCATCGCTACGGAACTAAGTTACAAAAAACTCGGGATTGCTCCTTCGACTGCCCAACGTGAATTTTTTAAATGATCTGATCTCACGCCAGTTTCTTCTAAAATAACCCCATTTTTCTTATCCCCAACCACACGTTTTTAACGAAAACATCCATTTCTGATATTGGCCACTACATTGCTTTCTGAAGAAAGGCACACGTGGTTTTTGAGATGAAGATCCTGAATGTATTGGCGGTTCTGGCAGGCATGTGCGTTGCATGTTGCCCCGCTCACGCTGCCGAACCTGGTGAAATCATCATCAACGAAGTTTATTTTAATGCCCGGGGCGGCAGCACAAATCATGTCGAAGCGGTCGAACTTCTCGTGGTGGCCGATAAAGTGAATTTGAATGGCATTCAAATAAGCGACCGGGATTTCTGGGGAGCAGCCACTGAAGATCAATGCACGTTGCAGGATCTCGGCCAGGGTTTTCTGAACGAAGTTCCAAGCGGAACACTGGTCGTCATCTACAACGGGTTTGGCGCCGATGAAATCGATTCTTCCAACTACGTTCTCCGTTTCTGGGCGAAGAGCAGTCTTTTTTGTAATGTGTCGCCCACCGGGAATGCGACGCAATTGGGTGATCACGGTGACAACCTTCACTTGTTACAGGCTGGGAAGCAGTTGGATTTTGTGAAGTTTCGCGCTTCAGACCGCCCCGGCCAGGGGTTGGGAGATCCGGGTAACCTGGGGTGGGAAAAAGGGAGCAACGGCTATATCGATGTTGGCCCCTATCGCGAGAATGTTGGGTTCCGTTTTCTCGGAGACACAGCGGAATTGAATAATTATCCGGCTGCCTGGCAGGTGTATTCGGAAACGTATTTGAAGGACAATAATCTGGGCAAACCGAACGGCGGAAGGAACACGGCCTGGATCAAAAGCTTGCGTGGATCCCCGAACAAAAAAGACAAGAAAAAGTAGTTCTTCGGCGACGCGGCTTCATCTGTCATTTCGTAGAACATTGGATCTGCCACTTGGGATTCGCTTGAGCACCCCTTGAGCGGACAGCGAGATGGGTTAAATTGGTAGCGGGTGACCGAAACAATCTTACGGGGTCACCTGAGGAGGATTATCTATGGCAGACAGGGACAAAAACAATTCAACTTCTGAATGGGACATATTTCCAACTTTTTTCATGGCGGGTTTTGAATGCTCGACCTTTCTCTGGAAGGACGGAAAGCGAAAAGATTATGTCGCGATCACCGGGCACGACCGTCATTTGAAGCAGGATTACGAACGGCTCCTGGAATTAGGGATCGGGGTGGTGCGCGAGGCGATTCGCTGGCCGATGGTCGATAAAGGAGGCAATCGATACGACTGGTCGAGCGTGGATCCCCTGATCGACGCGATTAACTCCAATCACATGACCGTAATCTGGGACCTGTGTCACTATGGGTTTCCGGATGGCTGTGATCCGTTTTCCGAGGAATGTCATCATCGCTTTCAAGATTACTGCCGGGCGGTGGCTGAGTATGTCGTGGCTCGCACGGAAGGACCGCGCTTTTTCACGCCGATCAACGAGATCACTTTTTTCACCGCGGCAGCCACCGACATGGGGTGGATGTATCCATTTGCAAAGGGACGTAATGCCGAATTGAAACGGACCCTTTGCCAGATGTCTATCGAGGGTGTGAAGTCCTTGCGCGAAATAGATCCAGAGGCGCGGATGGTTCATGTGGATCCCATCATTCACGCTGTGCCACCGCCCGACCGTCCAGATCTTGCTGATGAAGCCCATGATCATGCCTATGAGGAGGCGTATGAAGCCTGGGACATTCTTTACGGAAAGATGCATCCGGAACTGGGCGGCTCGCCGGAGATACTCGATATCGTGGGGGTCAACGTTTACAACTTCAGCCAGGCGCAGATGAATGAGGATAAAAGCCGCGAGGTGCTTGGCCCACGGGATCCGCGAAGGAAACCTTTGGGAGAACTGCTGAAGTTCGCCTGGGATCGTTATCATCGCCCGATCATTATTGGCGAGACAAGCGGCCACCAGGAACACCGGGCCGACTGGCTAAACATGACGATGGAAGAATCCATGAAAGCCCTCAATTCCGGTATCGATCTCCATGGGGTCTGTCTCTACCCCTGCGTGGATATCCCGGATTGGGAGAGTGGCGAGTGGGCTAAAATCGGCATCTATGACATCGAGGATCGCAAGAGCTGTGAACGGGTGCCATGCGATCCTTACATCGAAGAATTACACAAGTGGCAAAAGAAGTTGGATCAACCCGAACATGTCGAACGGGACGGTTTCGGTCGTGACTGGGGACGGGTGCAACTTGATGAAGTGCGTCAGCACGCCAAAGAGTGGGAGGAATCGACGCCCGGGTTGCAACGAGTGGGTCACTAAACCCAACCAGGCGAATCCCCGGAAACACGCACATGAGTAATAGAACCTGGAAACTTGCGGGCGCTTTTGACGCAGGCCACATACGCGGGTGGACTCCTGATTTCATCCAGGAACTCGACTTTCATCAACTGGAGTTGACCGGTCACGCCGAGCAGTTGGAGTCGGATTATCATTTGTTTCGCGAGGAATTCGGGATGAATCTTTTTCGCGACGGCGCATGGCTGGCGCGGAGTTTTCCTGAAGCAGGGCGATTCGACTGGAGCTATTTGGATCGTCTCGCCAGCGTTAGCCGGGGGCAGGTTTACCTGTCGCTCTGCCATTACGAATGGCTTCCCTGGATTGCGGAGGAAGATCTTTGGAATGGGCGCGTGATTGATCTGATGAGCGAGTTTGCGTTTCGTGTCGCGGAGCGTTACCGCGGGAGTTTTGCCGGGTACATTCCGGTGGTGGAAAGCGGTTATTGGACGGCGATGATGGCTGACTGGGGCCGATGGTGGCCGGCGACAGGCAAGGAGAAGGCGCGCAGTTGGTGGAACGTTTACTCAGTGGTGGGACGAATGCTGGTCGGAATGACGCGTGCGGTCAAGAAGGCGGATCCGCGTGTGGATATTGCTCTTTCAGAACCCTGGGCATGGCATCCGCATGTGAGCCTTGAAGATCAGGGGCGGCCCTTCAATACCTTGCTCGGACGAAAGGATCCGACTGCAGCCAGGGAAACCGGTTCGGATGATTGGGGAGGCAATTCGTCCCTTCTCCAGATAGTTGGTTTGAATTTTTATAACAACTGGGGAGTGGAACAGGGTTGGCCTCTTTCACGCCTGCTGCTGGAAGCGAGGCGGCAGTATCCCGATCAGCGAATCTTTATGGGCGAGACGGGCAATTGTCACTTCTCAGATTGTCATACTGTGGTCGGGTGGCTCGAGTTGTTGGATGAACAAGTCGAGTTGGCGAACCGCGAAGGGGCAGATGTGGAAGTTGTGACATGGGCTCCGATTCTGACGCTCGGCGACTTCGATTGGGGACGTCCTGCACCAGGCGCGATGGTCACCTGGGAAATGCACGATCCCAAACGCCAGCGACATTGGGATCCGGCAGTGGCACGGGCCGTCCGTGAGTATGCAGAACAAGTTAACGACTACGCATTGCGATAGGAGAATAAGGCGATGGAACAACGGCATGACAGAATCGAACAAGCTATCAACGATCGTCCTCAAACCCGGCAAACACCTCCAGCTTACCCGCGCCCGCAATTTGTGCGGCAGCACTGGTTGAGTCTCGATGGCAAATGGGAGTTCGCGTTCGATGACGTTGATCAGGGCCTGCGTCTTGGATGGTCAGGTGGCAGGCAATTGGAAATGAGCATCGTGGTCCCATTCCCTTATCAAACCGAACTTTCTGGAATCAACGATAAGAGCATCCATGAAGTCGTCTGGTATGCCCGCGAGTTTACGGTGCCGCAAGAATGGGAGAGCCATGAAGTGCTGCTCCATTTTGGCGCAGTTGATTACCACACGGTTGTCTGGCTTAACGGCCATGAAGTGGGTCACAACCGCGGTGGGCATGTGCCGTTCTGGTTTAACATCAGACCCTATCTGCACAAGGGCGTAAACCGTTTGACCTTACGCGTCGAAGACCGGCAGGACCCTTATCAGCCACGCGGAAAACAGTCTCCTTCCGGGCTGCCTCACGGGATTGATTACTACTGCACGACGGGAATCTGGCAATCCGTATGGCTGGAGCCGGTGCCACCCATTCGCATCGGTGAGTTGAAGATCACGCCACATGCGGAGGAGAGCTTATTGGAACTGATGGTTTACCTGCACGCGCCTGCAACCGGTTGGCGATTGGAAACGGAGGTAATGGACGGTGATCTGGTTGTCGCTCGCGAAGAAGCTCATGCCACCTATGCCGCGACCCGGTTCCGGTTGAAGATAGCGAATCCCAAACTCTGGTCCCCTGGTTCACCGCATCTCTACGATCTCCGCGTACGGCTATTCGATGGTGACCAACTCCTGGACGAAGTTGAATCTTATGCCGGGTTACGAAGCGTGAAAATAGTGGACGGTCGCGTTCTCCTCAACGATGCCCCGACATTTCTCCTCATGGTCCTGGATCAAGGCTATTGGCCGGAGAGCTATCTTGCAGCCCCTTCAGACGATGCTCTGCGTTTGGATGTTGAACTGACGAAGCAACTGGGTTTTAACGCCGCGCGCAAGCATCAGAAGATTGAAGATCCGCGGTGGTTGTATTGGTGTGACCGCCTGGGATTACTGGTTTGGGGCGAGATGGCGAACGCGCGAGCCTGGTCATTGGAAGCCGAAGAACGATTGCTCGCTGAATGGGAGCGCGCCATCCGGCGTGATTATAATCACCCGTGCATCATCACCTGGGTTCCGGTCAACGAAAGCATGGGGTTCCCGGGACTTGAAGAGAGTCACCCCGGACAATACGCCTTTCTGGAACGCATCGTCGAACTCACGCGCCGACTTGATTCCACCCGACCGGTCATTGATAACGATGGCTGGGAGCACACGAACGTGACGGATATCTGCGCAATTCATGACTACACGCCAACCGCGGAGGGGTTGCGCGAGCGTTATAAAGAGACCTTGGCCGGAGGACCGTTGCCTGCCGGAGTCTGGTATAAAAACAAGCCGCTCTTTGTCCTCGGATCGGAGCATCGGGGTCAGCCAGTCATGCTCACCGAAGTGGGCGGATTCCTGATGACCCCGAAAGACATCCCCGAAGAAAAGCGCGACGGGCTTTACAAATTCTACGCTTCGATTGAAAACAGCGAAGAGTTACTCGCCAAATACCGTGACCTCATGGAAGGGCTCGCCTCGTTAGAATTTCTCGCCGGTTTCTGTTACACGCAATTAACCGACGTTGAACAAGAGATCAATGGACTGTTGACCTACGATCGCAAGCCTAAGTTTCCACCCGAGCAGATCGCCGAAATACACAAGCAATTGTTCGCTGTTAAATCGTAGATGCCACAAGTCCAAAAAATCGGATTCGACGAACCTGCCCTGCTGCCCTTAACTGTCCCCCAATGAATCCCGCATTCATGCATGAAGCAATTCGCATCTCACTGGAAATGATGCGAGCCAACAAGGGTGGTCCTTTTGGCGCCGTGATCGTTCGCGATGGAAAAATCGTGGGATGCGGCTGGAACCAGGTCACCTCCACGAACGACCCCACAGCTCACGCCGAGGTAACAGCCATCCGTGATGCCTGCAAAAACCTGCAAACCTTCCAACTGACCGACTGCGAACTTTATACCAGTTGCGAGCCGTGTCCGATGTGTTTGGCGGCAAGTTATTGGGCCCGATTAAGAAAAGTTTACTTTGGGAACACCCGGCAAGACGCCTCTGCCATCGGCTTCGATGACGAGTTCCTCTATAACCAGATCGGCCTGCCTCTCAACGAGCGCACGCTGATCCTGGAGCAATGCTGTCCCGTAGAAGCCAAAGCAGCGTTCGAAGAATGGAAGAACAAGCCCGACAAGATCCTGTATTGACCACTCGACAAAACAAAAGGCTGAAGCACGTATGCTCCAGCCTTTTTGAAATAGCTTATTTTTAGCGACCTTCGTTCATCATCCCAGGAAAACCGGGATCGTAGCCGGGACGATAACCCCAGGGACGCGACGAAATGTTTTCCGGTTCCTCCGTGGTTTTGCAGCCGATTGTGGCCACAGTTGCGCCGACAAACAGAACCAACAAAAGATAACGCGCGATCACTTTCATTCTTAGTAAAGAACTTGGTCGCCTTCCATCACTTCGTCCTGCTTCCAGGCGGGAATGATGTTTGCAACACATTGATTCTCCTGAACGGCAGCAATACGAACTTTGCCGACCAGCTTGCCATTGCGATTAATGAGCATTTCGCCACGTTCGAGAACGCCTTTGTCTTTGCCAATATTCAAAACAACGAAATCATACTTCGGATCGACGGCGATGATGCTGCCCTTCAAACCTTCTGGTAGTTCAACCGGTTGTGGGTCTCCGTGGAAATATGCCAATTTGTTTTCCAATTCCAGTTTCTTCCGGGCCAACAGCCTGTTTTCTTCTCCGACGACTTCAATATGCTCTCTCGCTTTCTTGAGATCAGCGATCATTCCACGAACCTGATCAGGCTGGAGATCGAGAATATCCCACTGCGACAATTTCTGTTGGGCCTGGTTGCGTTCCTGGGTGGTGGCCAACAGTTTGGTATCCAATTCTGCCGCACGCGCTTCTGTGGTAGCCAATGTCGCAGTAGTCCTCTTTAGGTTTGCGGTGGTGGTTTCCAATTTCTTCTCGGTGCTGGCGAGAGTTTCCTGTGTCTGGGAGAGAGTTTTCTTGGTGGACCTGTGCTCCGCCATCTCGGTTTCTTTGAGGTTCTTCTCGTTATCGCGCTCGGAGATGGTAGTTACCAAAACCTCACGGACTTTGTAGAAATTAAGACCAGCAGCCGCCAGTCCGGCGACTATTGCGATGATTAGGCTGATTCGAAGCATGTTGTTTTGCGTTCTAAACTATATCGGAGCCTAAGAAATGCAAATTATAGTGTCAACGCTGACCTTTGGAAAATGTGCATAAACTGTGAATAAATTTCGTTAAAGTGCAGTTTCTTGGTTTTTAGGCTTCACTTTGCTTTGGTTCCGGTCAGTCCCTGCGATCAGATTCAAACATTGCCGGTTTGCAAAATGCCACCGGCTCGTTAGCCTTCCGCGTGTGTTCAGCATCCCAGACATGCAACCGCCCTGTGTCGAGTTGCGGGAAACTTGTGATCCAACCGATCTGAATGGCTAATTCATTTCTCAATCCAGAACTGCTCCGGCGCCTGGAACAATTTCAATTGCTTGCGACGCGTCGGGCCAAGAGTTCTTCGAGGGGCGAACGCCGCAGTCGAGCGCGCGGCCAATCGGTCGAGTTCGCCGACCATCGCAACTACGTTCCCGGCGATGACTTTCGTTACCTCGACTGGAATCTCTATGGTCGTCTCGACCGATTGTTCCTGAAGCTTTACGAGGAAGAACGCGAATTGCCGGTTCGCATCTTCCTGGACTCAAGCGAATCCATGAATTTCGGCACACCGCGCAAATTCGATTTCGCACGCCAGATCGCCGCAGCCGTCGGTTACGTCGCACTGAGCGGATTCGATCGCGTCACCGTTCAAGCGTTCCCAGATGATCCCGAGCAAACTGCGAATCGAAATGCCTTGCGCTCGGTTCGCGGGAAAAAGTCGTCGCTCACCTACTTGCAGAATCTCGTTCGGTTGAATGCCGGGGGTGTGGCGAACCTGAATGACTCTCTTCGCCGCGGCGCAATCGAAGCGCGGCAAGCTGGTTTGGCCATTGTGCTGAGCGATTTTTTGGATCCAGCAGGTTACGAGGCTGGGTTGACTGCGCTCATCTCCCGCGGTTTCCAGGTGAACGCGATTCAAATCCTCGCACCCGAAGAAGTGGATCCCGGCACATTCGGCGACTTGCGCCTGGTGGATGCCGAAACCGGCGCCAGTCAGGAAGTGACTTTCGGGAAGTACCGACTGAAAGCTTACCAGCAAACCGTCCAAAACTTCTGCCAACGACTGCACGAATATTGCAAAGGCCGCGGCGTTCAGTTCTTCAGCGTCCGTTCTGATGCGCCTTTGGAAGATTTGTTACTTAAACAACTGCGAACCGCCGAAGTGTGGGGCTAAGGTCCGTGCTTACCGTGGTTAAATAACCACTTCATTCACCTTAAATCCGGCAGTTGAAAGACAAAGGAAGAAGAGAAACCACAGATAGACACAGATGAACACAGATATTTCAGCAGAAAAGCATTCACCTGTAGGGTGATCTCCATTTTCTTCACATACCCTTCTCCGTTGGGCCAATCACTTTGCATATCTAACTCTCCAATAAACAACTGCCCACGCAACTCCCCAAGCCAAGGAAATCATCCCGACGATGAAATCACGTTTATAAAGTGCTGCAACAAATCCACCGATACCGCCGAGTAGCGAGAGGACGAACCAGAACGTCCAGTAGCCATTTGGAACGATTAGAGGCCTCTTGTTGGCCGAATGATTTGATGGCGATTTTGTCATACGCGTGAGCGGCCTAACGTTCCGCATCACTGACCCGGCGCCAGTGATACTCGAATCGAAACCACGACGATATCGCGGGGTTTGGTGAATCCGGTTGGTTCGGCCAGAGACTCATATTCCAAACTTCTTTCTTACGATCGAAATTTCCAAGTTCTTTCCAACGCCAAGTGGCCAGCGTTGTTTGTAGTCGGATCGCGTCTCTCCACGATCTGGGCACCACTCAACGAAAGTCCCTCCTTCCTCAAAAACATAGGATGGCGGCGCAGAAGGCATTGCAAAGATGGCAAGTGAGGGACGTCGTCCCGTGAACTCGAAATATACCTTCCCGTCGCGCTCCAACTCGCGAACACGAAGAGGTTCACCAAACTTGTGAAAGTAATCTTGCACAGTTGAAACACCACGAGGAGAAATGCTGTGCGAATAATAAAGCTCTGAACCAAGCCAAGCTCCAAAGAGTAACAGAACAACCGCTGCCGTAATCAGAATTTCACGAAAGGTCTTGCGCATGGCGTGCTGCTGGTGCCGAACAGTTATATTAAGCTGCAGTGTTGTGATCTAATTAGGTTCCTGCTGCGAGGCTTACTCCCACTTGTTCATCTCTTCGTGACTCGTCCTCGACCGACTATGCGAGCGCCCTCTCGAACTGTGAACTCTGCTCCGGGCACGAGGGCAGAGTAGTCAACCTGCGGGTGGTAAGCCAAACCCAAAGTAGCGACGAAAGACTGCTGCGGTTCAATGAACTCCGGTGCGGCGAGAAAGATAACACCTAAATACTCCCCGCCGCCAACGACGAGGTGAGGACGATACAACTTCGGAGTGGTCAGAACCGGTGGTCGATCGCGTCCACCCTCAGCTTTAGTCAGAAACGTCATTTCGACTTCTATTTCGGGACTCTCTATCATGACGTGCGCAGCCGCCTAACGTCCCGCATCACTGACCCCGCGCCAGTGATACTCGAATTGAAACCACAGCGCTATCGCGGGGTTCGGTGCGTGCGGCTTGCTAGGCCACTTCATCAGGCGCATCACCATTTTTTGTTTCTTTTTCAGTGAGGAATTTAGCTCTCTCTGCATATACCTCGATATCCTTGTCGCGTGGAGCGAGGCAAAATCTCTGAAGGAAATCTACATGTCGGGAAATGATGTCAGCGCGACTCCAGAAGTCGCCGATTGAATCGAAGGCAAGAACCGCAAAAAAATCGCACCTCAATGTGACTTCTTTTTTAGAAGATTGCTCGATTGAGATGCGTGCCGCCTGCGTGTGGTAAGGAGCCGAAAAGTCGCAGATAGTAAGTTTGCCGCCGAGAATACCTGTCTGCTCTGATTCTTTGGCAAGTTGGTCCACGAGACGTTTCGCTTCCTTAAGAGCCTGTTCGCTCGTTGGACGTTTGATAAGAGCCCAAAGTGGCAGAAGGATGGTTCCGATCGATGCGGTTAAAGGGCCATCAGCTTTGTAACGAATATCTTCGGCTTTATACATGTTTTGTTAAATGCGTTGCGAAAGAGACCTAACGTTCCGCATCACTGACCCCGCGCCAGTGATACTCAAATAGAAACCACAGCGCTATCGCAGAGTTTACTACATCTGGTTGGTTCGGCGAAGTCTCTGCGTTCATTGGATGCGTTTTTCTTTTTGAGCCCGAGCCAATATCGCACTCGTCGCGACGCCAAGGATAGCGGCTACGAGAATCCAAAAAAGCACAATCGACCCATAAGCGAGCATGCCCTGCGGCAGAGCGCCAAACGCCTCGACTTTGAAGTGACGCGGTCCCATTAAGGGGGCCAGAAATTTACTGGGAATGTTTATCCAGAAAAGCGCCTGCAGAAAACCTGCCGTGGTGATCATTTCCGGAACAAATGGAACAAACCGCAAAAGGAGCCACCAATGAAACACAACAAGCCAGCATGTGAAGCAGAGTAGATAATGTCTCATGGTGTCGAACGCTGTGTATCAGTGACCCGTGCCGATGGCATGCAGAATGAAGCAATCGCGGGTTCACTTGGTTATTCGGCGATACCGGCTCTCATCTTTCAAGTCTCCTGAAAAGCAACGAAACCCAATGCGTGGCAGTTCTCTCAAACCGACGAATGCTCGGGTATGCGCAGATTAGGAGAATGGCCTGACATGCAAAAGATAGCAGGTTCCAGTTTGTCCACGGCTCCGAGAACAAAAGGACATTCCAGACGACAAGCAGCCCAACGACCCATTGCCAAAGCAGCAACTGTGCAATGCGCCTATCTTCGAGACGTCGCCGTGTCATAAAACGTGCAATGCTGCCGGTTGGTTAGCCTCTGGATCAGTCATAAATCATAACTCCCATGTATTCTACAACCCGTCCGCCTCTGACCAGTGCGAATCCGCTCTCACCACCGCGCTGGTCTGGTGTAGCATAGGTGCGATAAGCCCATAGCTGATCATCGCTGCTGGAACGAGATAAAAAGGAATCGAATCTCGCAGTAAGCTGGTGTCGCTTCTTGCTTAAGATTTCAACCTCAATGCTACTGTCCTTATGATTCGCAGCACGTGCAGCGTGGATCGCATGCTCGATGTGATCGACAAGTATGTGCCGTGCTTCCGCATCAGTGACGCGCCTCTCAAGCGAACTCGCAATGCGGACGGCAGCATCGCGTGATGTGCGTGGCGACTGACAACCGGCAATCAGAATCGCGCAGACGACGGCAACGGCGACCTGTCCGTAGCTCTTGAATTGGCAAAATGCGTGGCGTGGCCGCCATTCAGTGGAGCGCATGGTTATATGCCTTCGATGTTGCATGTAAAATAAATCCGCTCTCGGAACAAAAGGCTGGGGCTGTAATTCGGCGGAAGTATCGCACCTCGCTCAAGGCTGTGCAATGCTCCGTCTCGAGAAAGGAAACTGTGATTATGAACCTTCACAAAGTCCTCAGACGTGTATCCCTCGGGAAGGTCGAAAAATTCCATCGTGTAACTTGAGCCATAGGCGACTCCAGCCGCAAGTTTCTGCAAAGCTCACGCAATGATTATAGCGATTGCCAAAAGTAATCCTAAAAACGGCAGTTGAACCGCTAATCTTCGCTGATAGTCGCTAATGGAGAAGTGGTTATGCGAAACAAAGACTTCACTCAACAGGTGGTTCGACTTTCAAGCGGTCTTTCTCGCAATCCCTCTCTTATTAGCGGTCATTAGCGTAGATTAGCGGTATTGAACTGCCGGATTTAGGGTAATTTCCGGATATGCTCGCCCTCGTCAAAAAATCTCCCGAGCCGCGAAAGGGTTGTCGACCCGCTGTTGTCTTCTGGTCCCAAGCACCAAAGGTGCGGCCATTCCTCAGCCCAGCCCACGCGGGCTGGGTAAACCCCGCAGATTAACAAGCGGTCTGAAGGACTGCGATAATCACCGGCACATGCCACAATCA